>CAJWGN010000082.1 GCA_913031035.1 uncultured Gammaproteobacteria bacterium
GATTATTGATTATTGATTATTGATTATTGATTATTGATTATTGATTATTGATAAGATCAAAATTGAGGCGATTTAATAAGGCCAATTGAGAGACTGTAGATAGATAAGAATAGCGTCTAGACAAGCTTGTAGCAGCAAAACAAAACCCCAACACCAGCTCTTAAAAGCCTGAACAAAGACCACTGCAGGCTAAACTCTCGGTATAAGGACTAGCTATGAAAACCCGCTGCGGCAAAGTTAGGGCGAATTACTGTGCTTAAGATAATAAGGACAGTAAACGGTGGTCTCTGCATTCTATTGCAGGGTTGAAGACTCCCGGGGCCTACCTTAGTTCCGGCCATAGCAAGACAGACTCACCGCTGCCTTGTTTGCCACTGTGGATCTGTGTAATACGGTGCATCAAAAGGCTCTAACATTGGCCTGCCTTTGATAAGGTCCGCTGCCCTTTCTGCCAGCATCATAGTTGGCGCGTTGAGATTTCCATTGGGAATACTGGGGAAAACGGAGGCATCTACTACCCTCAAATTAGCGACGCCCCTCACCCTTAATTCAGCGTCAACAACAGCCAAATCGTCGTTTCCCATCCTGCAGGTCCCGCAAGGGTGGTATGCGCTATCAACTGCGCTCGCAACAAAATCATCAATCTGCTCATCGCTTATCACATCGTCACGGGGAGATATCACCTCTTCACGGTAGGCATCCATGGCCGGCTGGCTCATGATTTCTCGGGTCAAGCGCAGAGCATCTCTAAAGCCTTGCTTATCGGTCTCTGTTTGTAAATAGTTAAACTGTATCTTTGGTGCATTTAATATGTCGCCGCTGGTGGCGCGTACGAAGCCGCGACTGGTCGGTCTGTTATGCCCCACATGCACTTGGAACCCGTGGCCCTTAAAAGCAGAACGGCCGTCGTAGGATATAGCGCCCGGAAGAAAGTGGTACTGAATATCCGGCCACTGAACGCCAGCCTGCGAGCGAATAAACCCACAGGACTCAAAATGATTAGTGCTACCGAGGCCATCGCGGCACAGAAGCCAACGAACGCCTATTCTGCCTTTGCTTAGCAAATCCAGCTGGCCGTTTAGGGTAATGGGTTGTTTACATCGATATTGAAAATTAAATTCTAAATGATCCTGCAGATTTTCCCCAACGCCCGGAAGCTCATGCAAAGTCTCTATGCCAGCGGCGGCCAGTGTTGTCTTCGCACCGATACCTGAAACCTGCAATAGCTGAGGTGAACCTATTGCACCAGCAGCCACAATAACCTCTCGGCGCGCAAAATAACTTCTAGTCTGGCCGCCAACCTGACACTCAACCCCTTTTGCCTTTTTGTTCTCCAAAATAAGACGCTGCGCCAAGGCTTTCTTAACTATTTGCAGATTGCCTCGATGACGTACCGGGCGCAGATAAGAGTAGCCAGTGGAGGCTCGGATGCCATCGGCAACATTCATATACTTGGGGCCAAAACCTTCCTGCTGGTAGCCGTTGTAATCGGCTGTCTCGGCGTAACCGGCCTCGACGCCCGCTTCAACAAATGCTTGGTAGAGAGGGTTCTTCATGCCATTTCCGGCACTGATATCAACAGGACCATCACGGCCTGCATACTCGCTATCAACGACTCTATGGTTTTCAAGCTTCTTAAAATACGGCAAACAATTTGCGTAGTTCCAACCGTCCGCCCCGCTTTCCTGCCAAGAATCTATATCTCGGGGATGGCCACGAACATAAACCATGCCATTGATGGAAGAAGACCCACCTATTACCTTCCCGCGAGGACAGTTCATGCGCCTATTATTCAAATACGGTTCAGGCTCTGACTCAAAACCCCAATTATATGTAGCCGAGTTCATCGGAATAGAAAGCGCCGTTGGCATCCGTACAAAAATGCTTGCATCGCTTCCGCCGTACTCTAGCAGTAGCACCCGCATATTCTTATCCTCGGACAAGCGGTTCGCGAGGATTGCCCCGGCAGATCCTGCGCCAATAATCACGTAATCGTATTCGTTGGACGAATTCATCTCACTCATAACGCTCTCATATAGTAGTGCTTCTTGTGACGCTTCTTATGGTCTTTCAATAAGTTTTAACGCAGAGCAAGAAACTGATGCCTGCTTCTAAAAAGCAAACAGTAAATGACGGCATACAGACCGATCACTACCAGCCCAACCCATTCAATTTTGATCGGCGTGAACTGATAGAGTAAAACTAAGCCATAAATAAGCACCCAGTTTAACAGCACATAAGTTACAAGACCCAGCCGCTCTATTCCTATCCCGAGATTATCGGTGTAGAGACGTATTAATGAGTCAAGAGAGTTAGCGACAAATAAAATGCCAATGGCCACCATCGCTAAAGTCAGAACAGGAGCAACAGTAAGCTCATTAATGAAATAGTAGTAAAGGGTGGTAAACCAAAGAGCCAGAGCGACAGATGGAATAGTGAGCAAAGCTGCAAACAACTGCCAGGTCTTCATGGGCGTGACAAATCTAGCGACAAACTGGCCAATCATTATACTCCAAGAAAACCACCAGAATAGATACCAACCATGGTAATCGCTGACCGGAGTAAAGAAGCGCTGAATATTGCTAAAATACTCGCCTATGCCGGAGGAAGTTTTTACAAACTCAGATAAAGAAACACCGGAGTCTACAGCAAGCGCCAGCCCCAAAAGAAGAAACAGTAAAGCTGATGAAACACTCAACAGTTTGACATAGCGAATATGGGAACTGGAATAAACGGCAAATAAAACGATGCCCCCTACCAGACCGAATTTTTGAAAATCATTAATGTCTTCGATGTAATTGGGCACCGAATCGAGAAACAGAAATCCTGTAAAAGCACAGGTTGCGATAATAACAAGGTTGTTCACCAGCTTTACCGCTTTGATTTCAAATAGCCGTACTTTAGGCTCCACGACGCAAAAATAAAACGTTGTTAGAAAATAGAAAACCCAAACCAAAAACCCCCAAAAGCCAAACTCAATGGCAAGCGGATTAGCGAAGCTATATTGTTCCTCGGCAGCGTAAACCGGAAACTCAACCAAGGGGAACATAATCAGTCCAACGTCTAAGCCAGACGTGAACAAGATCGCACAAAACGTGAGTAATGATGTCGGATTGCTACCTTTGCATTCTACGTTACCCCATTTAAGGAAAATGAGTAGTGAGGTCAGCAAGGTGATTGTCGTGGCAACACTAAGTATCGAGTACATGCTCTACAATGATTGGCAATAATTGATGAAAAAGAAGCTCAGGAGAGGCATGCACTTTTTGCTGTGTATGCTGATATGTCAGGAGCCGACGAAAACAGGGTAGCCGCCCAATCACCAATTGTCCAGATACCCACTAGCAACAATAACGGCGTCCTGACTCAGAGGCTATAACTGCGCCTAATAGCATCTGCCCGCTTTTTGCTAGCAGAGACATTAAGCATAGAGACAAGCCAACTTTCGTCCACCTTATCCCCCCGTAAAGAAAGCGAGTCTCGGTTTAATAAGGCGTTATCCGCCCTAGTCTCATTGCCTTTAAGGAAAGCTCTTAACATTTGTTAGCTTCTATCTTTTGATAAATATTTTTGACGTAACCGCGTATCGTATCTGATGGAAGCAATAGCACTTTTATTGTCTCATCCGCGCCGGAGCCTTTGGCGACCAGCAGCGTTACTATACTCTCTCAAAGGGTAGCTGAGCAAAGCTGAGCGCCAGCACAACCCAGCTCTTAGCATTAAAACGGTCAAAGAGGCGCTTCGATGGCCAACCAGATGACCCAGCAGATGACGCGGGCTTGCCTTGCTTTATTGCTTGCAGATGGCTGACAATTTTTCTTTATCTTGGCCCTTGAAAATATAGCCTCTGACAAAACACCCCAGAACAGGGAATACGTTTTTACCATCATAAATCGTCGCTGCCACAGCATGACAAATCGCACACTTTGCGTTTATTGCGCGACTGAAAATCCAATCTGCTGCCAGCCAAGGCGTCGGCTTCCCTGTCGGCCTGACCACGGGCCTGCACTATTTGGTCTCACCGTTCTTGCCCGCCATCCAGCCGCTTAATTGAGTTACGCTAACTGGCTTGAGAATTGGCGCTGCGCGGCCTGCGAAGGATGGGCAAGGCCGAGTGAGGCAGCAGAAAAACCCTTCAGGGAATTTAAGTGAGCACCGTTACCAACAAATTTATTAGACGCATTTTGAACCGGCGCTGGATCTTCTAGCACTGAATCGTCAACGCCATTATCGATAGCATCATTATCTGGAAACAACGTCGCGAAAGTGCTTGCCACTAAAACAGTGATGGCAAGAAATGCTAGGGCTATTGTTAATATTCTAATCATAAGCAAAAGGTAGCTTACCAAAGCCGACAATAACAGCAAATTAAGCAAAAATTGATCGATAGTGGTTTTATAAATGCGGTGTTAAGAATGTCCTGCAAAAATAAGCCATAATCCGGAGCAACCTTTGGGAAGAGGCGCGAAACCGACCAACAAGATAGTTGAGCTAATTGGACGACGAGTAAGTACAATCAAGCATACTATCCACCTTAGATATTCAAAGCGGGCCAAAGCGGCCAAAACGATGACATCGTTTTGACTAAGATCCGGGAGATCAAAACTGTGACACTCAATACTGTAATAGAATTATTGACAAACAAGCATCGGCTTGCTGGCATTGCTTGCCTGCTAACTCTGATCACTTTTACAAGCCCTTTGGAGGCAGCAGAGCTCAAGCTTGTTCGTTTTGGCCCTGTTGGAGAAGAAAAAGCAGGAATTGTCGATTCACAAGGCCAGATCCGGGACCTTTCAGCCTACGTGGAGGATTTTACCCCCGACATGCTTTCTGACGAATCTCTCGAGAATATTTCCCAAATCCCTATCTCAGAATTACCGATCGTTCCAGGGAATCCACGTATTGGGGTGCCTATTTCCGGTGTTGGGAAAATAGTCGCCATAGGTTTTAACTATGTAAATCATGCCGCCGAGATGGCAGTAGAACTACCAACCGAACCCTTGGTGTTCATGAAGGCTACTTCGGCACTCACCGGACCTTTCGACAATGTCATTCAGCCGCGTAACGGTAACAAGCTCGACTACGAGTCAGAATTGGTGATTGTTATTGGACGCCGAGCGCAATATATATCCGAAGACGAAGTCTTCGATTACATCGCCGGATATACAGTCGGACATGATGTCTCTGAGCGCGCTTTCCAAAGAGAGCGGGGAGGCCAATTCACCAAGGGGAAAAGTGCCGATACTTTTGCGCCAGTAGGTCCATATTTGGTGACAACCGACACTATTGATGATGTTCAGAATCTTTCGATTTGGTCGGAGGTCAATGGGGACATGCGCCAAGACGGCAATACCGCAGACATGGTTTTTAGTGTTAAGGAAATCATAAGCCACCTCAGTCAATTCATGACTCTTTACCCTGGCGACCTTATATTTACTGGCACGCCAGCTGGGGTTGGTGACGGCATGGTGCCACCACGCTATCTGAAACCTGGGGATGTTGTCCGTGTCGGCATCGAAGGTTTAGATTTTCAGCGCCAAACTGTCGTGGCGCCTAGATAAGCTGTTTTGATAATTACTAACCTTGGCAAATCGACTTTACGCCTATTATCTTTCGCATAGAGCAACACAATACCTCACCTCCAAAACTGCCGGTGTATTGGAAAGTTAATAGTAGATTTAGTCACGCATAAAACACTTAGTAACAGCGGATATTCAACTGCAGGGCCACGGTTATTCAAATGAAAGCTTTTCTCGTTTATCTTTTTTTAAGCGCTTCGATAGCAGCGACAACTTACGCTGGTGAAGCCGATGAACCATCCGCCAGAGACTACAATCTGTCAATGGCCGGGGCTTTGATAAGTGCCTGGTGTGAAACGAATTGGCAAACATCTGATTACATAAGTATCCACGCATGTAATTACCAATTATCTCAAACCTATGACTGGCAGCTTTCCTCGGCGCACTTTGAGGAGTGCACCGAGGAAGCCACCGGAGATATAGTGAAAATAGCGGATTGTATGGTTTCTAGATTTAATACTTGGCTTACAAAAGAAAACGTCTAAAACCAGCCAAAGTCGCTGCTAACCTTTGACTTTTTTTCTAGGCTTGCTCAGCAAGATACAGCTGTAGCTTGGCCATAGCTGCCTGAGAATGAGATCGCATCTTGTCCAAAATCGCTAACTTTTCATGGTCGTCCTTTTTAACACTCTGAACCAGCCTAGAGAAGCCGTCTAGCCTATTATTGTAAAGCCATGTTCTTAGCTCTTCTTTTCGGGACCACGTGGTTTGATTCATCATAAAAGCAGCGGTGAGTCGCAACCAGTCTAGATCTGTATTCGGAAGCGGAACAACTCTGCAAAGCTTATTCTTTTCTTCCTCAGGATAGGTGGCTTCAACGTGAGCAATAAAGGCAGCGCTGAAAACAGGCTGATATGACCGAACAGTCTGGGGGGTGATCAGTTTGTCTTCAAAAACCGGCTTCATAACGAGATTACTAATCGCACTTGCTGAGCAGTCCACGAACACACAGTTAACAGGGGTCGCCATGCTACCTTGTTCCAACAGGATCTCGTCGACTCCAATTTCTAAAACGCGGCCCAGTCGAATAACATTTTTAATCCGCCTAAGTTCAGTCAACTCGAGCTGGCTGATGGTTGCCCCATGAAACATTTTGGGCCAAACGCCCGTGTCAATTCGAAGAAAAACACCAGCATCTTCTAAGCGTTTAAACATATCCTCGATTGACTCAGAATTCGCTATCGCTTCCATCTGATTAGCTTGCGCGCCAATGGCATCATTGAAAAACTCGGCAGTAGGCTGGGTGTTCTTACGGTCAATTAACCATGCGTCTCTAGGCATCACCCAGCTTATAGAATCGGCCTCAACACCATTTTCAAGCAACCAAAGACAAGCATCAATTCCAGTCTTCCCACCACCTACAATGACATAGTTATCTGGCTGTGAAGTGACTTTTGGCAGGTCATTAAGAGGGATAAATCGGATACCCGCTGCGATAGAAAAATTGGGCGTGTGTGTAGAGGGAACTGACGTATTCAGGTAACTAGCATCAACAGTCTTTCTATTGACCTTTACCTTGAATTTCTCACCGGTTAGCATTGAGACGAATTCACTATTTCCAGTGTACTCACACATTGGGAAATACTTGACCCTGCCAGTCGGCAGGAATTGCTGACGCATAACATTATCAAAATAGGCGCTGACTTCCGCGCCTGATGCCAGTTCATTCAGGCCTTTATTTAAACCTACCTCATCTAGTCTTCCACCGCTTAATTCGCGTGAACTAACACCATAAAAAGCAGAGGGCTGGTGCAAAGTGACAAAGGGGTAAGCTACGTTCCAATGGCCACCGGGTTTATGATGCTTATCCACAATGATGATGTTGGCGTCAGTTTCGGTAAGCAAGGTATCAGCGAAAGCCATGCCAACTGCCCCACTGCCTACGATGAGGTAATCAGTACTCAAATTTACAGCGGTCACGACAACTCCTAAGTTTACTTATCTAATGAGGCTAAAGCGGTGTAAAACCTAACGATCAATGACTTTACGGGAGGCTAGAAGGTATACTTTTATGCAGGGCGCCGCAATCGTGAAAACAGCAATGCCGAGGAATATATTTTAGTACCTGGAGTACAGGTAAGCACTCCCCCGTAATACAAGCATCGAAAGACCAAACTATTCGAAACCTAACCGAGCGGAATCATCTATGGAATATGGCACTTAGGAGTTTTATGATCACAATGGATTGTTTGAACATACTATCTACCTAATCACTGAAGATACTTCCTTAGCAATAACGGCGAGGGCTTCTCAACAAAAGAATAGGTGTAGTTAGAGTGTCCAATTACGACTATGAGATAAAGAGCGAGTATAAAGAGGTTGCGAGCCGACTCTATATTTAGTCCAAGCATGTCCTGCCCCACATAGAGCAATAGCCATATAACCGTAAAATGATTTAAATAAATGGAGTATAAAATACTCCCAAACCACGTAAGCCTGTAAAACAATTTCGACACAATCCCCCGCTCCACACTGAAGGTCACCAACACAATACAAAAAAGAAAAGGTGCGATGAAGTCCAATTCACTGCGCAGTGAATTACGAAAGTAGAAAACAGCCACTATCGCCAACAACTCCGCGACTTCAGCTACGCTCGCGACTACTACTGAAACTTTAGAAGACGAGCACTTACAATAAAATCGATAGGAGATGACCCCTAGCAAAAATGATGCGGCTCCTCCCTGAAAGCTAGAACTGAAATAGCGAAAATAGTTCTCGCCTGAGACGTCAAGATCACCTGACTGACTATAGATTATGTACAAAGCTCCCACAGCAACGGCCAGCAGCATATAACTTCGTGTTGCGGTAAAGACGAAACAAAGGAACATGATATTGATCCAAAACTCTGCAGAAATAGACCATGACGGAGTATTCCAGGATATTTCGGTTGGGCTCAGCCCGACGTTCTGAGTAAGAGTTAGTTGCTGAAAAAATGTCCAAACCGTTCCATCAGCGTACGAAGGGAATGCTCCCATATTAAGAACGTAGCCAACGGTTCAGGTCGCTAGGGTGAAAAGGTGAAGCGGGTACAGACGACTCAGTCGGCGCCCAATAAACTCACGAGGATTTATACCTAGGGTTTCGTACAAGTACCTATGAGTGAGCCCAAACCCGCTTAAGACAGGGAAGAAATCTACCGTGAGATAGCTAGGAAAAGAATAATAAAAGTGATACACCGCCACTAGAACGGCGGCCGCCCCACGGAGGCCGTCTAGGGCCGAAAATCTGTACTGAAAAACTAGAACTGCTGGGAACAGCTCCTCAAATAGGGTGTAAAACGTGGGGGTTCTTCCCACTTAAAAGAAGGTCTACTCAATCCGCATAAGATTAATTTAAGACCCTAAAAACAACGCAATTTCTTGCCAGTCAAATAGCAGCTTTGCAACACTATTAGAGCGTTAGCACTGCGACAACAATGACCGCGACTAAACTCAATTGTAAACGGTGAAGTGGGTTAAGGTGGTTTTCGACACCACGATGTGACCTTGATCAAACTGTGTGGTGTCTACTCATTATAACTATCGAGATTCTTTTTCAGCTTCAACTGTGATTCGTCACCACCTAAAATTGCCATTGCCTAGCCGCCATTTCTAAAGCGCACCTTATCGTTCTAAGGAGTACTTTTGAACCAATACCCGCTTGCTGATCTTCCATCCCTCGGCGGTGCGTACAAACTCATCGTGATATTCGCCCATAAGAACAAAACCGCTAACTGAAGTTTCACCTGCAGGTGCCGCGTATATCGTTGCATAACTCACACCAGTCGCATTGTCGTCATCGATGGGCACAATACGAATAGTGCTCATCTCGTGCCGGATGGAGGATCCCGTTTTAAGCCCTTCGATACGCTGCTCGATATTGCTGCGCCCTACCCAAGTTTGACTGACAACCGTTAGAGATGCGTTCTCCGTGAAGAGATTCGAAAACTCTACAGCATTGAACTGATCCCGGTGATAGGCGTAGTCAGTGACCAGATTGCTGCAGGCCCTATACACGTCCTCAGCTGCGAAACTGGTAGTGAAAGCAGTGAAAAACAGGGCGGTAACTAACATCAGTTTTCTTATCATTATTCTAATCCTTGTATGTGTGAGGGAGCGGTGCTCTGAAAACCGCAAGCATAGATCCTCGTCTTCCTTAGCTTAGGTAGGGGTAGTTTAATTCAGTGGGCTTTACCTTGGTATCTAAAAGTTAGGATGAAAACACAAGCCACGAGCGAAACAGTCGGCTCGTTCTATGTAAAGCATCGGTGCCAATGGCTAAATAAGCTCTGGCTGGGTTCGCGCTGAACCGATAAAGCTGGATAAGTGGTCTGGCAATCGTTAAATTAACGCTTGCTCTGGTCATGACGACAGCTACTTTTGCAAATCACTAATTCGACTAGCTCTCAACAGTAGAAACCTTGCAAACCCCAGCCTTATAGGAGAATTCCGCTATGAAAAAAAGTCTTGGAATCAACGTCTTAAGCCTGTTTATCCTTAGTTTCCCTTTATTAACTCAAGCCCAGCTTGAAGCCTTGCCATTGACAGTTGATGACCTGATGGCCCTAGATTCGGTATCCAACCCACAGCTTAGCCCGGATGGTGAGTGGGTGGCCTACGTCGTGCGCTCCCGTGACATGGAAGAAGACAAATCCAATTCGCAAATTTTTATGGTTGCATCGGCGGGTAGTGATTCTATACCTATGACCGCCAAGGGCACCTCAGCAAGCGACCCTCAGTGGAGTCCTGATGGCAAATATCTGTCCTTTAAAGCCAGTAAAGGCGAAGAGGCTAAGACTCAAGTTTGGACTTTAAATCGACTTGGCGGAGAAGCTGTTCAATTTACTGATATCTTACAAGGTGTAGGCAACTACGCCTGGTCTCCAGATGGACGCAAGCTGCTTTTAACACTAACCGACCCCAAACCGGCTGACCTGACCGAAGACGAAGACGATGATGACAAAGCAACTCCCTACGTCATCGATCGCATGCAATTTAAGCGGGACTATAGCGGTTACCTTGACCGTCGACGCACACATATCTATGTCGTTGCAGCTGGCGATAAGGCGCCTACTCAGCTTACTTTTGATGATTTTGATGATTCCAACCCTGTTTGGAGCCCAGATGGTAAATCAATCGCCTTCGTTAGTGATCGCTCTAATGATCCCGATCTAAATTACGGGACTGACATCTTTGTTGTGAATGTGGACGGCCAAGACCCAACCCTTACGCAAATCACTTCAAACCCCGGCCGAGACTTCTCCCCAGCTTTTAGTCCTGATAGTAAAAGCATTGCCTATGTTACCTCCACCGGCCCAGACGTTGGCGGCTCCGCACTAACCCCAACAAAATATCTTGCCGTGACTGAAATTGGTGCAGATCAGCGCCGCATCCTCACTGCCGGTCTTGACAGAAGTGTATCCAGTCCCGAATATTCCAGTAACGCCAAAGACATCTATTTCCGTCTCGAAGACAGCGGCATGAATCACTTTGCTAAAGTAAGAGCGCGCGGCGGTGATATTGTTCGTGAAGTTAGTGATAACGCAAGCGTAAAAGACTTTTCAATTAGCGGCGGCCAAACAGTGCTCGCCATAGCCAGCGCGAACACCCCAACCGAGCTGTATAACTATGCTGGGGATGAATTAACACGGCTTACCTTTGTTAGCGATGAAGCTCTGTCTAGCGTGGCCCGCGCTCAAGTCGAGAAGCTACGTTTTGAGAGCAACGATGGCACGCCCGTGGAAGCATTTTTAGTTAAGCCTGTGGGCTATGAAATCGGCACCCGCTATCCAACAATACTTTGGTTACATGGAGGCCCTGCATCACAATTTAATTTTGGCTATAACGACACCGCCCAACTTTTTGCCGCCAATGGCTACGCCGTTATTATGCCTAACCCTCGCGGTTCAACTGGCTACGGAGCTGAGTTCGCCCACGGCACTGTGGCAGCATGGGGAGAAAATGATTTCGAAGATGTTATGGCTGCCATCGACTATGGCATCGAAATGGGCGTGGTTGACCCTCAGCGCACAGGTGTCGGTGGTTGGTCCTATGGCGGCATTCTAACAAACTACGTGATCACTCAAACCCAGCGATTTAAAGCGGCAGTGTCAGGCGCAAGCTTGGGACTGGTTACATCCAACTATGGCCACGATCAGTATCAGCTAATGTATGAATTAGAATTTGGTTTGCCTTGGGAAAACCCTGAACTATGGGCAGATTTATCGCCTTTTAATAAAGTCGAAAACATCACCACTCCGACATTATGGATGGGCGGCGAGTTGGACTGGAATGTCCCTATCAACAATTCTGAGCAGATGTATATCGCAATGAAGCGTCTTGGGCAGGAAACTCAGTTAGTTGTTTACCCAGACGAACATCACGGTATTCGCCGCCCAAGCTTTCAGAAAGATCGCTTTGAACGATGGATTAGCTGGTACGACAGTTATCTGAAACCTGCACTTACCAGCGTTAGCGACTAATTATAAGTCGCTAACGAATCAGGCCATGTCGACGGTTATGATGGCGTCAGACTAATTAAGAAGAGTAAAAAGAATCTGAGCGCTAAGTTCTCACCCTAAGACCACTTATCGTTCGGACTCTTCAGCTTATTGATAGTCGCTCAACCAAGACTACGCCTACGCTTTTTAAATACTGGTCATTTGAGATTCGGTTCGCCGGTGCGAACTCTTTGATCTCACTTGCAATAAAGCTCTTTAACCTTTTCAAAATCGCGCTCTTTTGAGGCCAGAATAAAATTATCCCGCTGCGCGGCTCAATTCTTTACTAGAATTAAAAATGAATTAAATAGTTTAAAGATCTATGCCTTGATGAAACAAAGTATACCTATTAACATTGAGGGTATGAAAATAAGTCGACATTCTATGAATAACTGGTTTAAAAAGATTGGCCTAGCCAGCTTTACGTTTTTCCTCTGCAAAGGCTTGATCTGGATTGCGATTTTAGTTTGGGCGCTATTTTAAATGCATCTAATATCAACTACGACCAAGTTTTAAAACTTCTTTACTGTTCTTTAAAATTCATGCCGCCGAATCTATATCGCTTGGAAATATCGACTACTTTGTATCTTGGAAGGTGAAATCGGTCGGCTCACCAACAACACCATACCTTTGCATTACCTTTTATATTTCTGTCTCTGCATCATCGGCCCCTATTTCTCCAGCCCCGGCCTCTCCACTCTATTACCACCCTTTTTTACTAAACCTTATCCCGCTATCTAGGCGCAAGCTCAAACTTTATGAAAGCGGCGACGAATTCAGAGAAAAGCAATACACACCTTATGCAGCCCACTTAACCGACGATCCGAAAGCCGACTGGGTCCCGTTTTAGTTCATCATTACAGTCTTGATTGACCGCTTCCTGTTTTGAATGGAGACAGATCTATTGGACAAAAATACGCGTATACTGGGTTCATACGCTAAGAATCGAAATAAAATGGTAATTCTCCAAACCGAAAAGTTGAGTTGGCCTCGGAAAGTTTCTGTCTTTACGGGAGTCGCCTTAATTGTACTTTCCGTTATACTCTCTATTGCCACCCTGTTTGGGGTATTGGAGCTGGAATCATTTGCTGTTTTAGGTCATAGCGGAATACGAACTCTAGCAGGCATAGCCGTTGCAGGCTGCATGGTGGCTGCGATCGGGTCTTTCGACGAATAATTGGAGAATGGAAATGTTCAAACAATCAGACTTTTTTATACTTTTGGCGGTAGCGATTTCATTCGCTGTCTCTGGCTTTCTTTGGTTCTCGGGACAGCATGAAGAAGGGCTTTTCACCGCGGTATGGGTGCCTTCCATATTATGTTTCGCGATTTACTTCAAGCTGATGGCGATCAGGGGAGCTAACTCGTGAGCCCGATGACTTTGTTTTACATTGCCATCGGTGTCTTTGGTCTTATGATCATAGGCTTGTACTTGTCTGTTCGCGAGTTTTTGGGGGCAAGCAAAAATCCCTCCAAAACGAAGGGATCAGATCCGGCCGATAAGCGATAGAACCGATAAGATTCATTTACGATGCCCTGGCTCGAACGAATGGAACTAGGGGGTCGGGGCGTTTAGTGCCTACACAAAGACAAAGCCTGCAAAGATATTTTCACAGGTTAGAAGGAAGTCGCGGTAAATAATAAACCCGTCGCGATTATAAAAGCGGATAGCTCCTAGCTTAACCGGCATTTCGCCCACTACCCCAACCCATTCTGGCAGGAATAAAACGGCGGAGCTTAATAGTCGTTGGAGGCGTTTACAGGACTAATCTGCTTGGATCCATGCAGTGTGAATTTTTTTTGATCCTCCTCTCTTTTCACATCTCTTCTCACATCTCTTTTTGCCGCTACTTTTTATAGCCCTGCTTTTTCTTTAACTACTAAATCATCATCACCGGCAAAAATTACGCAGCCAATAATGAGGTCTCCGCATGGTCTCAATAAGAAGCTAAATCGCCAATCAGCTATATCGCAGCGTCTCACCCTCTTTCTCAATATCAAACGCGCGAATCGGCTGTATCACATATTCCCGCGTCTCCACATTCGATACAGCGATGAAATCTGCATGAACTTTCTGGTGGTTGATACTCAGTCGAATAAATCCTCGATGCCGACCGTCGGACCAAACAATTTCTTTGTTATCTGCAGCATTAGATTCATCGAAGCGTTTCAGACCCTCATCGCCGAGCACCAATAACGAACGTGGAGAAGTCACACCTGTCGCGCCAAGCTCAAGCCCCATAGCTTCATTATTTTCATCAAATAGCTGGTTCGCCCAAAAACTATGGCTGTCCCCCGACAAAACCAACAAGTCGTTAGCACCAGCTGACTTTGCTATAGTGTAAAAGCGTTCTCTCGCAGCCGGATAACCCTCCCAAGTATCGAGGTCGTCTGGTAATTCTAAATCCCCAAACCGTGTCAAACTCTTGAGCTTGTCACTACCGGGCTTATCAAGGCTTTTCATCAGCTCTTCAAAAAAAGGTTTATTTAGCTTCGGCGAAATGGATTTAGCAATCACACTTTGATTGCCAATTAGACGCCAACGCCGATTAGCATTCACAGACTCTTTGAGTTCTGTGGCAAGGAATCTCTCCATGTCTTCTGACAGCATATTACGACGAGTATCATCAAGCACCGATTCTTTAAATTCCCGGGCTTGCTCTGCAGTCTGTAAGTTGGGCAAATAATCCCCGTAAGAAATCTGCCGGCTACGACCAGTATGGCGACTTTCCAAGGTAATGAGGCTTACCAAATCACCAAACTTGAAGTGGCGCCAGTATTCATCCTTTGCCCCCCCAACTACCGGCTCCCTAATAGGCAGCCATTCGTAATATGCCTGCAGCGAAGCTTGCCGTCGGGCATTCCAGTCTCCTTCACCGGGATCATGGTTTTCTGCACCATTCATCCAAGGGTTGTTGGCTGTTTCATGATCATCCCAAATCACAATCAATGGTTGTTGCGCATGCATTGCCTGCGAGCTGACGTCGGTTTTATATTGAGCGTGTCGCTTGCGGTAGTCGTCCAACGTTAGAGTCTCGTGGCTGGGAACGTGAGCCCTGCCAATCCGCGATGCCACATCTGCGCCAAAACCATCAGCGCCATGTTCATAGATGTAATCCCCAAGATGTACAACAAGATCAATGCTCAAATCATTAGCAATGGCCTCGTAAACATTAAAGTGACCAAAGGCATAGTTTGAGCATGTCACCACAGCGAAGACCAGATTTTCGACATGACCTACCGGAAGAGTTTTTGTGCGGCCGATTACTGAAGCCTCATCTCGCGCACGAAAATCATAGAAATATTGCTGCCCCGGGACCAGATCCTTAACAACTACCTTGACAGTGTAGTCTATCGAGCTATCCGTTTGGACGCTGCCGGTGGCGACGATGTTAAACATTCTTTCATCTGTCGCTACACGCCACGTTGTGTCGAGGGCTCCCTCTGAGCCGCTTACCCGAGTCCAAATAACAACACTGGTTGAATCTGGGTCGCCGCTGGCGACCCCATGAGAAAAAACAGTGCTAGGGGAAATGTTGGTCGCTGACCCTTGGCCGTTGGCCACAGGCAAAAACACTACTGCAGATGCGGCTAGAAGAGCCTGCCTTCTGGTGATTTTTTTTGTCATGTGATGTTTCCGTGTTGATTGAGTCATCAGTGTTTTGACCCGCTTTAAATCTGCACTTCTATCTATCTATTTACTTACCGCCTATGAACCTTAAATGTTGCGGAATATCAGCAATCCTTAGAGTGAAAAGAAAGTCGCCATACACCACCCAGATAGTCCGACTTATTCCCATGATAGGCTTTATTTAGCGGAAGCGGGGAACAAGGGGAGA
>CAJWGN010000083.1 GCA_913031035.1 uncultured Gammaproteobacteria bacterium
GTTTTTAGTTGCTCAGGGGCATGACCGTCAACATTTAATACCTGCCAACCGTAGGCTTCGAAACGCTTGCCGGTGTCATCAGAAAACCACTCATCGACCTTACCATCGATTGAAATCCCGTTATCGTCATAAAAGACAACCAACTTGCCGAGGTTCAAGGTGCCAGCGAGGGAGCAAACTTCGTGGGAAATACCCTCCATTAAGCAGCCATCTCCTGCGAAAACATAGGTAAAATGGTCAATAAGCTGATGACCTTCTCTATTGAACTGAGCTGCTAGGGTTTTTTCAGCGACGGCCATGCCAACACCATTTGCCAGACCCTGGCCCAACGGACCTGTTGTGGTTTCTACCCCTGGGGTATAGCCATATTCCGGGTGGCCGGGAGTCTTGGAGCCAAATTGACGAAACTGTTGAATATCTTCGATTGAAAGATCGTATCCAGACAGATGCAATAGGGAGTACATCAGCATAGAGCCGTGCCCGTTGGACAGGACAAATCTATCTCTATTAAACCAATGTGGATTAGAAGGACTGTGTTGGTAGTAGTCATTCCACAGCACTTCAGCTATGTCCGCCATGCCCATTGGGGCACCTGGGTGTCCGCTTTTAGCCTTCTGAACGGCATCCATGCTCAATGCTCTGATGGCATTGGCACATTGTTTTCTGGACACAGCGTTATCCGCCATTTTGTCTCTCCTAGTTTGATGTCATTTGGGCAAATCGTCCCAAGCTATAATTACTAAGGCGTCTGCCTATTATTTGGGTCGGCTCAAGGCGACGTATTTTCCCGCACCTAGGATGAATATGCTACCTGTACTTAATACCAGCCCGTATTAGCGATGCTTTTGGCTTCACTTAAACCGTATAGTTTAGATTGCCGGTAAAAGGTTGCCATTAACGCTGATAGCGACGGTGAAGGCCTGACGCTGAGGTCAATAACTAAGACTGACAGTTAAGACGAATAATTAAGACCAACGGTTAATCTCAGAAGTTAACTCACCTCATAACCCTCAACACAGTATCTCTAGTTAAAATGAGCTGTTGAGAGCGGCCACTATTAATCACACTTTTTTAACGACAGCGCTAACAATACGAGTGAAAACAGCTGTAGAACTCTCGTAATTGCTTGTAGTTAGCCCTGCGGCGTTAGAACTTGGGTAAATTCTGTGAAATACAGACGCTAAGTCCTTGGATTATCTGCCTTGGGTCTTGCTCTGGCATTAGGTCTTACTTGGGTCTTACCTGGGTCTTACTTAGGTCTTACGTGGGTCTTACTTAGGTCTCACGTGGGTCTTACTTAGATCTTAGGCAGGGCTTAGGTAGAGCTTAGGCAAAAGAGCATAAACACCAGTGGCGAAGGCCGTGAGGCGGACTATTTTTCTGCGCCGCGATGAATTTTCAGCATTATGAGAAACAGTGCTTTGCACAGAGCAAATCTATATCAATATATATTGATATAGATTTGAAAAGACCGCTTTAAGCTGATAAAGTCCCCAACCTTATTTAATTTTGAGCAAGCGCATTGGTAAATCTAGCCCCCATCAACCACATTTGCGAACTCCCTGCACTTAAGCTTGATCATTGTGAAGTTGAGCAATCTCTTACTTTGTACAAAGCCCTAGCAGACGGTCTGCGCTTGCGAATTCTGCGGCTGTTGAAGAATGAGTCTTTTGGGGTTTTGGAGTTGTGCAAAATCCTCGATACCCGCCAGTCTGCTTTAAGCCACCATTTAAAGATTCTTGCCACTGCCAATCTTGTCTCTACTCGCCGAGAAGGTAATTCAATTTTCTACCGCCGCGCCTTCATCGCTGAAGAAGACTCTTTTAAAGAAATCAAAAAAGGCGCCTTTGATGACATGGATAAAACTGAACTATTGTCTGTCTACTTAGATGAGATTCATAAGATTCAGCAAGAGCGCTCTCAGCTTTCAGTAAACTTTTTCAATAAGAACGCTAATAAATTTCGTGAGCAGCAAGGTTTGATCGTGACGCATGATGACTATGCCGGCTCGCTGCATGATGTAATCGACAGCATAGGCTTGACCTGTGACGCCAACGTGATGGAAGTCGGTCCCGGAGAAGGGCTGTTGCTTTTAGAGTTGGCGCAAAAATACCAAGGGTTAACCGGCTTAGATAATTCCAGCGATATGCTAGAGCGATCTAGGCAG
Source organism: uncultured Gammaproteobacteria bacterium (assembly GCA_913031035.1). Classification (GTDB taxonomy): domain Bacteria; phylum Pseudomonadota; class Gammaproteobacteria; order Pseudomonadales; family Pseudohongiellaceae; genus UBA9145. The sequence continues at coordinate 2,168 of CAJWGN010000083.1, forward strand.
ACCCTCGTCAATGCGGACGTAGAGAGTGTTAGCTTGATTTTGGGTGACACCACAGTCGCCAAAAAATTAAACCTGAGATACGACCTCATACTTTTTGACATGGTCCTGCATCACATTCCTTCCCCAGCAGAAACTTTTGTTGATTGTTCGGAACTACTCAACCGTGATGGTTACTTATTAATAGCCGATCTATCGACACACGATCAAGATTGGGTGCGCAAGTCATGCGGTGATCTTTGGTTGGGCTTCGATGATAGTGATTTAGTCACCTGGGCTAACAAGGCCGGTTTAACTGAAGGCGAAAGTGCCTTCCTTGGATTAAGAAACGGTTTTCAAATTCAAATTCGTGTGTTCAAAAAAGGAACACCTGTTAATAACTAAGCATTAAAGGAATATTCTATGTCGGAAACTTCTCTTTTCACTTCAGAGTCTGTATCTGAAGGCCATCCGGACAAAATGGCCGACCAAATATCAGATGCGATTCTTGATGCCTTGCTCACCGAAGACAAGGCATCACGGGTTGCCTGTGAGACTTTGGTTAAGACCGGCTTGGTATTAGTGGCCGGTGAAATAACCACGGATGCCTACGTCGATGTTGAAAAAATCGTGCGTCAGGTAGTTAATGAAATTGGCTACAACAATTCAGAAAGCGGTTTCGACAGCAACACCTGTTCGGTCCTTAATGCGATCGGCCAACAGTCAGCAGACATTGCCATGGGCGTTGACCACTCTGACGAACACGAACAAGGAGCTGGAGATCAGGGCTTAATGTTTGGTTTCGCAACCAATGAAACTGACGTCTTAATGCCTGCACCTATTACTTATTCTCATCGGTTGGTTAAGCGTCAGGCAGACGTTCGTAAGAACGGCACCTTGCCATGGTTGCAGCCAGATGCAAAAAGTCAGATTACTTTTCGCTATGAAGACGGCAAGCCAGTTGCTATTGATGCGGTTGTTTTATCAACTCAGCACAAAGAAGAAGTCAGCCTGAAAGATTTAAAAGAAGGCGTGATGGAAGAAATCATTAAACCCGTCCTCCCTGAGATGTGGATAGATAGCAATACTAAATTCTTCATTAATCCTACTGGCCGATTTGTCATTGGTGGGCCTAATGGAGACTGCGGGCTAACTGGCCGTAAAATCATAGTAGACACCTATGGCGGCATGGCTCGACATGGCGGTGGTGCATTTTCTGGCAAAGACCCGTCAAAAGTCGATCGCTCGGCGGCCTATGTAGCACGCTATGTCGCTAAGAACATCGTTGCCGCCGGCATTGCCGATCGCTGCGAGATTCAACTTTCCTATGCCATTGGCGTGGCCGAACCTACATCAATTAGCGTAGAAACGTTTGGCACAGGAAAAATCACTAACAGCAAGATTGTGACCCTTATTCGAGCGCATTTCGAACTTAGACCTCGCGGCCTGATTGAGATGCTAGACCTAATCAAACCTATTTATCGCGCGACGGCGGCTTATGGCCATTTCGGCAGAGAAGACCTTGATCTCAGCTGGGAAAAAACGGACAGAGCCGACGCATTAAAATCAGACGCGGGCCTTTAAGCAATTTAATTACGGAGCAAAACCATGAACGATTTAACGATTAAAAAAGATTCAGCAAGTTTAGAAGATTATAAAGTAGCCGACATCAGCCTGGCCGATTTCGGACGTCGGGAAGTAACATTAGCCGAAGCCGAAATGCCAGCGCTAATGACCCTACGTGAAAAGTATGCAGATCAGCAGCCTCTTGCCGGCGCGAAAATATTGGGTTGTATTCATATGACAATCCAAACCGCTGTCCTTATCGAAACTCTAGTAGCGCTTGGCGCCGAGGTGAGATGGTCTTCGTGTAATATATTTTCAACTCAAGACCATGCCGCAGCTTGTATCGCAGCCGAAGGCATCGCAGTTTACGCTTGGAAAGGTCAGACAGAAGACGAAGGCGAGTGGTGTATCGAGCAAACCATTCTTAAAGATGGCACGCCATGGGGTGTGAACATGATCTTGGATGATGGTGGTGATTTGACGTCTATGGTTCATGAGAAATACCCAGAGCTACTTGCAAACATCCACGGCATTACTGAGGAGACCACTACTGGCGTCCACCGTTTGTTAGAAATGCTAGAAGAAGGTTCGCTTAAAGTACCTGCGATCAACGTCAATGACTCAGTCACTAAAGCTAAGAACGATAACAAGTACGGTTGTCGCCACAGTTTAAATGACGGCATCAAGCGCGGCACAGATATGTTGCTGTCTGGTAAGCAAGCACTTGTAGTTGGCTACGGCGATGTTGGCAAGGGTTCTGCTCAGAGTCTTCGTCAGGAAGGCATGATCGTTAGAATTTCAGAAATCGACCCGATTTGTGCGATGCAAGCTTGCATGGATGGCTTTGAAATTGTCTCTCCTTATATCGATGGCATAAACACAGCCAGCGCCGAAGGTATCGACAAGGTATTGCTTGGCAAAACTGACTTAATCGTTACCACAACCGGCAATGTAAATGTTTGTGATAAGCACATGCTTGCAGCAATCAAAAAAGGCGCAGTGGTTTGTAACATCGGTCACTTCGACAACGAAATTGATACTCAGTTTATGCGGGACAACTGGAGCTGGGAAGAAGTTAAGCCTCAGGTTCACAAGATTTATCGCGACGGTGAGGAGAATCAAGGTGATTACCTGATTTTACTTTCTGAAGGTAGATTGATTAATCTTGGTAACGCTACAGGGCACCCCTCAAGAATCATGGACGGCTCTTTTGCTAACCAAGTCCTTGCCCAGATGCTTGTGTGGGAACGTAAATTTGCAGATCTTCCTAGCGCTGAAAAAACGGCGGCTCTTTATGTTGAAGTACTTCCTAAGAAGCTAGATGAAGAAGTAGCAGCAATGATGGTTGCGGGTTTTGGTGGTGTATTAACCAAGCTTACAACTACGCAAGCAGACTACATAAATGTCGCTTTTGAAGGGCCATTCAAAAACGACAGTTACAAGTACTAAGCTAATTAGAAGACTCTGAAAATGACCCAAGGAAATTCAGCTTCTGCCACCCAAAACTTTAGTTTTGAGTTTTTCCCTCCTCGCACCGAAATAGGAGAGGGAAAATTGGATGCCGTGCACGAAAAGCTGGCCGCGTTAAAGCCAGACTTTTTCTCGGTAACTTATGGCGCGGGCGGATCAACTCGAGAAGGAACTCGAAAGTCTGTTCTACGGTATCAAAACGCGGGTTCATCGGTAGCACCACATCTTTCTTTTGGTGGTGCCAATGAACACGAGGTTTTAGGCTTATTGGAAGACTATAAGTCAGCAGGGGTGAATAGGATTGTCGCGCTTAGAGGCGATTTGCCTTCTGGTGCGGGATCCTCTTCTAACCACCGCTACGCTAGCGAATTGGTTTCCTTTATTCGCGAGAAAACCGGAGATGCATTCCACATAGAAGTCGCCTGCTACCCCGAGATTCACCCTGAATCGGCGGGCTATATTAATGATGTAAAATTTTTTAAAGAAAAAGTTGAGGCAGGAGCAAACTCTGCCATTACCCAGTATTTCTATAACCCGGATGCTTACTTTCGGTTTGTAGATTTCTGCCAAGCTCAAGGTATTGATATACCCATCGTGCCTGGCATTATGCCGATTAGTAATTATGCAAACCTTACCCGCTTCAGCAAAGGCTGCGGCGCCGAAATTCCTCAGTGGCTCGGCCACCGATTGGATTCGTTTGGTGATGACAATGAAAGCCTGAAAATTTTTGGTGTCGATGTAGTTACCGAATTATGCGAAACACTTTTGCAAGGTGGCGCTCCCGGTTTACACTTTTATTCGATGAATCTTGCTAACGATGTCAGCGAGATTTGGAATAACCTTAATCTATCTGACAGAGACTAACTTAAAAATCCATGCGACAACCTCGCGTATATTTGGACTTGGCCCTGCAAACCGGCGACGTAATAACTCTACCGCCGGAAACTTCTCATTACCTAACTCAAGTGCTGCGCTTAAAATCCGGGGATCTTCTTCTCCCTTTTAACGCAGTAAATGGCGAGTACTCAGCGGCAATTGACAAATCTGACCGCAAACACACCTCGATAATTATTCAAGAGCAGCGCCGGGCACCGTTGCCGGAAGCCTTGTCTGTACACTTAGGCCTAGGCTTATCTCGCGGAGACCGAATGGACTTGGCGATTCAAAAATCTACTGAACTCGGAGTCGCCGCCATCACACCACTGTATACCCAGTACAGTGAAGTGAAATTTAAACAGGCAGATAGAATCGATAAGAAGCTTAACCATTGGCGAAAGATTGCGGTAAGTGCGGCTGAGCAAAGCGGCCGTTTATCTGTGCCCAAACTTCAGCAACCCATGGCAATTGAGCAATGGCTAGAGACTACAGACTCCCAAATGAAGTTGATTTTAACCCCCGGCGGGAACACCAGATTTGCAGAATTATCTGCCAGCGATTCCTGTGATCTTCTGATTGGATCAGAAGGGGGATTCAGTCCTGAGGAGGTGAAGCTGTCTAAGAAATCGGCCTTTGTTGAAGTCACCATGGGGCAAAGGGTTATGCGAACCGAAACGGCACCAATCGCTGCATTGGCTATTCTACAGTATCGGTTTGGTGACATTTAGCTGACAAAGTCGCAAATCAGTCTAGAAATCGACTCTTTGAAACCTTAAGTACATGTACAAGCACCTGCGTAGGCAATTATTTGTAAGCCCGCTTGAGAGCCGGACCTTAAATCGCAACCATAAGGACCCAGATCGCAGCAGTTTACCAATGAAAATAAAGCGGTAGTCCGCCGCCCTACTTTCTTTCTGAGCCAAACTTATTGATAACACAACACTACTATTCTCACCTTTGGTGCCTAACTAAGCCTAGGGTTTGTCCAGCACTAGCTGAGAATTACTGGCTAGAATCGCTATTTTTTGGATTCAACTTTTCTCCTTCGTGCTGCTCTAAAACTATCGTCACCTCACCAGTATTTAATTCAATCAGGGTCTCAATAGGGTACATCTCTATGAAGTAAATAAGTTCTAGCACCAGCGGCTCTGGAAATTTTAGATCGCGCCGGCGATAAAGCCGAGTAGCGGCTTTATCCGGGGAGAATTTTTGGTCTTCGGATAACGAACCAAGAAGGCGTTCAAAACAGTAACTAGATTGGCGAGCCGCACTAATGCGGAAATCTGCTGTCCTCGAAGTCCTTTCGGAAAGCCAAGCCCAGCGTTACGCTGGTGATTGCACAAAACTATGCCAATCGGGCGTTAATCAGTCTTTGGGGACCGTGCCAAAAACTTTCCACCTAAGTTCATACCTAACTTCACATGCTTTTTATAGGCTGCAAATTCCTTTTTTTGAAAATTACCACGTTTCACCATTAGGCGCTGGATTAATGTCTGAGGATTAGCCAGCGCCGACCCAATCAAGCCCATCGTGGACATTTCTAAGCAGTTGAAATCTAGTTTTTCGTGCGTTTGTATTTTTCGGTGAATTCATCAAAGGTCAGCAACAGCTGCTGATAATGCACATCGGTCAACCTCAGCGGCTGTTTGAAACTGGCTTTAACAGGACAGTGGTTACGATCAACTTGAATGGCCTCAGAGTCTGGAAAAGCTTTGCGAGCGCTACTTAATTTAGCGAAGTTGCTGCGTTTTAATTCCGCTGGCTCGGCGCCACGACTGGTGTCGATATGCACTGATATGCACTGACATACAACACCTCGTCAGTATTTGAATATCTGCGATTATCTTAAGATCAAGGACACTGGGTAAAAAGGCGTATCTGCCCAAGGGAGATCAGGCTCATATACGAACGTGCCGGGAAATAGCCCGCCACACGCTATTTTTTCAATGCCGCTGACGTTGTTGGTGTAGTCAGTACTGTGCATATTCTCAAGCGTAACCATTTCGAGCGGCGACGCCTGTAAACTTCTTACATTACGGAATTCTTCTTACGCTGGAGTAAAGTTCTAAATCCAAGGACTAGATTAGATAGCCCGAGCACCGTAATTGCTTTCAGGCTTTCGGGGTGGGTCCGCAGTAACGTCAGCGCTTATTTCGTCAATAGCACCTCCTTTACTTAAAAACCGAGCAATATCTTCTTCCACTTTATCTCTGATTTTGGTGCGAGATGCGATAGTTCGACTTTCAGCTGTTTCATCGTGACTCGCTGGGTTTGTCTGGTCGTTGTCAGACTCGATTTCCTTCTTTACTGCCATTTTTAGCTCCGCGTCTCTTTCTGCTCAGATAATACGATTACAAATTGAACTTTTAGAGTAGTCCAATACTCAAATTCCGCTAGCTTATTTTGCAGTTGGTTTAATCAGTTTTGGTATAAAGGCCGAACGGAGGCTTAGCCCAGTCGAAATTTTGGCAACGGAGCAATTTATGAAGCCCGCAGGGATCTCGGTAATTAACTTGGCCTGACGGTAGGGCCGTCTCAAAGGTGTGGGGCAAAGGTTTGAAGTGAAGGTGTGCCGGAACGGTTTGAAAGGAAGGTTGAAAAAAAAGGAGTCGGGGTAAGGGCTATAGCACGGCAATAGTAAGGCGGCAGTAAATCAATAGTTTGGCGATAGTTAGGTAATAGTTAGGTAATAGAACAAGCAACAAGGCGATCAAAGTACCTACCCTCAAACCGTTACACCGGCTATAGCTAGCCTGTATGGGAAACAAATAAAGTCCTAGTAAAAGACTTACAGCAAAGCCCACCAGACCAGCAACTCGAGGCTGGCGAGCTATGCAGTCCCGCACGCTTACACAAAGACAACCTCAAACAGATCGCATGGCCAGCCACACCAATACTGACGATTGCTTTTAGAGCAAACTCAAAGCAATGTGCCAGATTCAAATACCTAAAGGTATCGGTGTAAGGTTTACGGCATGACGATAGGGCCTCAGCGAGGGAGCAGAAGCACTAAACGACAACGGTGCTGTTCGTATACATTGAGAGCCTTTGGCCGTTAGAGGATACACCAGCGGCTCTCAGCGAAGCCTACCCATGCGCGCCGAATTCCAGCACAGACCAACGACGCACTGCACTTAAGCTATTGGTGTAGCCTCTTAAGCATAGCAATGAAACTGAAGCGGAGGTGCACGGTTAAGTATTCCGGGCTAGGGAGTGAGCTAAGAACATAGCTAAAAACAGGATTAAGAAAAAGGTAGTCGAAGCACTTACCCCAACACTGATTACGTTTATGATTTCACTTATGAATTCCCCAATATTTTCACCAGTGTCGTCACGTTTACACGAGTGGCAAAATTGAGCAAAAAAAAACGCCTTAAAAACAAAGGCGCCTTAACGTGATTATCACGTAACAATATACCGAACTATTCCAAACTTAAGATTGGAGGTATCGCCGTAATCACGACGACACCTCCAGCCCTAGATATTTACTTAGAAGTGGCGAATTCCGGGTAGGCTTCCATTCCACATTCAGATATATCCACACCTTCAATTTCTTCCTCTTCGGTTACACGGATACCCATGACTGCTTTGATAGCAAACCAAACAACGGCGCTGGTCGCGAATACCCAGATGAAGATCGTTAACATGCCAACCAACTGACCCATAAAGGTCGCATCGGGGTCAGACAATAAGACGGCGAAGATACCGAATATACCCACAGTGCCGTGGACTGAGATGGCACCTACGGGATCATCGATCTTCAACTTATCTAACGTAATGATGCTGAATACAACGATCACGCCGCCCATGCCACCGATGATGGTTGCAAGCAATGGCGAAGGATCAGCAGGCTCTGCTGTGATAGCAACTAGTCCGGCAAGAGCACCGTTAAGCGCCATAGTCAGATCGGCTTTACCGAACATAACTCGAGCAAGGATTAAGGCAGCAATTAAACCGCCGGCAGCGGCAGCGTTCGTGTTAAGAAACACGTTGGCGACTTCATTAGCAACTCCAACACCACCTAGTTTCAATGTTGACCCACCGTTGAATCCGAACCATCCCATCCAAAGGATGAATGTGCCGAGTGTTGCTAATGGCAAGTTCGCACCAGGGATTGCCTGAGGAGCGCCAGTTGCACTGTATTTACCTTTCCTTGGTCCTAGTAAAATAACACCAGCTAAAGCCGCGGTAGCACCAGCGAGATGGACGATACCTGAACCGGCATAGTCTGCGTAGCTCAACTCGAATAAGCCAAACACAGATTTACCACCCCAAGTCCAGCCACCTTCGATTGGATAGATTACGCCAGTCATTACGACTGCAAAGGCCAAAAATGCCCATAGTTTCATTCGCTCAGCGACTGCACCTGACACAATCGACATGGCCGTCGCTACAAATACTACCTGAAAGAAAAAGTCTGATGCGCCAGAGTAAACTGCGCCGCCGTCAAAACCTTCAGCAGCTGAATCCACAAGAACTTGCGCAATTGCAGCATCATCCATCTGAGCAACAGTTGTTACTCCAGATAAGAAGTAGCCGCCGTCGTACATAAATTCATAACCACACACCATATACATGGTGCTCGCAATCGCGAACAGTGCAACGTTCTTGGTTAGAATTTCTGTGGTGTTCTTAGAACGAACCAGGCCAGCTTCTAGCATGGCGAAACCTGCCGCCATCCACATTACCAGCGCTCCACAAATTAGAAAATAGAACGTGTCCATTGCATATTGCAATTCAAATATTTGGTTTTCCACCTTGTACCTCCGAGCTGATTCGGCTGTGAAAATCAGCCTTAATTGGTTATTGGTTTACTTAGCTTGCCTATACCGCTTCTTCACCTGTCTCACCGGTACGAATACGGATGATCTGGGTAAGGTCGGTTACGAAGATTTTGCCATCGCCAATCTTGCCGGTGTTGGCAGCTTTGGTGATTGCTTCTAGTGTTTGATCAAGCAGGCTAGCTCCAATTGCTACTTCAAGTTTTACCTTCGGTAGAAAATCAACAACGTACTCTGCACCGCGGTATAGTTCAGTGTGACCTTTTTGCCGGCCAAACCCTTTAACCTCAGTGACTGTAATACCCTGCACCCCGATTTCAGACAGCGCTTCACGCACGTCATCCAATTTAAATGGCTTAATGATAGCCGTTACTAACTTCATTGCTTCGCTCCTTAGTTGTTTGTAGCGGTTTTCCCGTTCGAATTTATACAACTTGTATCTGAGCTATGCACGGGACGTGCCAAATAAGCCATGTCCCTATAAAGTAGATATTTCAGCACTGATGCGGCGTTTAATTCAGTGCGCTTTCTAGTATTGGATTAAATGTGATCACAAATGGTGCCAAAAGGCCCTTAACGCACCATGTGCGCGCATTTTTAGTGTTCTGTTTTCTCGGTAAATAAACCCGCTTTTCTCAGTAAAGGTTCGGACGTAATAACGAGGTAGCCTAATGCTGCAAAAGGCGGTTGAGGAGTTTCTGGAATATTGAAGCCGATTAAAAAAGCTTGGTGAGCTTTCGCTCTTGTCATGTTAGTTTTAAACCATGAAAAAAAATGACCTGCTAGATGAAATTAGCCAACGAATGGCCTCGCTATTACCAATGGCAGAAGAGCTAAGCACAGACGCCAAATCAAAATTAAGCCAGACCTTGAAACGGGCCTTGGCAGATATGGATATTTTGAGCCGAGAAGAGTTTGATGCCCAGGCGGGTGCACTGCGCCGCGCGGAGCAACGCATAGATGATCTTGAAGCAAGCTTAGCGAGATTAGAGACTGCTATGGCACCGGATTCTGATAGCTAATAGCCGGCAAGTCTACGTTGATAGGTGCTAGGTAATAGCTCAGTGGATCAGGCGATTAAGCGATTAACTAGTCTGCTTCTGCGCAGCATAAGTGCTTTGTTCAAATGTGCGTCCTCTATTTTCTCGCTCCCCTGCAAGTCTGCAATAGTGCGGGCCACCTTTATGATTCGGTGGGTTACCCTAGACGACACCCCCAAAACATCCAGTTTTCTGGCCAGAGTCAATTTCTGATTTTTGCTAAGTGGGCATATCTCCGGCAGGTCCGCGGTTTTAATTCGACTGTTTAACACCTTATTCCGATGAATCTGCAGGGCTTGAGCCCCTCCGATTTCTTGCTGCTCGGCCGCCGGGTTTCTAAGTAAAGATGGTTGCAGCAGAAGTTCTGCTTGGCTTAAGCCCGGCAATTCAACAATCAAATCAAATCGATCTAAAAGCGGCCCCGATAGTTTGGCTAAATATCTGTCTATAGCTTCTGCACCGCACCGACACTGCCTTTTTGTATCACCTGAGTAACCACACGGGCACGGGTTCATTGCTGCGATAAGCTGAAAGCTTGCAGGAAAGCGCACTCTATAGTTAGCCCGGGTTATGTAGATTTCCCCCGTCTCCAGGGGCTCTCGCAATGACTCCAACACGCCGCGCTTAAACTCAGTGAGTTCGTCTAAAAACAACAGACCATGATGGGCGAAGCTAATTTCTCCTGGCATAGCCTTTACTCCTCCCCCCAATAGAGAAACAGCGGTGGCGGTATGATGGGGCGTTCGCACAGGGCGCGAAAAGCAATTGGCTAAGGTGGTTGCAAGACCTGCCACTGAGCGGATCGATGCTACTTCCATCGCATCGTCGTTAGACAGAGGCGGCAGCAGCTGAATAAGGCGGTTAGCGAGCAACGTTTTGCCACAGCCGGGCGGGCCAATAAGCAGCACATTGTGATGCCCAGCCGCCGCGACTTTAACGGCGAACTTGGCAATTGCTTGGCCCTTTATCTCATCCTCTATATCTGGCTCGTTGGCTGAAGCTATTTTCGGTACAGCTAAGCCGCGCCGGTTAAGCTCAGCAGGATAACTACTTATTTCGCTGCTTTCGCAGCTTTTGCGATTGCCGCTTCTTGCCTCATTAGTACTGTCGTTGACACTATTATCTGGGCTTCTATTTAAGCTTCCACCCGCATGTTTACCCGAGCCGAGATCGCCATTGGCGTCTAAAGCATTTGGGGCCTTTGATACAAGACTAACAACACCCAACAATGACGTGCAGCTGTGTCCTTTGCTGTAACCGGTAAGGTGCAGTTCAGAATGGTTTTCTGCGGGTACGAAGATTGATCTGTCTTTTTTTTTGGCCGCGATGGTGGCGGCCAGCACCCCACGAACAAATCTTAGCTTGCCGGTAAGCGCCAGCTCACCCATTAATTCAGTATTAACCAAGGCAGTATCAGGCAACTGACCCGATGCCTGCAAAACACTCAATGCGATTGCCAAGTCATAGGTGCCGCCGGCTTTTGGTAAGTCGGCCGGCGCTAAATTTACAGTGATACGCCGAGCCGGAAATTCCAACCCGGAATTTAAAATCGCGCTTCTTACTCGCTCCTTCGCCTCTTTTACTGCAGTTTCTGGCAGACCAACTATCGCAAAACCGGGCAGGCCATTGGACAGGTGGGCCTCTACTGTTACTTCAACAGCGTCGACCCCGACAAGAGCGCGAGAATAAACAATGGAAAGAGACAATGACTGTTCACACCCTAAGTGACTAAGACCTTAGTAATAGCCTCCTACTGGGCTAATTGCCAAATTATAGGCAAAAAAATAAGCTGCAAGCAGCCCTTTTTCATAGCACCGTAAAGTTACGTGCTGCTAACAACCATGTATTCAACAATGGCGCGAATATCTTCGTCTGTGCAAGTAAAGCACAACCCTTTAGCAGGCATTGTGTTAACGCCATTAATCGCGTTGCTTACCACTGTATCCATGCTTTTTTCTAGGCGAGCGTCCCAAACTGCAGCGTTACCCGCTCCAACTTTAGGCGCGCCAGCAGCACCGGTGCTGTGACAGGCAAAGCAAGATGCCATGTAGGTAGATTTAGCATTAAAGCCATCAGTTGACTGAGCGACCTGAAGCGGTTGCTCAGCTTCATTTGCAAAGTTGGCAGATGCGAGTGTCGCGGCCGCAATTAGGCCAACTGTGTTCATCAATACATTCATTTTTAACACGTCTTACTCCTTAACTTATGGCCTTCTAGAAATTCAATTTTTAATTATTAAGTCTTAGTACTTAGTGACTTCAAATTAGTAACTACTGACTAGACATGTAGCTAACTAACGCCATAAGATCGCCTTCACTGCAATCAAAACATAGCCCTTTCGCAGGCATAACATTGATACCGTTCATCACGTTGACCATGACAGCATCCATTCCTTTTGCCATTATTGTTTCCCAGGCGGCTTTATCATCCAACTTAGGTGCCCCGGCAGCGCCAGTTCCGTGACAGGCAAAGCAGCTTGCCTGGTATTTTGCTGCGGCATCAAATCCGGTATCAGCGGCGACGACTTGAACGATCGCAGCGGCTTCTGTAACGACTTCGGTCACCATTTCTGGAGCGACTTCTGCGACCACTTCAGCGGCGGCGGCAGGTGCCTCAACTGGTGCTGTAGTGGCGGCAGGTGCATCTGCTGCATCAGCGCTGGCTCCTACACAAGACTGACCTGCCATACAAACCTTGGCAATGGGTTGAATGTTTTCAGATACAGATTGGGCCTGAGCCACCTGCAACCACGTTAGCGAGACTGCGGCTAGGGCAGTGAATACTGCGAAACGACTATTTAACACGTTTATGCTCCTTTTTTAACTAGTATAGACCAACAACTAGCCTGCGATCAGACACCAAAACTGAGGCTGGATCCGAATTTTCAAAGGCCAATTATACCGTAATTAGATAAAACTGTAGTATCTGATTGAAGGTTCTTGAATCCGGGCAACAATATATTGAAAATATATTGTCGCTTATTGGGCTGGGGCGAATGGGTTTTCAGGCGAATACAGCCCCCCGCAGGTAAGCCCGGCGGATAAAAGTTAAGGAGATACCACAAGATTAATGGGCAGTTGATGAAAAAAGATCTCATCGGGCTGGGCACTTAGTCCGTAGCCAACCCAAAAATCCACCTCTATATTTTTTATACCCAACTCGCTTGGCAACAGGTTGCTGGCAAGAATAAGCGGCTCAGAAGAGGCAAGCAATTTAGACGCCGCATTGATAAAGCCGGTCTCGGGCGCGTCCACAAAAATCCCAGCCGAGTTCAAAAACAATATCTCATTATTTAACACCGCCGCGGCAATTAGAAATCCTGGCTTACCCACATGAAGAGGGTCAACCGTAATCAAGGCCTCTATATCCAGCGAACTTGTAGGTGAAAACTTGTTGCCAAAACCCAAACCCTTATCATCCGTGATACCACCGGCGAAACTGGCTGCTGCGGCGCCCCCCAAAAGACTCACAGTGGACCCTAAAGACTGAGCCTCGCTACTATTAAAACTGGCTTCGAGAACATAGCTTCCACTATTGCCACATTCAGGTTTCGTCGGCTCGTCATAGGTATTGCCTAGGATAAAATAATTGCCCGGTTGAAGCGTGGTCGACAGCGTAGAGCCACAGAGGCCGGAACTTTTATCGTCGAAAGCCAGATAATTCAAATCAGCGTCGGCAAGCAGCAACACTGAATCCAATGCAGTGCTTTGCATATCGAACTGAACTGTAGTGGTGGCCTCTAAGTCAAAGCGATAAACATCGATAAAGCTTGTATCGGTAACGCCGACGGTGAGGTCGATAACGTTGCAATCACCGGCGTTTAGGCTATTAACCGTTGTGCCAAAACTTAACGGGGTGATCGTACAGTTTTGTAAGCCCCCATAAAGCTTGTTGACGCCGGCGATATCGTCCTCTTGCAGAGAATCTATATCGCTTATGCTGGG
>CAJWGN010000084.1 GCA_913031035.1 uncultured Gammaproteobacteria bacterium
GGCGGCTATCGATACATTATCTGATCTTGGGCGTGCCGGTGTCGGTATCAATTCTATCGAGCGATGGGCCCTCGTAACCATCCATGAGTAAATCTACCGTCGCTTGACCATACTGCTCAAATAGAAAGTCACCCATTTGCTTGAGTTTGTTGATGTTGGAATTACTTATATCATCCATAGCGTCGTCTGGTGGCTTGGCTAGCCCGGGCTGTTTCCGCATTTCCGCATTCACTCGAATGTAATTTCCTGGAGTGATAATAGAGTGAGCCTGATAAGCCACGACTCTCTCATCTGTCAGCAAATCGAGAATATGACCCTTAGTAAACCATTCAAGGGCTCCCCATTTTTCAGAAGCAGGGCCGTTGATTTTACGGGTTCGATAACCGGTACCGATGGATAAGACGCGTAGCTCATTCATCGGGTTAGAGGGCCAGACTTTTATCGCTTCGGCAATTGCGCACATGGTCGGGTTGTTAGCTGTCACACCGCCGTCAATTAGCCAAAACGCCTGCTCCAAATCATTTACTTCAAGTTCTTTGGTTGGAAAATAAGTGGGTGCCGCGCTAGAAGCATCTGCGACCTCAAAAGCGAGTAGTTTACGGTGAACAGCATTGGTTGATTTTATGACTTCAGGTTTGCGCCGCTCAACGCCATAAGTTACGGCGAGGACATGTTTGTTGTGAGGTACGTCACCTAGTTTAGCTTTGCCGAACTCTTTTTTCAGCACGCTAGTTTTACCATTGCCTTCATACTTGGGTGCATTGACGCCGTCCATTTGGAACCAACCGCGATTGTCGCTAAAAATCTTTTTGGCATTTTGATAGTTATAGAATTTGTTAATGTCTGACATATCCATATCAGTGGTGGCAAGTGCTAAGGCAATAATGCTGCCGGTGCTGGTGCCCGCGTAAAAGTCCGCACACTGACGAATGAATTTTTTGTGCTGTTTTTTTAGAAGGGTTTCAACATGGCTGAGAAACTGCGTAGTAGCGGCGCCGCGAATGCCGCCTCCATCAATTGACAGTATTAGCTTTGACATAGTTACCTTTCGCTCTTTCGGCGCTTTAGCACAAGGCTTTTGGACATTGCCGTTTAACTTTGCGGCTCATCCAGCTATTTTCAGGACACCCTAGCTTTTATCTAATAAGCCTTGTGGGCTGATGATATTGAAAACTAACGACTACTAGGGACAGCTAAGACCTACCAAGGACTACAACAGGGTTTCATTGTTGGCCTAAGTGTTCTTATAAAGGCTCTTCTCTGAGCTTTATTTTCCTGACTCCTGCGATACTCACTCTCATTGCTTGGTTTTCACTTGTCCTCGGATCTTTGCTGCCTAGATCGCGTCACTGACACTGGATAAATTAAATTTATCCACTTTGATTGCAGGCACAACAATGGGAGTGCTTACCGAGCTGCTTTCTGATGCGGCCACTCGTACCGCAGGAGACAACATCTGAACATTGCGCAGCATATCAACCAGTGACTGATTGAATCTAAAATTAGTTACCGGTCTGCTGATGCGGCCATTCTCAATAAGGAAAGTTCCATCCCTGGTGAGGCCTGTGTAGGAAATAGTTTTGGGATTAATGCCTCGAATATACCAAAAGCGGGTGATCAAAACTCCACGGCGCGTGGAGGCTATCATTTCTTCTAAAGAGTCATCGCCACCGGCCATGATCAGGTTACTTGGGCTGGCAAGGGGCTGCTGATTTTTTTGCTGTGCCCAATAACGCGAGCGAGCTAATTCTTGCAGTCGGCCCGAGTTTACCCAGTCCTGCTTTGCTAGTGGCTGGCCTACGCTGTTAAAAGGAGAGGTCTCTGCATCTAGATAAGCAGGGTCGCTGAATATATTGATCTTGTCATCGAACAGGCTTTCGCCGATTCGATTGCCTCCATCTGGCTTGGAGAAAAAAGAGCGACCTTCATCGGCGGTACGCTGATTAAACACATTCACCATATTGCGCATGAGCATACCAACGGCGGTTGGCTCTAAAATGGCGGTGTATTCACCAGGTTCTAATGCGGTCTTGCGCCAGTTGCGGCATTTGCGCACGGCGTCGTTGGCCACTCGTTGGCTTTCAATATTATTCCAATCGTTTGCTTCATCGCCTGCCCAGCCCGACTGTCTGCCATCGGGGCTGCGTGAGGTAAGGGTATAGGCAACTCCGGTGTGGGCATGAGATCCATAGAAACCATTGGAGGTGGCTAATGCAGTGGAGCCTGCATTTACATCCATATAGGATGCCACAACTTGATCAGCTGACTGCGCCTGCTTGATTGCAAGAGCTGCAGCCACTGCGCGTGTTTGAGGGGTGAGTTCGCCAGTTGAATCATAGTAGGCGTTGATAGGCGCTATGATCTGTGGGCCCAGTTCCTCAATGTATTCAGGGTCAACAGGGGCTATGCGAGCCATGTCTTCTGAGCGTCTAACAGCCTGGCGCAGTTCGTCATCGCTGAGACGGTTAGTTTCTACCGAGGCAACTCTTTGACCAAACACGCTGGTGATATTGACTGAGGTTTTTTCAGAGCCGCCAGCGCTGGTGATGCGGTTAGTAGCCACACGAGTGTAGCCGCGCCAGCCTGAATTGATTCTCACGCGACAATGATCCGCTTCTGAGAGTTCTAAAATTCGGTTGCTGATTGACTGTAGGTCGTCTTTTGAAAGACCTTTTGCTTCTGCCATCTCAAATTCCTGAATGAATTTCTTTTATTTGCTGTTCGATCTTTTTCTTTTTGCTTATTTCTCGTATTTTCAAGCAGTGTTAATAATGTCGATGTCTCGGAACAATGATACCGGGCAGCCATGAGATACAGCGTTTACTTGTATTGGCTGGCCTTTAGCATCGCTAAAAGAAGCACCTAAGAAGTAAGTGCTGTCACCGCCGATAACATCTAGAGAGTTCCAGAACTCGGGAGTTCGGCCAACATAGGCTGCGTCACGTAGCATGCGATGTTTTTTACCGTTTTTTATTTCCCAAAATACTTGGCCGGCAAACTGAATATTGTAGCGCTGCTGATCAATCGAATAGCTGCCTCGACCTTCAATGAAAATGCCATGGTCGGTTGCCGCTATAACATCTTCTTCGCTGATGTCCTCTTTGCCGGGCATTAGGCTTACATTTGGCATGCGCTGAAACGGCATGCTTTCCCAATTCTGTCCGTAGGCACAGCCGTGACTGCGGGTGATGCCTGTCTGCGCTGAAATCCACTCTGCTTGGTCGCGTGTGGTCTGATAGTCTACAAAGATACCGTCTTCGATAATGGGCCATTCTTCAGCTGGCACGCCTTCGTCATCCCAGCCGGTGGTGGCGCAGCCGCCAAACTCAGTCCGGTTTCCAACAAACTGCATGAAGTCTGGGCCAACTCGGGTTTGTCCTAGGGTCTCTTCCGGGGGATGCAAAAACGAAGTGCCAGCATAGTTAGCTTCGTAACCGAGGGCACGATCAAGTTCAGTGGGGTGGCCAATTGATTCATGAATCGTTAGCCAGAGGTTCGAGGGATGTAAAATCAAATCCCATTTTC
Source organism: uncultured Gammaproteobacteria bacterium (assembly GCA_913031035.1). GTDB lineage: Bacteria > Pseudomonadota > Gammaproteobacteria > Pseudomonadales > Pseudohongiellaceae > UBA9145. Next base: position 3,526 of record CAJWGN010000084.1, read on the forward strand.
CCGGTTCTACCGACGGTGCTTCTAATTTTAATGCAGCTTCTTCCGCCCATTTGGGTGCATTGCCAACCAGATCTAATCCTAATATGTATTCATAGCCGCGACCGGCAGGCTCTACCACCGCGCCGCGAGTTTGAAAGTCATTGCCGTCATCTGAAATCGCGGTGATGTTCATGGAGGGATTGATGCGATAGAAAGTTTGATCAATAAAAGAGCCTTCCGAGGTGGCCACTAAGCGCTCTTCTTTCACGCAAAGTATATTGCTGGCTGCATAACGAACATTACTGCCGCGTAATGCCTCTTCATTGGCTTTTAATAAAAGCGCAGCCTTGTCTTCAAAAGAGACAGTGAATGGGTCGATAGAGTGAGGGGTTACCCAGCTGGCATTTGGGTAAACATCCACCGGCGCCAGCACCGCAGTGGAGGGTGCCACAGCATTGTTGGCAGTGGCTATGGCGACGGCGTCTCTAGCCATTTTGGTGACTGCTTCTCGAGTTAAAACTTGAGTGGCTGAAAAGCCCCAAGAGCCGCCTACTAAGACTCGGATATTGATCCCAAAAGAATCTGTACTTTGGACCCGCGAAACACGAAGTTCTCTAGCGCCCACCGCCTCAAATTGAGTCCGAATAACACGGCCATCTGAATAGTGTGCGCCAGCATCTCTAGCCACGTCGATGGCTAACAAAAGCAGAGCACGCTCGCTAGAGGTCATGCTTTGTGCTGCAGCTGGGGCCGCACTTACAACCGTCCCGGCCGCCGCGCCAGCGCCCGCGAGCTTGATGAAGTTACGACGAGAAAACTGCCGAGAATCATGAATCGGCGAACCTAGGTTTGAAACAGAAGGCCGATGATTGACTGGAATCGGAAGAGGGCGAAGGGCCATTTTTAGACTCGCTGTAAAGAATGTTGATGCAGCCCTCGAAAGGATCGCAATGGAGTATCATTGAAGAATAACTCAGCGCTGATGGATTGCCAAACCCCCGGTAGTCCTCGGTTTGGGCAATCCAATGGAGAGTCTAATTGGGAGTTGAGTTGATGCTCCTCTCTAACAGTTTATAGATCCGCCGAAATTCATCTAGCCAGCTGCTGGGTTCTCGAAAGCCATGGGATTCTATGGGATAAATCGCCATCTCAAAATTTTCTTTTTTTAGTTCAATTAAGCGTTGAACAAGCCTCACTGAATCTTGGAAAAAGACATTGTTGTCTTGCATGCCATGGGCGATAAGTAAGGGCGCCTCGAGGCCTTCGGCAAACTCAATGGGTGAGCTGCGCTCGAATGAGCCAGGGTCAATTTCAGGGATGTTGAGAATGTTCGAGGTATAGTTATGGTTGTAGCTAGCCCAATCGGTTACCGGGCGCAGTGCGGCGCCGCAAGCGAACAGGTCAGGTTTTTTGAATAGGGCCATAAGAGTAAGAAAGCCACCGTAAGATCCGCCATAGGTGCACACCCGCGCGCGGTCCACATTCTTTCGGCCAACAAGCCAATCTATCCCGTTGGCGAGATCCTGAACCTCGGGAGTACCCATACGCTGGTAAATCCCCGTGCGCCATTCGCGGCCATAGCCCTGGGAGGCGCGGTAGTCTATGTCTAGCACCACGTAACCCTGATTTACCAAAAAGGAGTGGAACATAAATTCACGAAAATAACTGGACCAACCCTGGTGAGCATTTTGCAGATAGCCTGCGCCGTGGATAAAAATTACGGCTGGACGATTTATAGAGTCGTCATCCGGGGTATAAGCCCGGGAATGAATAGGGGCATCACTGTATGACGAGCGTACTTCTACAAACTCCGGCTCGGTCCAATCTATAGCTTTGAATTGCTCCGACACGGTATTGGTGAGTTTGTTAGCAGCAGCCTTGGGCCTTGCTCGCTGGAGATAAAGCTCTGGAGGCATCAGTGCCTCGCTGTGAGTTATAAGTAAATTGTTTTCATCAGGAGAAAGCACGAAGTCGTTCATGCCTCCTAGGTTGGTCAGTTGAGTAAGCTCTTGGTTAGTAATCGTAACCCGATAGATTTCATAGATGGTCGGATTTTCCACGTTACCTCTAAAATAAATGTTCCTCCCATCTTTTGAAATCCTCGGGTCGTAGGCTTCAAATTCGCCCTTGGTCAGTTGAGTCACATGGCCTTGTGCCCAGTGATATAGATGCAGGTAGCCATCTTGCTCAGATTGAAACATCACCCCTTGGCTGTCTGGCAGCCAATGGGCGTTGAGGTGGCGGCGATTGATCCAGGCCGGATCATGATCATGATGGATCAGTGTTAATGGGCTTCTGCCTAAAGATAGGGGCTCACCATTTTCTGAATCTTCTACCTCTATCAGCTTGAGGTTGGTGGTATTTAAACTTAATAGCCAGTAGTCTTTATTGTCTCGTGAGATGGCCTGAAAAAGAAGGCGCCCGCCATTTTTGCTCCAGTTTAAACCCTGTAAACGAATTTTGCGCTGGTCTGATTCCGCCTTATTAGTGCTGGCACTTGCTTCTTCACTGCTATTTTCATCGGGCTTTATTCCTAGCTGCTCCAAAAGTGCCTGATCCTCTCTCCCGGGCAGGTCTGTAAGGTCGATTTCAGATTGCTGATGGGTCTGTAAATCCAATAGAATTAGTCGCTGGTTGGCAAAATTAGTGGTGCCAACCCTTGCTCGCAGTTCTCGGTTTTCTGTGTAGCCGGTGGCTGTAACATAGTTAGACATAATCCCGGCACGACCTGCCTCTCGTTCAGATTCACTTCGAATTACAACTGCCATCCAGCGCTGATTAGGAGATAAGCTGCTGCTTAAGACCTCCTCCTTTTCTCCTAAATAGAAGGGAAGTAAGACGCGGTCGGCGTCCGCTCGCTGGCTGTTTTCACGGTTTTCGCGTAGGGCGATCTCGCGCTCTTTTTGTAACTTTATAATTTCAAATAAGCGGCTTTGCTGCGACTCTAGATAGCTTGGATTTGCATCATTTAGATGTTGCTGTGGTGACTTTTCACTCAAAAGTTCGGCGGCCTGATATTCCAAACCGCTGTCAAGATCGCGTACAAACACGGTGTCTTCTCGGCTAAAAATTACGCCGCCATTATCGGCCGTAAACTGTGCTGATGATTCTACGGCTGCAGTTCGGGTTAGCTGGGTAATATGGCCACTGCGAAGATCTTTGACATATACATCGCCCTCTCGCGTATAGGTTTTTAATCGGTCGTTGCCTGATAGAGTTCTGCTTGGCACATCGGCAGTGGGATAAGATTCCGGTGATATCCGCTGGATACTGCCGCGATCCAGATCTAGTTGATACAGATCTTTTAGCTGGGACTCGGCGCGTTTCTGAGTGAAGTAAACACTGTCTCCATCATCAGACCAATAGGGGTTTTGAGGCGCTCGACCTATCCAGTCTGGGTCAGCCATTGCCTGCTCCAACGTAATAGTTTGACCATTAGCGAGGCTGCAAAAAGTTAAACCGATGGCTGTGGCAAAAACCTTTCCTAGTGGAGTTGTCATTTTCAGTATCCGGCGGGGCTGATGTAATAAAGTAATTCTTAGGTCTCAATAAATCGACCTAAAAAAACAACCAAAGCAATTATCCTAGAATCTAATAATCTCTCAAGCCTTCGGTAAGTTCAACTCGCGTACCGGCAGGGTCAGTGAAAAAAGCTACCTTGAGTCCAATGGCAGGAATTTCCTGATAGGGGGCATCTAGGACAATACCCTTCGTTTCCAGCTTTTTAATAAAAGCCGCTAAATCGCCTACCTCGAAACCGATATGATCAATACTGGAGCCTTTTGTGGGGCTTCTTTTTATCGTGGCTTTCGCAAAGCTTAAATTAAGACCTGGGACATTGGTTGTTGTGGCGATTATGCCTCGCGGTTTTATGTCCAGCTCAAAAAGATCGGCGTACCAGGCCAATAAAGATTTGTGATCAGGCAGGTAGTAGTGAAGATGATAGCCTGCGATTTCTTGCGCTAAAGCTTGATCTTCTTGAAGTTCAACATAGACCCCGTCAGGTAGCGTGATGTAAGCGTTGGTTTGTTTTTCGGCGCCGATAAATACATTATCGACTTCAAATCCCGCTTTTCGCCACGTGTCTAAAAATCTGTCCATGTTTCTGACTTTAAAGCCTATGTGATCTATTACGGTCGCTTGTGTCCCCCTGGTGGGTGCTTTCTCTGTAAGGAGTAGAAACAAGTTGGGCAGCTTAATGGCAGTAAGAGCGCCCTTCTCAACGACGATGCCGTTAAAATGCTCCACCCAAAGTCGCTTATGATATTCCAGGTCGCTAACATTTAAGTGAACATGGCCAAAAGCCAGACCTGCTGCGCCGGGTGTTGCTAGTTGGGCAAATGCAGATTGCGAGATTAAATGAGGGAAAAACAGGATAAAGAAGCTGAATATTATTTTTTTCATTAGATGGCTCCTACATTTTTTGAGCTGCTTGATGCTTGGTTTAGCGCCACATAAAAACGCCGGTTAAAAACCGCTTATTGTTAAACTAACACAGGCGCCGAATTCAACCTACCAAGCCTCTGCTATCAGATTATAGCTGTTTCGACGTGCTTCTACGTCGTGAGTGATGGTGATTAGCATTAGCTCGTCGAGTTTAAAACGCTCCACTAGATTCTTGAGATGTCGGGTCACTTGTTCTGGGGTTCCGACTACGCGCTTGTCTTTAGATTGTTCGATTGCTTGCAGCTCGCCCGGAGAGTAATCGTCGTAGCTAAGTGCTTCTTCCACGCTTGGAAAAGGGCCAGGACTGCCTCGAAGTAACCGGATGTACCAAAGATCGCGGCTGCTAGAAAGCCTTAAAGCTTCTTCTTCGGTGTCTGCGCAGATCGTAAATATGGCTAGGCAGCTATGGGGCTTGTCTAAGTTCGGTCCCGGTCGGAAATGGTTGCGATAGTGGTCAAAAATATCTTTTCTGATGTTGGGGTTTATAAAATAAGCAAAGTTATAAGGCAGGCCCATACTTGCAGCAAGCCCACAGCTGTCCTCGCTTGATCCCAGCATCCAAAGTTCGGGGGGTGTTTTAACCTTCGGAAAGGCACGGGCATTTTGCATGCCTGGTGTTGCTGGGTCGGTGTCATTGAGTAAGGCTTGTAAATCTAACACCATATTGGGGAAATGTTCGGGGCCAACTCTGGAGCCATAACGAATTGCTGCTGCAGTGAACGGATCCGTACCAGGCGCTCTCCCTATCCCTAAGTCGACCCTGTCTGGGTATAAAGTTTGCAGGATTTTAAAGTTTTCTGCCACTTTATAAGGACTGTAATGAGGCAGCATGATTCCACCGGAACCAATACGTATTTGTGTGGTTTCAGCGCCGAGGCGGCCAAGCAACACCTCTGGTGAACAACCGGCTAGGGCGTCAGAGGCATGGTGCTCTGCGACCCAGTAGCGATAGTAGCCAAGCTCATCGGTAAGTTGAGCGAGTTTAATAGTCTCCTGTAATGCAGAATAGGGGTCGCTGCCAGCGCGGACAGGAGATTGATCGAGTACCGATAATTTCACTGAATTTTTCATGGCTTAATCAATGATCGCTTGATAGATGCCACTTCGGAGCTTGCTGTAGTCATCAATTCCTTCAGCTGGAATTAGCTGGGTTAAGTACACTACAACTAGCTCTTCCACCGGGTCAACCCAGTAAGTTGAGTGGTAGGCACCCCCCCATCCATATTCACCTTCAGATCCAAGTGAGCCGCGCCTGCCTAGGTCAGTAACCACCGAGAAGCCTAAGCCGAACCCGCGCCCACTTTGGTAGGGGATGTTGCCAAGATGGTTCGCTGTCATTAACTCAATTGTTTTGCGTGATAAGAGCCGCTCACCGTCAAGCTCTCCGCCATTTAAAGTCATTTGCAAAAACTTGGCGTAGTCGGTGGCTGTGGATAGTAAACCCGCTCCACCTGAAAAGCTGGCTCGTGGGCCATCGTTATACATGCCTTGGCTGCGCATTCCGTCCTTTGCTGGAATAGCTTCAACACCACCGCCTGACTTCGGTTTATACACAGTATTCAAACGGCCCTGTTTTGACTCAGGCAAATAGAAGTGAGTGTCATTCATGTCCAATGGTTCAAGAATTTCTGTTCGCAAAAATTCATCAAGGCTTAGACCGCTTGCTTTCTCGATGACCACCCCTAGGATGTCGGTGTTGTAGCCATAGATCCATGCTGTACCTGGTTGGGCATCTAAAGGCAGAGATCCCATCCTGGCTATAGAGTCCGCTATCGGTTCATCTCGGTTAGCAAAATACCAGCCTTGGAAGCCTGCTGATTCCCATTCTTTTTGGGCGGGGCCATTACCATAGCTAACGCCAGAGGTGTGGGTTAATAAATGACGAAGTGTTATGTCGCGCTCAGCTGGCTCGAGTGTGTAGCCACCATTTTCTGTTGCTACGGCAACTTGCATGTCGCTCCACTCAGGAATATAGCGGCTTAAAGAATGGCTTATATCCAATTGGCCGCGCTCATGGAGGATCATAATCCCAGTACTTACTATCGCTTTGGTTTGCGAGGCGATTCTAAACAAGGAGTCTTCTTGCATAGGAATGCCCGCTTCAATATCTTGCATTCCGTTGGCTGAAGAATAGGCAATTCGACCTTTTCGGAGAACCAATACAACTTGCCCTGCTAGTTGTTCGGTTTCAACATAGGACTTGAGAACGCGGTCTAGACTCTCTAAGCGGGGCGAAGACATACCCAGTCGTTCTGGCCTAGATCGAGAAAAATCATCAGCCTGAACGGTAGTCGTAATTAGGCTGAATAACAGTGCGGCAAATATAGGTCGGGACAAGGTAATTCTCATTGTGGCCTCTCAACGGTTACTTTTTCTAAAGTATAACGTCTAACTGTAAATAAGAGGTAAGAAGTTATTTGTCGTCAATAAGCGCGGGGGCTAAAGCTCAGGGATTTGGGGGGATACTCAGGTTATAAAGAGTTTCAGCTAGGTTCAACTAAGAGGTGTAAGACTGGAATCCCACCCCCGCGTGCGTTAGCGAGATATGAACTGACCATACATTTGCGTTGTCATGGTGGGTATTGCTAGTGGTTGATACTGCCCAGCAAAAACTACTTGATTTCGGCCTTTAGCTTTAGCGCGGTAAAGTGCCTTGTCAGCTTCGCTGAAAAGGTCTTTTGGCTTGGGCCCAGCGACATCGTTTGTGTTAGGTTTGTAAGTGATTGCTCCGATACTCACAGTGAGTATTTTCTCAGTATTAGACTCGCTGTGTGGAACGCCTAGCTCGACTATTTCCTGTCTTAGTGTTTCGGCCCTTTCTTGTAACTCTAGACCATCGCAGCCCGGAAGAATGATTGCGAACTCTTCGCCGCCATAGCGGGCAGGTAAATCACCGCTTCTTTTAAATACCTGTTTAATGCAGCGGGAAACTTTTTTGAGGCAGTCATCACCGGCTGTGTGTCCATAAACGTCATTGAACTGTTTGAAGAAATCGATATCCACAATTAATAGAGAAATTGATGTGCGCTGCCGAGTAGCTCTTTGCAGTTCTTTAATTAGGACAGAGTCAAAATGGCGGCGATTAAATAGCAAGGTTAACGAATCGGTAATCACTGTTTTTTCCAACCGTTCGTTGGTTCTACTAAGCTCATCGTTTAGTGACCTTAGTTCCATTTCCATAGACTTGATTTTGGAAATGTCGCTTAGTACTCCGATGTAAAGTAATTGTTTTTGAATTTCCATTTTGCTTACTGCAAACAGGATTGGAATTACTTCTCCGCTTGTGCTTATTACCTCTATCTCCTGATTTGGCGCTGCACCCGTGGTATCGTCAATGAATCCATTCAGATAGTCTTCTGCATAAACAGATTTTGGATCTGTAATGATTGCGGAAATATTAACTCCAACTAATTCGCCATCTGCAAACCCCAATAGTTTCCCAGCCGCTGAGTTCATTGACTGAATGCTGCCTTCTTTGTTAACAGTTACCAAGCCATCTGCCATCATTTCGACTAATGATTTATAGCGGAGACGGCTCTCGTTTAGCCGCGATTCTTCATTCTCAGTTTTATCGAGAAGGTCATTGATTGCTGAACTGATGGGGGTAAGTTCAGCAAGCCGCTGGTCAGAAATTCTGGCGCTACGGTTGCCCTGTTTAAACACTTCGATAGCGCTAATGATAGTGTTGAAATTTTTTATTAGGCTTAGTTTGACAAAGATTAATGCGCAGATGCTTGCTAGAAGCGAGGTCGTGCCAATGAAAACCACTGAGATAGAGAGATAGAATCCCAGTAGTGCCCAGCATAAAATACCGATTGGAATTAGGATCCATGTTTTATGAACAGTTTTCATCTAAGACAGGCCTCAGAAGCTTTGAGGTTTGCGTTCATAGCAGCATATTTTTCAAGTGGATAGGGTGACATTGCACAGTTGAGCGCCTTAAGGTTTTTTTTCGATCGCTTAAAAGCACATTGGACTTCCGTTAAGTTGCTGATAATTATATAAAAGCCTGCGGGCAGATTAGTTGGCTGGTCTGCCAAGTAAAAAACTCTTACCTTTAGTTTAGTAGTAATTAATGGAGAAGGAGGTTCTTCGAGCGGAAATGTTGACTAAAAAATCATTGACTTCGTTTTTAGTGCAGAGCATCATCCTGCCCCTATGACTACGCTAACGATATCACAAGATTGTTTTTGCTGGCCAAGCGACACAGGCTGCCAAAGAGAACAACGCTAGTTTTTCTTCTTGGGCCGCCTTGGGTTTTGGCGGTCTATTGCTTAAAAAGTACTCCTGTAATAGTTCATCCCCAGCATCCAAGACGGCCATAACTCGATAAAAGGTTTTGGTGATGCAACTAACCCAACAACAAATTCAATATCGCTGCGCAAGCGGCATCAACGTCAGACGCTCCAGTGTTGAGCTTGATTACGACACGGCAATGGTCGATCTCGCCAACTCTCTCAATAGCCTAAAAGGAGTGCTGCTGGCGTCGAGCTTCGAGTACCCGGGCAGATACACGCGTTGGGATATTGGCTTTGTAAATCCACCTATACAGATTACCGCTCGCGGACGCGAGGTGCGTATTGATGCCCTTAATACGCGAGGCGAAATTTTGTTGCCTGAACTTCATCGGGTGATTGAAAATTGCAGTGCAATTGTTGAGCTCAATGTAAACAAGCAAAGCTTAACTCTCGCTATAAAGGCCGGGGCAATGCCTGAGTCAGAAGAGCTTCGGAGTCGTCAGCCAACTGTTTTTTCGGTGTTACGGGAATTAATAAACTGCTTTTATAGTACAGAAGATCCCTATCTGGGGCTTTATGGGGCGCTGGGCTACGATCTTACTTTTCAGTTTGAGGACGTAGATCGTTATCAAAGTCGCGATCAATCTGATCGTGATCTAGTTCTGTACTTACCTGACCAAATTCTGGTTTCGGATCATCGTGCTGCAGTAACACAGTCTTTTAATTATGATTTCGTTTGTTGCAGTTGGGACTCTCCTAAGCGCACTGAAACTACTGGCGGCTTTAAACGCGTCGGAGTTAGTTTGCCATTTAAACCGGCCGAATCTGTAGAGTTAAGCTGCGATCATTCAGAAGGGGAGTTTGCCGCTCAGGTGACACGGGCAAAGCAGCATTTTATGCGCGGCGACTTGTTTGAGGTGGTGCCTGGTCAAACATTTTACGAGCCCTGTGCCGATAGTCCTGCTGATATATTTCACCGGCTAAAAGAAAGAAACCCTGCTCCCTACGGCGCGTTAATGAATTTAGGTGAAGAGGAATACCTGGTGGCGGCGTCGCCGGAAATGTTTGTTAAAGTCGACGGTCAACAAATTGAAACCTGTCCGATTTCTGGAACCATAAAGCGAGGCGTAGACGCTATTGCTGATGCCGAGCAGATTAAGATTTTATTGAATTCCAAGAAAGATGAATCAGAGCTATCCATGTGCACTGACGTTGACCGCAATGATAAGGCTAGAGTTTGCGAGCCAGGTTCAGTCAATGTTGTCGGTAGGCGTCAGATCGAGATGTATTCTCGCCTTATTCATACAGTTGACCACGTTAAAGGGCTTTTAAAACCTGAATTTGATGCACTTGACGGGTTTCTGGCTCACACCTGGGCGGTGACAGTAACGGGTGCACCTAAACTCTCGGCTATGCAGTTTATCGAAAAAAATGAGAAGTCACCTAGACGTTGGTACGGGGGTGCGATTGGGCATTTGGGTTTTGATGGAAATCTTAATACTGGATTAACGCTTAGAACGGTAAGAATCGCAAAAGGTGTTGCCGAAGTCAGAGCTGGTGCTACGCTGCTAATTGATTCTGATCCCGAAGATGAGGAGACTGAGACTCGGCTCAAAGCATCTGCGCTTATCGATGCGATTAGGGGTGGCCCGGGGCAGGAAAGACCTAGTGATACCCCCCATTACAGTGACGTAGGTGCAGGTCTGCGAGGTGTAATGGTGGATCATCAAGATTCGTTTGTGCATAACTTGGGGGCCTACTTTCGTCAGTGCGCAGTAGAACTGATCACCTTGCGTCCGGAAGCGGCTCGTGAATATTTGAAAAAGAATGAAGTAGACTTTGTAATCCTTTCGCCAGGACCATCAGAGCCTGCTCGTTTTAATATGAGCTCTACAATTGACTTACTGGTGGAAAAAAAGCTGCCTGTCTTTGGTGTGTGTTTAGGCTTGCAGGGTATTGTCGAATACTTCGGTGGCAGGTTGGAGAAGCTTGTCTACCCTATGCATGGTAAGCCTTCATTGGTAAGCCATTCAGATTCCAGTTTGTTCAAAGGTTTGGAGTCCCCATTTACTGCAGGTCGTTACCATTCGTTAGTGGCAGCTTCAATGCCCGATTGCCTGGAGGTAACAGCACAAACAGAGGATGGGAAAGTAATGGCGGTGGAGCATACTGAGTTACCAATTAAGGCGGTGCAATTTCATCCGGAGTCGATAATGACTTTAGGCGATCAAGCTGGTTACAAGCTTATAGAGAATGTGGTTTTAAGTTTTAAGCTTGGAGCTGAAAGCCGCCAAGCTGTTTCTCGTCGCCAGCGAGCAGTGAGTTAACAATTTATGGAAGAGTGTTTTCAAACCAGATAGCGAGACGCAAGCCAGCTAAGCCAATTCTTTGTAGCGAAATCCTCTTCATCTCTTCGTTGTAGCCATCTGGTAATTCGGTAGAGGGCATTTCGTCATCACCGTTAGCGTCCGCTTTCTCGGCTGCCTCTAGCATAGCTGCCGTGTAGACTGAGGTTTGGAGATGCTGGCGGCTTTCGCTCATCCATTGAGTCCAATCTGATTCAACTCCCTTGATTTTGGGTTGGTTGAAACCAGAGACCTGCTCAATAGCTAAAGGTAAATTCCCTGCGATGCCGGCCTTCTCTAAAGCTTGGTCCCAGCGAGCATGAAGGTTCAGTTCGCCGGTTGGAATACGATTACCGCCTAAGTCGCCACGTTTGAAAGTATCGGCGGAGTATAGTGAGCCTGTATGCAGTGGCTGGTGTATGTCCCCCATCAAATGCAAGACCCAACATAGTGCCACAGCGCGCTGTTCAAGAGGTAAGCTTGTGTTAGCGACTACCCAGGTGTTGTAGTCGATTGCAGTAACCAAATTGCCAACAGCCTCTTCGCTGCGAATGCTATCCCCAGCAGCTCCCTCGATACTGGGGAAAGGCTCTATGCCTATGTAATGATTACCTTGAAGCTGAGCTGCGCCCCTTATCCATTCACCTTGTTCGTAGTGCCAGGACCCGCGATTATATTTTGCGCGCTCTGTATCAGGTAAACCTCTGGCTATGTCCGGCCAGTAAGCGGCCTGGCCCAGCAGCCATTGCTGTTTACTTTTGCTATCTGAATTGGCAATTGATGCAGGCATTGCATTGAGGAAATCTTGTTCAAAACGGGGATGCTCCTCAAGCAAGCTAATAAGGCGCTCGGCGGTATTTTCCTCGACAAAACTTAACGCCACAGCGGCTGTGAGTCTGTGCCCGACACTGCTCCAAGCAAACACTGTTTGGCTGAATAAGAGAGTAATGATTAGAGAGAATGAGCAGAGTCGTTTCATGGAGGCATTGTTCATAGTGGGAGGGGTAATGTTAGAGGTGAATTGGGCCGAAAGTTTATCACGAATTTATCGGGTGTATGCCGTAGCCTGTGTCGTAGCCTGTGTCGTAGCTTGTGTCGTAGCTTATGTCGTAGCT
>CAJWGN010000085.1 GCA_913031035.1 uncultured Gammaproteobacteria bacterium
TAGCTGACAGTGATGCCCCGCTGCGCTATCAAGTCTTCGACGTGCGGTGACTTAGGTTGAATCGATGGTATAGCCAGACGGCATATTGAATAATTTCGGGCTGGAATCTGTGACGCCTGACCATTTTTGATTAGGTCATACGGCAGATCCTGACAGATTGAGGGTTAACTTATTAGTACCCTCAATACTACTGTGCATTATCTCTGCCCTCATCTATTGTAGACAGCTCAACGTCTGATCGACTGAACTAGCAACTCAATGGTCGCACGTGGGTCTTGCGACAATTGCTCTATCGCCTGCGCAGCGGGATTGTCGACATCAGCGGCAGACAACATCTTCGATCTCGTCATTAACAAGCTAGCGATGCCATGGACACAGACCCACATCGCCCCTGCCAATTCTGGAACCGCTCGCGGAATGAAAAAACCTATGGCAATTCCCTTTTCAATCAAATTGGTAAGATCTTCAAACGACTGTTTACTTGCTGTTAATAAAGCTGGGTACTGAGCTATGTCTATCAGCAAAGAATCGTGCAGCATTTGATATTTTTCTGGGTTAGTAATCGCCCAATTAACATAAGCCAAGCCCACTTCAGTGAAGGTAACTGAAAAATCCTCCTCGTGCTTTTCCTGTGCCTCGCTAATGACTTTGTGTAACAATTCAAAACCGTCTATCGCTATTGCTGCGAAAAGGGCGTTCTTGGACTTAAAGTGTCTGTAGTGCGCCGTTTGGGAAACACCGATTTCCCGAGCCAGTTCCCGCAAGCTTAAAGACTCCGCACTGGCGTGTTTTAAATACTCACAGGCGGCATCGATAAAGGACTGACGCAAGTTCCCATGATGATAACGACTAACAACAGTTTGTTTTGGCACTGATGGCCTCTCTTCACGGAGATTTAAGATTAAGCGGATCGAGCAACGGCGAGTGTTAATAGATAGCAGTTTATAATGTAACAGGCCTAAGTTGACAACGTAAACATCTAAGCCTAATGTGCGTAATGACTACTCAGACTGGAACTTTAAACCCATGTCCCCCCGACTAGCTCACAGAGCGTCTTTACACCGCAATTTTCCTTCACACCTCCTCATAAGCGCATTTTTGTTCAGCGTTATTGCAGCCCCTGCGTTCGGCCAAGCATTGCCGGTAAGCACTATTAAGTTAAATCAAGAGACTAGTTATAAAATTGAACGAGTGTATGCCGGGCAGCTGCGCCCAAGGCGAATGAGTAATATGGGCTTTGAGACTGGAGGAGTTATCCAGCAGGTCAATATAGAGGAAGGACAAAAGGTCGAGCAAGGCCAAGCGCTCATGGTATTGGATCAATCCGCGCTACAGGCTCGCCTAGAAGGCGCCGAAGCTGAGGCAGCATCCGCAGAAGCCACATTGAAAGCTCAGCAGGTTGAGCTTGAACTTTCTCGATCCACCCTTCAGCGGAACCAACAGCTTGCCGCCAGCAAACATGTATCGGAACAACTGCTAGATGAACTTTCACAACAGCATAGAATAAATGAGGCTAGGCTACGAATTGCAGAAACCGGTCTTTCCGCCTCTATTACCCGCATTAAACAAATTAGAGTCAGCCTAGACAAGAGCGTCCTCAAGGCACCTTACATGGGAATAATTCAGCGCAGGTTCGTAAACGAGGGCAGCATTATTGGACCAGGCATAACCGCCGTGTCTCTGATTGAGCAAGATCAAATAGAAGCTATTATTGGGGTGCCCGAGTCCATGGTTCATCTCTTGGAGCGGGGCAAAAACTACGAGTTTACAGTGAATAGCAGACAGATTACTGGGTCGCTAAAATCATTGCTGCCTCAGGTTGACTCAGCTACTGGAACTATTACCGCAATCTTTGCTCTTCCGGCTCCTAATCTATTTGCCGGGAGTCTTGCTGAAGTTCGCCTGATGACTACTATTATTGAGCCAGGATTTTGGGTCCCTTTAACAGCGATCACTGAGAGCCAGAGAGGATTATGGTCGGTGTTTTCCGCGGAAAGATCAGAGGAATACTATACGGTAAGGCCACGCCTAGTAGAAATAATCCATCAGGGGGAAGATTCAGTTTACGTTCGCGGCTCCATAGGCGAGGGCGATCTCATTATTAGCAGCGGAACAGGCCGAGTCGTACCTGGCCAGCAGGTGGACGTAATTACACAGTCTTTTTACAACGCAGTTACACCTGTAAACCCCGACGAATGAACCCAGATATATCCAACCTCTTCTATCGCTTACCTAGGCTAACGTTCCTAGCCATCGGATTTATTTTACTTACAGGAATATCTTCCTTTCTAAACCTGTCGCGTCAGGAAGACCCCACCATGACCGATCGTTTTGCTACGGTGGAAATTTTCATGCCCGGTGCCAGTGCCGTGCGCATGGAAGCCCTGGTTACGGAAAAGGTTGAGAATGCATTACGCGAAATCCCAGAAGTAAAGGAACTTTCATCAACTAGCAGCGAAGGCTTCACCATCATTCAAGCCAGATTGCATGATTCCGTCGGCAAAGATCAGGTGGACCTAGTGTGGAGTGAAATCAGAAACAAATTAGTGGATGTTGAGCCGGAACTTCCTTCACAGGCAATGAAACCCCGCTTAGACGTTAGAGGATTGGCGGCCGTGACTCTGGGAGTGGCTGTAACCAGCAGCAGTACACCACTTTCGGTATTGGAGCGGGTCGCTCGAGAATTGCGCTCGAGAATTGCCACCCTGCCCGGAACTAAAAACACTGAAATCTACGGCGAGCCAATTCAAGAGATTGTGGTCGAGGTGGACCCTAATGCCATGGCCAGGGCCGGCCTGTCGATTCCACTGCTGAGCAATCTCGTCGGCACTAGCGATACCAAAATCAGCGCCGGTGAATTAAACAACAGCAGCAGCTCATTGATAGTAGAGGTAAAGGGCGAACTGGATTCCGTGGAACGCATTAACTCAATTCCCCTTGGTGTGAGTGGCAATGGCCAAATTCTCCAGTTGTCAGATATCGCCACCGTTGCCAAGCGCTATATTGACCCGACTGAAACCATGGCGCTGATTCACAATCAGCGTGGGATTCTGGTTACCACTACGATGGAGACTGGCCGCCGTGTGGACCAATGGTCGGACTCTGCAAAACAGATCGTAGACCAATACCGAGATGAATTGCCCGAGCAAATTGATCTCGAAATTATCATCGACCAGAACTTCTATGCCGAAGAAAGACTGTCCGCACTGTTGGGCAACTTATTGCTAGCCATTACCTTCGTGCTGGTCTCTCTGTTCTTTCTTATGGGTTATCGGGCCGCATTGATAATCGGTACAGCCTTGCCTCTCACACTTGCTATGGTTCTTGCTGGTTTGAGCATCCTCGATATTCCTCTACATCAGATGTCAGTTACCGGCTTGATCATCGCGCTGGGCTTGCTAATCGACAACGCTATCGTAGTGGTGGAGGAATACAAAATTCAGCGAACGAGGGATAAGTCCCACAGCGACGCAATTTCTGCCGCCATCAAACACTTGTTTGTTCCTCTACTCGCTTCAACCTGCACAACCGCATTTGCCTTCTTACCAATAGCGTTAACACCTGGTGGCATTGGTGATTTTACCGGCAGCATGGCAATCTCCGTGGTACTGTCCGTCTCCGCTTCTTTTGCCCTTGCCATGACTATTATTCCAAGCGTGACGGCGATGATCGACAAACGATTTCCCCTAAAACTGAATCAGCCCCAACATTGGTGGATATCGGGCTTCACACCCACGGGACTCAGCAGTTGGTATCGACGTTCTGTTTCTTTGGTGCTAAAAAAACCTGCTTTGGGGGTTGGGGCCTCCTTAATTTTGCCAATTTGCGGATTTCTTGTGGCCCAAACAATGACCGTTTCTTTCTTTCCACCGGTGGATAGAAATCAGTTTCAGATACAGCTAAGCCTCCCTGCCAGTACATCATTGATAGAAACTAGGCTGGAAGTTGAGCGAGTACAGGCCTATCTTTCGGCAGTCCCTGAAATAAAAGACAGCCACTGGTTCCTCGGCGAGACGTCTCCAGCTGTGTACTACAACATGTTGCCTAGCAGCGATAGTAAAGCGAATTATGCAAGTGCATTTGTCACCACACATGACGTTGATGACCCTAGAAATATACTCCCCGATTTACAAAAAAAATTAATGTTTGAATTCCCTAACGCACGCATCATGGCAGTGCCTTTTGAGCAAGGCCCGCCTTTCTCCGCGCCAATCCAAATCAGAATCATCGGTCCCGATCTATCTGTTCTAAAAGAGCTAGGGGAAGAAGTTCGTCTAGTGCTCTCGAGAACGCGAGACGTCACCTACACTTCCGCGACGCTTTCTGGCGGGGCGCCGCAGGTATCCGTATTTACCAATGAGAATAAAATTCGGATGCTTAACCTTAACAACCAAGACATACCGCGACAATTAAACAGCGAATTGAGAGGCGAACTGGCAGGAACCGTAATGGAAGGAACCACAGAAATTCCGGTGCGCATCAGACTACACAACGGCTCGCGATCAGAAGTCTCAAATCTGGCCAGCCTGCCGCTGGTAGCGGCTACTAGTAGAAATGGCTATCGGGGAATTCCACTGGAACAAGTGGCAAACCTTAAATTGGAACCAGCACCAACGCGAGTAGATAGGCGGCAGAATCAGCGGTACAATACGGTATCAGGCTTTCTTCTTCCTTACACTTTCCCGAGCCTAGCAGCAAATGATTTCCGCAAGCGTATAAGCGCAAATGAAATCGCTCTTCCCAAGGGCTATCGCATCGAATATGGCGGCGAAGAAGAGGAGAGAGGTGATGCAGTATCGAATATACTAACCACTTTTCTTACTTTTCTCTGGCTGATGGTTGCTGTCATTGTTCTGTCTCTGAACTCATTTCGTTACGCCGCTGTAATCGGGCTTGTGGGTATATTGTCAGTGGGACTGGCTCTGCTAGGAGTTTGGGTTTCAGGCTATCCGCTGGGTTACACCGCCCTAATCGGCACCCTAGGCTTGATCGGGCTTGCCATTAACGGCGCCATAATTGTGCTTTCAGCTTTGAAGGCAAACACGGATGCTGTCGCCGGCGATGTTGAGGCAGCAACTCATGTGGTTCTTGAATCAACTCGGCACATCATCTCCACCACCATAACTACGATAGTCGGATTTATACCGTTAATTCTATTCGGTGGACATTTTTGGCCACCACTGGCAATGGCCATTGCCGGCGGTGTTGCTGGCTCCGCGATTCTAGCCTTGTATTTGGTCCCTGCACTATTTTCCTACTTCAGTCGCAGAGATCTACGACGAATAAATAAATTACAGCCCGCACATGAGCCCCTTAAAATGAGTTAAAACATAGGACTCTAGCGTCGATATCTAATCCAGCACGTGAAAATCCACTGTTAGTAATGTTATAATAAATTTCGAAAACAGCATCAGAAGAATTGTTCTATATGTCATTTAACACGTGGATGAATTCCATCATTGTTGCTGGCCGGGATTTATTGGTACGTAATGCCAAAGACAGTAAAAATGGAAAAACAATCGCCGAACTCTGCCAAGAGCTGAGTTCGAATAAAGGCGAAGCTATGGGCACCGCCCTCGCC
The DNA here is from genome assembly GCA_913031035.1 of uncultured Gammaproteobacteria bacterium. Taxonomy (GTDB): domain Bacteria; phylum Pseudomonadota; class Gammaproteobacteria; order Pseudomonadales; family Pseudohongiellaceae; genus UBA9145. The sequence continues at coordinate 5,582 of CAJWGN010000085.1, forward strand.
TGCGCCGTAGTCTTTGCTTATAAGGAAATGAACAGCGACGAGAAGCTTGCCTTCTTCCAGCTACTGATTAGCGACTACAGCCCCGACGCCAAAGAGATTATCAGCTGTGCGGAAACCTTTAGCAGCGACTCATCGCAGGTAAATCTGAAAGCGCTGAGTAAAGCGGTTGAATCGCCACGCCAACATTTATTTCGCCGTATCAATATGTCACCCACCGGCACACCGACGCTGGTTGAACTACGCAGTTATTTGCAAGGTTTGCTGAATGAGTACCCAGAACTGGGGCCGATTGATGATGATTTAAAACATTTGTTAGAATCTTGGTTTAACCGCGGGTTTTTGAAAATACGCAGTATTGACTGGAAAACTCCCGCCCATATCCTAGAAAAACTTATCGCCTATGAAGCGGTACATGAAATGAACGGGTGGGATGATCTACGCCGACGCTTAGAGGATGATCGCCGCTGCTTTGCCTTTTTTCACCCCGCGCTAGAAGACGAACCGCTAATATTTGTTGAAGTCGCATTAGTTAAAGGCTTGGCCACTGCGGTACAACCCTTACTAGCTCCAAAAAGTGAATCTGCTGAAACCGAAGAGCCCGATACAGCCATCTTTTATTCCATCAGCAATTGCCAAGAAGGCCTTAAAGGGATTTCATTTGGTAACTTCTTAATCAAACAAGTAGTGATGGAATTACAAGATGAACTGCCGCAGCTGACACAATTTTCGACACTGTCCCCCATCCCCGGCTTCCGCCTCTGGATCAACAAAGCGGTTAGCCAAGAAGATAGTGCGATATTGAGTGCAGGTGAAAAAGAATTACTCACCACGCTATCAATTGAAAACTGGCACCAAGACAGCCACCCCGACGAGCTGACAAAATCGCTGTTAATGCGATTATGTGCTCACTATCTTTATAATGAAAAACGCGGTACCGCACCGCTTGACCCTGTGGCTCGCTTTCACCTCGGAAACGGCGCTCAGATTGGCCAGCTCAATTGGCTTGGGGATGTATCGGAAAATGGTCTCAAACAATCTGCAGCTATGCTAGTTAACTATCGCTACGAGCTGAGTAAAGTTGAAGAGAACCACGAAGCCTATGTCAATGACCATAAAATCGCCTGTTCTAAAACAGTAGTAGATTTAATCGGTGCACAGTGAACATAGCGATAATCTAAGGTACGACTGCCGCGATATCTAGGGGCGGGTTTAGATCAACGATAGTGATCGCTAATGCGAGTAGCCCCGATATGGGATATTCTCACTATTAGAAAATAAGTGGCATGCTAGTCACCTTTCGGGAATGTAGGAAAAGAATCTTATTAGCCACTGAGGTTAATCGACGTCGGTGCTTCTTCACCCGCTTATGCTCGACGTTAGCTTCTCCATCGCAGTTTGTCTTTATCTGAACCTTGCCCGTCTCACTTTTGATTTTTTTACTGTCGCTTTCACAAATGCTTGAAATCTTGATTTTTTCATCACTCTATACCTTCCACACCTAGACCTAGGCTAAGAATAGGCAATGGCACAGTATTCGTTACAGGGTTCAGTCTACCTATCTCCGTCCATGAGCACGACGCTTACTATTCCTAGCCCCAACACACGGCAACATTTTAGCCACGGTTGACAAGCCAACGCTCAACCCTAAGACCATGCTGACACTTGAAGATGAATGCCGCTTGGTAACGGCTGCACCTAGCTAGGCATGGTATTGGCATCGCGACACCCGGTCGACCCCAGGCCAAAATTCTTGCAGCTATTTCTCTGCAATAGTCTCAAATACTATAGTGAGTCCCGCAATTCGAACAGTGCGTCAAGATACAATCACTGTTAACGAGGGGTAAATCGGATGTCACTTACGGCAGAGGTAGTACTCTTTTATTTTGCTCTTTTTACTCAACGAACAGACTATGGAATTTAAGAGTCCGTTGCTCCAGTGCGAATCAAAAGCTGCGATCAACCCCCAAGCCATTGTTTTTACGCTGTCACCATTTATATTATTGCACCACAGCCGATTGGCTTCATAGCTGATGGTGATGCCCCGCTCGGCCACCTATCTTCAACGTCGCGGTGACTTAGCTTGAATCGATGGTAAAGCCAGACGGCATATTGAATAATCTCGGGCGAGAATCTGTGACGCCTGACCATTTTTGATTAGGTCATACACCAAATCTTTACAGAATAGGAGCTAACTTGTCAGTACCCTTTATTTGGTTGGAAGTTTGTGCAATTGCCGATGAACCATCTCTAACGAGTTCTACCTAAGTGCCACTGCCAACGAAGACAAGCAATAATGTTATGATCTGCATTGTTCTAATTTATCGATATGTTTAAGGATACCACCATGAAATTATCTTCCCTCTGCCTGGCCGCCATTTTAATCCTGCTTGCAGGGCCTTCTTTTTCTCAGGATGACTCTCATATGGCTAAAGTGCTACGCGTGTTATCTAATACTCCGCTTATAGATGGTCATAATGACCTTCCTTGGGCTATTCGTGAAAGTGTGACTTCTCCTCACGACGTGAATGCACCGGAACATAATCTGCGGCAGCGCACGGCGTTTCATACTGACATTCCTAGGCTTCAAGAAGGAATGCTAGGTGGACAGTTCTGGTCTGTTTATATTCCTTACAGCCCAGTTAATTCCGGTGCGGCACAGGCGCAACTTGAGCAGATTGACATCGCAAATCAGATTATTGCTCGCTACCCAGATGTATTCGCCGCCGCTTACTCCGCCTCGGATGTAAATAGAATTTTCGGCGAGGGCAGAATTGCCTCCATGCTGGGCATAGAAGGTGGGCACGCAATCGAGAATTCCCTCGGCGTATTGCGCGCCTATTATGCAATGGGTGTGCGTTATATGACCCTAACCCACAACGGCACGCTCGATTGGGCCGATGCTGCTAACGGTGATCAGGTGCACGGTGGGCTTACTGAGTTTGGTAATGAAGTAGTACGTGAGATGAATCGTCTGGGAATGATGGTGGATCTATCTCATACCTCAGTTAGCACCATGAGCGATGCGCTGGATGTATCCGTGGCGCCGGTGATTTGGTCGCACGCCGATACCAAGGCACTTAATGATGTTGGACGTAATGTGCCGGATGAGATTCTACGCCGATTGCCAGACAACGGTGGTGTGGTGATGATTACCTTTGTTGGCAGTTTTCTTACCAGCAATGACGAAGCCACCATTGCAGATGTGGCGAATCACATTGAGCATGTGGTTGAAGTCGCAGGTATTGATCATGTAGGTATTGGATCAGACTACGACGGTACCGATTCCTTGCCGGTTGGAATGGAAGATGTATCTACATATCCTAAGTTATTTCTCGAACTCTCTATAAGAGGCTGGTCAGAAAATGATATGGCGAAGTTGGCCGGTGAGAATATTCTACGAGCGATGAGTGAAACCGAAGTTGTTGCCCGTCGCCTGCAGCGAGAGCGAGGACCTTCGATGGCTACAATTGAAGAGTTAGACGGAAATTAAAAGCGGGAAATGCACGCAAAGCCCCACTTCAGGACACTGGCCGGAAACTAGCTGAAAACAAAACTCAATGTGACATTTAAATGAAGAAATACAGACTAGCATCACTGACCTTTCTCACCCTTAGCTTATTCAGCAGTGTCGCTGCCCACGGGCAAGACTACCAGACGCCCATTGAGCAAGGCCTGGCTGACTCGGACATTGACGTATCCGAACTTTCCATTGATGAACTACTCGAGCGCTTTAATGTGCCGGGTGTAAGCATTGCCGTGATCCGCGATTTTGACATTCATTGGGCTAAAGGCTATGGCATAGCCGATGTAGAGAGTGGGGCAGCGGTGAATACCGAAACCCTGTTTCAAGCCGCTTCGATCAGCAAGCCGGTGAATGCCATGGCATTACTAAAAGCTGCCGAGGAAGGCAGGTTCTCCATCGATGAGGATGTAAACAAGCTATTGTCTTCGTGGCAGATCCCAGAGTCAGAACACACAGAATCAGCATTCGTCACGCCGCGCATGCTTGCTAGCCACACATCAGGTCTGGGTGATGGTTTAGGGTTCCCAGGGTATGAGCCGCAGGTAGCACTCCCAAGTTTACCGCAAATTTTCGATGGTGCAGAACAATCCAATGTCGGCATGGTTCGCATGGCCCGGCCACCGATGACCGCTTACCATTATTCCGGCGGCGGCGTAACGATATTGCAACAACTGCTCCTGGACACCTATGACAAGCCTTATGCTGAACTGCTACAAGAAATGGTGTTGGGGCCAATCGGCATGTCATCGAGTACCTTTGCGCAGCCACTACCTGTTGATCGAGATAGCAATGCGGCGCGGGCCCATGGTATTTCAGGGGCAGCGATGGGACCAAAATGGCACGTCTATCCGGAACTAGCAGCGGCGGGTCTGTGGACGACTTCGACAGATCTCGCAAAGTTCGCCATTGAGGTGCAACTCTCTTATCGAAATCATTCTAACAAAGTGCTGAGTCAGGCCTCGACAAATGAGATGTTAAGCCCGGTAGGAGTAGGCCCGTTTGCAGTAGGATTCTCTCTCTCAAAACGCGGTGAAGGTTGGTATTTTGCCCACGGGGGATCAAACTGGGGTTTCCAGGCTCAGTTAACAGCACACAAAGTCAATGGTTATGGCTATGCCATTATGACCAATGGTTTTATGGGGGGGCAACTGATCGCTGAATTATCGCGCCGCATCGAAGCCAGCTACGCTTTTGACTCTCTAGCTGAGCCAGTGCTTAGGTAAGAAGAGCGCAGGATAAATAGAGTCAGAGTAAAGATTCAGCAGTGTTAATGTGCGCTATTGACCGAAAGCGGACATCTATACTCCCACTATCAAAAGAGCTATGTGTCTTGAGCTTTTTGGGAGCGGTAGTTTTTCAATAATTCAAATAGAGAACTGATAATAAATGACTTACATCAGAACAGCCCTATGCCTTTTCCTTTTTATGGCACAAGCGTTGTCTCAAGCCCAAGTTTTACCTCGTGTTCATATTCTTGCAACTGGAGGCACGATCGCTTCATCCGGGAATGGCCTCCTGAGCGCTTCCGATCTAACGTCAGCAATTCCAGAACTAGAACAAGTCGCAAGCATTTCAATCGAAGACTTCGTGACCATCCCCAGCTCTAGAATGACCCCAGAAATCCAATTCCAACTAGCACTGAGGGTAAATGAGCTGCTTGATTCCAGTGATATAGCAGGGGTCGTAATCACTCACGGCACTGACTCCTTGGAAGAATCTGCATTTTTTCTAGACCTATTAATAAACAGCCCCAAACCAGTTGTTTTTACAGCAGCTCAACGACCACCAACTCAAGTCGATACCGATGGACCAAGAAATCTATTAAATGCTGTGCGGATTGCGGCAGATGATCGTTCAATAGAATTCGGGGTAACGATCACGCTCAACGATGAGATCCATGCCGCGAGAAACGCTAGGAAAACTCACTCGACTGCAGTCGAAGCTTTTCGGTCTGCAGGTACAGGGAAGCTTGGTTATGTAGACGAAGGGCGTATTTTTTATCTGTGGAAACCTTCCCGTAGAGTGCATCTATCACCAGAAAGGATTCAGCCTCGCGTAGATCTAATTCGTTTGGTTGCTGGGAGCGACGGGCATCTCATTAAAGCAGCAGTTCAAGCAGGGGCAAAAGGTATAGTTATTGAGGTGTTTGGTCGAGGTAATGCGCCTCCAGACGTAGTTGCAGAGTTAGGAAAAGCTATAGAACAAGATGTAGTCGTGGTTTTTACTACAAGAACAGGCGATGGTCGTGTGATTTTGTACCCTTGGGCGCGTTCAATGGGTGTTGTGAGTGGAGAAGATCTAGATGGTCTTAAAGCAAGAATGGTTTTGATCGCCGCTTTAGGCCAGCATTCGGATAAACAATTAATTCAAGAGATATACACACAGCTCTCTGGGTCAGTCGCGAATTAAGGAAATCCCGCACGCAACAATCAGTTCAAAAAGGAAGCAACTAATGCTGCTCCGAATACTCAGAGCGTTCCAATGATGTTAAACCTCCGCTATTGGCCGAGAGCGGTCACTCATCAGCTTTCCAGAATTTCAGCTTTTCAGCTCCTCACCCTCCCCCACCACATTTCAACTCAGGTGTGCGGTTTCGGTAACAGTTCGGTGTTCGGTCAGAGAAACGGTTTGAAGATCTGTCACTTACGCGGCTCGGTCGACCAATAGATCTCCGGCAGGATCGGAAGAGGTCCGGTTTCGGTCAGGCTCGGAGATTCAGCCAGAAAGAAACCCTCCCCTTCTTCAACTTACAGAATCAGACAGCACCCAGTTGCACTGCCTCATAATCGGTTTGTCCGAGGTTCGAGTCCCTGTGGGCCCACCATTTTTCCGCATTTTCCTGCACTTACGATTGGCATAACGGACTGTGGATTTTGATGGTGCGTTGATCCTGTGCAAATCAAAAGCTGCGATCATCCCCCAAATTATTACTGCTATCTTGCCCCGTTTATATTATTGCACCACAGCCTACTGGCTTCATGGTTGACGGGGGTACCCCGCTGCGCATCAAGCCTTCGACGTCGCGGTGACTCAGGTTGAATCGATGGTAAAGCCGCACGGCATATTGAATGATTTCGGGCGAGAATCCGTGATGCTTGTAAATTTAGACTGATTCTTGGCGTAAGTAATGACAGATTGAGGGTTAACACGTCAGTATCCTTTGAATCTCTAATAAGGTTCTGTTTCTCTAGCTAGATACTTTCTATAGGAAGCTTAATCCTGCACCAACCTCGATGTACGTCATCACGCAATTTTTAAATTATCACTAGCAATCGAAGGGAATTCTCAATTGATGCGTATAGGTTTGTAATATGACGGGGTAACGGCTTCAACATAATATTTTTTTGGAAAGTCACCTTGCATTCTTAAAAATAGACTCTAATAAATCAAGGTGGTGAAGGTTCACATGACCTCATTAAAAGCTCTACTGTTCACCCTATTTCTGAGTAGCACGTTTTTCTCGTATTTGGCCAGCGCAACAGCAAGGTTTGAAAACAATACCCTAATCCTGCCTTATGTGCTGGTTGGAAATGACTTATATAACGTAAATCTAAAGCTGGTGGAAAACAGTAATCCAATAGATTTGATTCTTGGTCCCTACTATAAAGTTCTTGAGGGCACCGCCACACCTAACAATATGGCATTTTTTAGTGGTAATGTTCTCAGCATACCAGTCCTACGATCGGATGGTTCTTCCTATCAAGTTCAGTTGGACTATATTGAAGCCGATGAGGTATTTCGATTACTAGAGCCTGCCCTCTCTCTAGAAAGTTCCACTGAAGGTGTTTTGTGTAATTACATCGATAACACGCCCAACAATCAGGAATCGCTCACTATCACAAGTCAGTCTGAGTGGACATGTTTGGAAAACAATCGCACGCTAACGGCTAATGGCATTCCTGATCATGATGTTGGTGTTTTCCCTAACCCTGGCAATCCAAATACGATCTCTGAGCAGTCAGTGTCAGCAAGCTATACACTTTCACCAACTGAAACTAGCGTGGCGACTGCATTGGGTGGGCCTAAAGGAGTAACGGCGTACATTCTTAATGGTGTGAAAGTCGATGCCGGCACAGCCGGAACCTGCAACGATTCTGGCGCTAGCTGCAGCCTTGCTGGAGGCGGGGGCGGCTGGAGTATCGAGGCTCTAGGTCAAACACACTTTGATTTTGGCGACGATGAGAATCACGCTCATGTCCAACCCGGAGGTGTATACCATTATCATGGTGTACCGGAGGGCTTTGTCTCTAAACAAGGCGGTAATAGTTTAACAATGACCATCATCGGCTGGGCTGCCGATGGTTTCCCAATCTATGCGCGATATGGCCATACCATTGCTGATGACAGCAGCTCGGCACTCAAGTCAATGAAGGGTAGTTATGGTTTTGTCAGCAGCGTGAGCGAATCAAGGCCTCCAACAACTATGTACGCTCTAGGTACTTTTTCCCAAGATTGGGAATATATTGAGGGCTTAGGTGATTTAGATGAATGCAATGGCCGCTTTGGTGTAACTCCTGAATTCCCGCAAGGCATTTATCATTACTATGCTACCGATAGCTACCCCTATTTTCAGCGCTGCGTTAAAGGTTCTGTACAAATAACTGCAGGTGGTGGCCCTCCTCCGGGTGGTGGCCCTTCTCAAAGTGGTGGCCCTCCTCCCGGTCAATGATAGAGCCATCCCTTGACGCCAATCGAACATAATTAATCTAAGGAAAGTATTACTATGCGGTTTATCAATAAATATTTACTTATTTCAATGGCAACCCTGATAGTGACTGGGTGTTTTTGGCAGCCAGCTCAAGCGCACCTAATGGAAGTCCAACATGGAACCCTCAATATTATAGATGATGGAGCATTCATAGTGCTGTCACTACCCATCTCTGCTTTCGGAGGGATTGATAGTAATAAAGATGGTGTAGTGTCAATGGTAGAATTTAATGAAAATCGTTCCACTATTATCAAATCTGTTAAAACAAGGATAACTCTAAGTCAAAATAAAGAAAGTGTTCCTTTGGAGGGCATCATGCTTGCGCCGGAAGTAGCACATGACACGTCGGCAGGATTTATGTCACAGCTGGTGGTTTTAGGTCGGTTTTCATTGGCTGAAAATAGTCATGTCTTACTTTTTAGCAACGGTCTTTATGGGCGAGAAAAAACCGAGCAACTAGTAAAAATAAGCGCTACTCGCCAATCAGATGGGAAAAAGCACATTCTTGAATTAACACCTGAAGCACCGTCTGGCGAATTAAATTTCTAAATAGTTAACAAAAACTATTGTCCTAATAATCACAGAGTTGCTTACTGTTCTCGCTATGATATTTGTTCCGTACAATTACTCCACCTGCAAAGCTAAGGGCCTGTGTGGTGTTGACAAGTTGACTACTAGAATCGAGAAATCCACTATTTCCAACTGCTATATCCCCACTGCATTCTCCCAAGACACAACGGCACGCTGTCTGAAAAAATGATAATTCTCCGCTGACACCAAATGTCGTCCCAGGTTGAAAAAATTGTACACATCAGCATGAGCACCCAAAAACCGTTGCGCTTGCTTTATCGATTTGAACTTCCGCCTGCCCCGCTCTCTCACCGGTGTAGGCTCGTGCGATAACTCACATCGATTGTTAGCATACTGAGTTGTATCGTGTATCGCTTTGGGAATCAGCTCCCTGTGAGCCACGTTGTAGCTTCTCAATTTGTCGGTAACTATCTTCCTCGGCTCACATCGATGCTTGCGCAATAACCGCCTGAAGAAGCGCTTTGCCAAATTTCCGCCTCGCCGTTTCTGCAAAAACACATCAACAACCTCACCATCTTGATCTTCTGCTCGACACAGATAATGCTGCTCTCCCTGGATCTTAACGAAC
>CAJWGN010000086.1 GCA_913031035.1 uncultured Gammaproteobacteria bacterium
TAGAAGACCGAAATATGAGTTACCTAATGGCCGGCAAGTCGGGCACCGCTCAGGTAGTGGGAATCAGCCAGGAGATTCTTCTTAGCACAGACATCGTAGTGTCAGAGCTCAATCAAGATCATGGTCTGTTCATTTCCTTTGCTCCGGCCCAAAATGAATTTATCGAACCGCAGATTGCTGTAGCCGTATTCGTAGAAAATGGCTTGCATGGCAGCAGCGTGGCAGGTCCTATTGCTAAAGCGGTTACCGATGCTTACTTGCTGGATATCCTGCAGATAGACTTTAGTGCTTTGGATCCAGAACAACTCATAAGCCAAGCTAATGACTAGTCAAGACTTCGTCAGGCAATCCAATGGATTGCAAGAAAGCACTGGGCGTTCCTTCGCAATTTGGAGGACACTGCATATTGACCCGCACCTGCTTGTGGGTATTGTGTCAATTTGCTGTTTTGGTTTGATGGTGCTTTTTAGCGCCAGCGACGGCGATGAGGCGGTGGTTAGAAGGCAGGCGATAACAATGCTTGTTGGTGTAGTTGTCATGTTTGTTGTGGCCCAGTTTAATGTTCATTTCTATCGACGCTGGGCGCCTTCTATTTACGCCGCTGGAATCGCGCTCCTTGGCGTCGTTTTAGCTATCGGTGTTGAAGCAAATGGGGCGAAAAGTTGGTTAGATTTGCCGGGGCTGCCGAGCTTTCAACCATCTGAAATAATGAAGTTTATTGTTCCAATGTTGCTAGCTTGGTATTTGGCTAGTAGGCCAATGCCTCCGCGATCTAAGCATCTTTTTTGGTCTGCAGCGATGATACTGCTGCCAGCGGGATTAATTGTTGCGCAGAACGATATGGGGACTGCAATGATGGTCTCTATGTCCGGTATTTTTGTAGTTTTGCTGGCAGGAATTCGCTGGAAGATAGTCGTCGGAGGCGTTATTGCTGTGCTAATGGCATCCCCGGCATGGTTCATTTTTCTGGCAAAAGATCATCAGAAGAACCGGATTTTAACCTTTGTTGATCCTTATCGAGATCCGACAGGGGCGGGCTATAATATTATCCAGTCACAAATTGCTATCGGTTCGGGTGGGGTTTACGGCAAGGGCTATGGCAATGGTGCTCAGTCCCATTTAGATTTCATTCCAGAAAGTAATACAGATTTTATTTTGGCCGTTTTAGCTGAAGAATTCGGCTTGCTAGGCATACTGTTTCTTATTGCCTTGTACTTATTTGTTCTGCTGAGAGGCTGTTATATCGCCTATCAAGCCACAGATATGTTCAGTCGCTTGCTGGCAGGAAGCATTACCCTGACATTTTTCTTTTATGTGTTTGTGAATATGGGCATGGTATCTGGCATATTGCCAGTAATCGGTCTGCCTCTGCCGCTTATGAGCCGAGGAGGAACATCGGTGGTGACTCTTTTTGTTGGATTTGGGTTGCTGATGTCGATTCAAACTCATGGGAGAGTGCGGCTCAACTAACATTTGCCGAGGTTTTTGCTCGATTAGCCTCAGATTAGAACGTTTTATCTTTAGCTGGCTGAAAAGGTTAAAAAAAACAAGCAATTGGACGTTACATAACTAACGCTTCAATTCTTTGTCCATTATTTATCGGGTGTCATATGACATTTTTCAAATTTATGTCGCTGTTGCTAGCGGTTATAACGCTAGCCGCCTGCGGCAGCACATCAACTTCTCCTGTCAAGAACGAAAATAGCGGGCGTTACAGTATTAACCAAGATAGGGCGCCGACTCGAAATGTCGATTTATCGGCTGTGCCGGAGATAATCCCTGTTCCTATTGCGCGTACTAGAGCCGGTAATCGAAGTCCTTACACGGTGCTTGGTAAGTCTTATACAGTAATGTCTACTGAGGCAGGCTACAGCGAGCGTGGAGTGGCATCTTGGTACGGCGAAAAGTTCCACGGCCACAAGACCTCTAACGGGGAGGTTTTTGATATGTATGTTGCTTCGGCAGCCCACAAGTCTTTGCCAATTCCGAGTTTTCTAAAAGTAACTAATCTTGACAATAATCGAAGCATCGTCGTTCGTGTTAATGACAGAGGCCCTTTTCATGGTGATAGGCTGGTCGACCTTTCCTACGCCGCGGCGGCTAAGCTAGGCTATGCCGATAGAGGAACCGCGAGGGTTCAGCTAGACTCTATTACCGTTAATGCTGGTGTTGGCAGAAATGGGTTGGCAGGCGCGCAATCCGATAGAGTTCAAGTTGACAGTAACGGCGGCGCTCGTACGTATTTACAAGTGGGTGCTTTTTCTCAGCGCTCCGCTGCAGAAGCGGTATCCCAAGAATTACGCAACTTAACTGATAGGCCAGTATTTATTCGCAGCGTTGATACGGTAAATAATGGTGTAATGCATCGGGTGAGGATCGGGCCGCTGCTTGACACAAATGAAATTCCTCGTCTGAGTCGGCGCGTGGCTGCCGCTAATTTAGGAAGTCCGTACACAGTGACCGAATAGATTTTTTGAAGCAGGGTGGGGGTGACCGTTAGAGACTCTCGAATTATTGTTTCGTTCTATGGCATTGTTTATGACTCTATTTTGTCACTTTAATAGACACTCAAAATGCTCTTAATTGAGTTCTTTAATTCCTAGGGAAACGTATTCTAAATGTTTAATCTTCAATCTTTAGCTGATCAATTTATTTCGCCACTCGTGTCAAAAACCGCAACAAGTTTGGGGGCGATTTTCTTAACCATGACTGTCAATTGGTCGGTGAGCGCAGCCCCTGCGATAATCCCCAGAGCGCCGGATATTGCCGCCTCAAGCTATATACTCATTGATGCCACAACAGGGCATGTGATTGTCGAAAAGAACTCTCAAGAAGCACTGCCTCCCGCAAGCTTAACTAAAATAATGACCGCTTACATTGCCGCTGAAGAAATCATTAGTGGTAATTTGTTGTTGGCTGACATGGTTCATATCAGCGAGAAAGCTTGGCGAATGGAAGGCTCAAAAATGTTCATTGGGGTGGACACGCAGGTTAGTGTTGAAGACTTGCTACGGGGTATTATTATTCAGTCAGGCAACGATGCCAGTGTTGCTATGGCCGAGCATATCGCCGGTAGCGAAGAAGCATTTGCCGATATGATGAATCAATATGCAGAAGTGCTTGGCATGGAACAGAGCTTTTTCATGAATGCCAGCGGCCTAGATACTGAGCTGTATTTCAATACGATGTCGGCTCGTGATTTATCTCTTCTTGCTCAAGCTACCATTGCTAGGCACGGAGACTTTTATCCGATGTACTCGGAAAGAGAATTCACATACAACGACATCCGCCAGTCAAACCGCAATACATTGCTGTTTCGAGACCGAAACGTTGATGGATTAAAGACAGGTTGGACCGAGGCGGCGGGTTACTGTTTAGTATCCTCAGCTGAGCGTGAGGGGATGCGGTTAATTTCAGTCGTTATGGGTGCAGCCAGTGAAGAAGCACGGGCCATTGAAACGCAAAAGTTATTGACCTATGGGTTTCGTTATTTTGAGACTCATAAGCTTTATGAGAAAGGGCAGGTTCTGGCCAATGTGCCTGTGTATTCTGGCCAAGAAAACGCATTGGATTTGGGTATAGATGAAGAAGTTTATGTCACTATACCTAGGGGCCAGGGAGAGCAGATGGCGGCGACTGTTGATGTCGATGAGATCATCCGAGCTCCAATAAATAGCGGTCAAATCATGGGTGTGGTTAACGTTGTGTTAAATGACAGCGTTATTTTTCAAAGCGACGTAGTTGCAATGCAGGACGTTGAGCAAGGAGGGATGCTTAAACGATTCCTCGATTGGCTATCGTTACTTTTTGGCAACATGTTCTCCGGTTAATGAGATTAGAAATGACAACAGATACACCGCCAGAAGAGCTAGAAGCCCCAAAGATTGAGTTCCCCTGTCTCTATCCTATTAAAATAATCGGAGTCGCTAGCACTGATTTCCATGCCCACGCCATTCAGGTTGTTGAGATGCATGCGGGTAAAATTGATCCAGATTTGATCGAGTTAAATCCTAGTAAGGGAAATAACTACGTTTCTATTCGAGTGACAATTGCAGCAACGGGTGTTGAGCAATTGGGAAATATCTTTGAAGATTTAAAGAAACTTCCAGACACTAAGATGGTGCTGTAGATTGCGTTTATCCCAATATAAGTGGTTTAACGCCACCCCAGATGTTGAGACTGCAAATAATCAGCCTGAACTGACTGTGCGACGTCTAGGCTTACAAGATTACACGCCGATATGGAAGTCCATGCAGTATCGTGCAGTCAACACGCCGAGAGATAGCGAGAGAGCCGATGAGCTATGGTTTTTATCTCACAAGCCTGTTTACACCCAAGGGCAAGCTGGGGAAAGTGAGCACATTCTAAATGTCGGTAAAATCCCGGTGGTTCAAATAGACCGGGGCGGTCAAGTTACTTACCATGGTCCAGGTCAGCTGGTGGTCTATTTCTTGCTCAATCTTAGGCGACGTAAGCTTGGCAGCCGCGGTTTAGTGGACCTAATAGAGCAAAGTCTAATAGAGACACTTCGAGATTTTGGTATTGACGCTCAAACCCGTCCGAAAGCTCCCGGTGTGTATGTGAATGATGCTAAAATAGCAGCTCTAGGACTTAGGATTAAGAACGGTTGGAGTTACCACGGGTTGAGCCTAAATGTTGATATGGATTTGGCGCCTTTTGCGGGAATAAACCCTTGTGGCTTCTCGAATTTGGCCGTTAGCCAGATAGCCGATTTCCAGCCGAAGTCAGACGTGTTAATGCAACAAGCAAGTCGAGTGCTATGTGACCACCTGCTGATGCAGCTAGGCTATAGCGCAGAATATTCAAAGCAGTAGCTATCCGCAGCTAGACCCAGAATTAGGAATTAATGTAATGGAAGAAAGAATTCGTCGAAATGTAATGGTAGAGGGCGAAAAGCTGAGAGGAGCGGACAAAGTTCGGCGAATCCCAGTAAAAGTTATTCCAACGGTAGATTTGCTAGCAAAGCCAGACTGGATTCGGGTGAGGATATCGACTTCACCTAAAATCAAACATATTAAGCAGAAGCTCAGAGAGCATAAATTGTCGTCAGTTTGCGAAGAGGCCGCATGCCCCAATCTCGGTGAATGTTTTAGCAATGGCACGGCCACGTTTATGATTATGGGTGACATTTGTACGCGTCGCTGTCCTTTTTGCGATGTTGCTCATGGCAAGCCTAAGCCGCTGGCAGGAAACGAGCCTAGAGAGCTGGCTGAAGCAATAAAGGAAATGGGGTTGAGTTACGTTGTTATCACCTCGGTAGATCGGGATGATTTAAAAGACAGTGGTGCTCAGCACTTTGCTAATTGTATTACCGAATCTCGTAAATTTAATCCAAACACCAAAGTGGAAGTTCTAGTACCTGATTTCAGAGGTCGGATGGAAATTGCATTGGATATTTTGCAGGATGCTCCGCCTGATGTGTTTAATCACAATCTAGAAACGGTTCCCCGTCTTTACAAAAAGGCGAGGCCAGGAGCTGATTATCAATGGTCATTGGATTTGCTGAAAGCCTACAAAGGACGTTGTCCTGAGGTAATCACTAAATCAGGTTTGATGCTGGGCTTGGGTGAGGAAATCGAGGAGATTAAAGACGTTCTTCGTGATCTGAAAAAGCACGATGTAGACATGATTACCTTAGGCCAGTATATGCAGCCCAGTAGGGATCATTTGCGGGTAGAGCGATTCGTGCATCCTGATGAGTTTGACGAGCTTCGAGAGTTCGGAGAGAAATTAGGGTTTACTCATGTTGCAAGCGGTCCTCTGGTGCGTTCTTCGTATCATGCTGATAAGCAGGCTCAAGGTGAGGCTATATCTTAGCCCCTAGCAGGTTGGCTCAAGCCTTATGAAAATAGGCCGGCAGCAAATCGTGGTCAGTTTCGCATCGGTCCTGGCTGTTGTGGTTGCTGTATTTTTTTTGTATCGCAAATCCTTTTGAGATAGGCGCTGAATCATTATTGGTCAGAGAGCTATTACGTAGCTTAGGCATAGTGGCCGGATTAGTTGCTGTCTATTCCTGGAGCTCGGTATTTTTGAAAAAACCTTTTAGCTACTTAGAGGTGGTTTGCCTCCCCGCGGTGGCTCCAATTTTTATCTATTATTTGTTGATCATGCCTAGTCAAGTCGGAGAGGGATTTACTGCTTAGCAACTCAGTAGCGCGCTAATGACCGATAGATCTAGTAATGGTGAGTTAAAGTCGGTTTTAGCTACCCGATTTTCACTCCTCAGATACGAGTGATCAATAACAGTATATTGACCGGGCAGATAAATGTATCTCTAAGAATGGGATATGCTAGCGTTGAAGGCTTATTGGTTCGGGCGATTCGAGACACGGTGTCTGGTTCAGCTTTGACCGTCGAATCTGCTGTGCGAGTGGTGCTGGCTGAAACCGATGATGTTCTTTTTTGCCATTAGCTTTGCCCCCTTGGGCAGCCTGTCGGGCCAACTAGTCTTTGTTATAAGCAATTTGATCGATGGTTCTAGTTTTACCGAGGCTTTAGCTAACGCCTATATGGCTCAGTTTGAAGTTCGCTCTCCAGAAACCGGGGCCTTGCTATACGAGTTTCCTTTAAACAGGTAATATTTCGCTCCGAATCCTGCGGCCATTGGCTATCTAGATAGAGTGATGGGTTCTCGTTCTCATCTAAAATAATAATAATTGTTAGGAGAATTTGCTATGCGTAATAGATTCAATGCGATGCTGCTTGTTTTGCTTGTAACTGTTTTTTCATCCACTAATTTGATTGTCCTGAGCGCTCAAGAAACTGAGTTCTCGGGCAAACGTGTGGTTCCAATATTAGAAGAACCCAGGCACAGGACTGTCCATGTCGACGGTGATATTTATTTATTGGATGTACAAATTAACCCAGGAGATATGACACTCCCCCATACCCATAACGCGGCAATACTCTACACGTTCATAAGCAATGGTGAGGGGCCGCTATTTGGCAGAGTCTCTGGAAATACGGATTATATAGAACAAAATTTAACTCATGAGGTGGCCAACGAAGGTCCTGGTTTATTTCGAATTATCGCCTTAACCAATTATGGAGCAGGAGTTTCAAACCTGACCGTTGGCAGGCCGCAGGGTTTGGCCGTTGAGCCGGTAGTTGAGAATCCATGGTTTCGTTCATACCGAATCCGTTTAGAGCCCGGAGCGGAAACAGCAATTCAAACCTTGTCTAATCCGAACGTTGTGGTACAGGTCAGTGAAGGTAAGGTCCATGTTACAAGAAGTGATGGCATCACCCAAGAGCTCCTCTCGATGGGGGAGTGGGCTTGGCGGGAAGAGGCTAGCCCTTATAAAATAATCAATCGGGGCAATGTGGCGGTTGAACTTGTCGTAAACGAGGCGCGGCGCTAACGAGGCAATTTGTGGAGGGTTTATCAGTCTAGGGCAACGTGTTTACAAATTTACTGTTGAGGATGACAGCGCTAATTCTCAAACTTGGCGGCTTAAATTCTCTAGTTGGTGATTAACAGTTCTGTCAGGTTGGCTGCGATGAGGGCGGGGATTTTGTCGGACATGTCCTGATGGTCTGCTCTACGGATGGTTTTGCTGATCGGTTTTAGTGATAATCTGATCGACCCTTCTGCTTACTTGTTAGGTAGGTTCTGCGAGGAATGCTGGCAGTAAGCTGACTCTCCAGTAGGGCACGACAGAATAGAGTTTTAGAGCTTCACCAGCGCCAATTATGCCGATTTTTCTCTTGGCGCTGGCCATCTCAAGCACAAATTCTACTGGGTCAGCGCTGAGTTTGATTTTTGATTGCTAGCGATTCTTCTGACCGAAATCAATATCAAAGACGTCACTATCCATATCGAACTCATTGCGGCCATAAGTGTTTCGGTAAACAATAGCTGGCAGGTTATTGCGGTGATAGCCAGTCGTGCAAACTCTAAGCCGAGCCCGAAAGGTTTCGATTCTAGCCAAGCGCCATTGACGTAAAGGCTAAAGGCGAAGGTCGCAACCGCTAGCCAAAGCAGACCATAGCCCAGGCTGGATGAGTTGATTAGCACGAAGAGGCTTATGACTGTCGTGAAAACGAATTGGGCAAGAACGTAATACGCAGTAAAATTCGAGATGGCTGGGTCGAATTTTGCACTAAGGTCTATTGGGGTGTTGACAATTTTACAGCTAGTTTCTAGCCCGTCTGGCTGCCATCCGGGAGGCATAAAGCCAATCTTCAATTTGTTGATTAGTCCTGGTGCCTTTATTACGTCGAGAAGTAAGCGCCAGTAGACGTGAATATTCGCCCATACTGGATTCCAGCTGTTAAGCGGTTTGCGCAGGCCAAAAACTACGGGTTCTGAGTCCAGCTCATCTTGAAAACTTCCAAATAACCGGTCCCAGAGTATGAAGACACCTCCGTAATTTTTATCTACGTATG
This sequence comes from uncultured Gammaproteobacteria bacterium, assembly GCA_913031035.1. Taxonomy (GTDB): domain Bacteria; phylum Pseudomonadota; class Gammaproteobacteria; order Pseudomonadales; family Pseudohongiellaceae; genus UBA9145. Next base: position 8,410 of record CAJWGN010000086.1, read on the forward strand.
CTGCGTTACGAGCGTGATGAACTCGGTGATTCGATGGCGTGACAAATATCCACTCTATTGGCCCTAATTTGGGTATGTGCTGTGTGTGCACCCAAAACTGGTATATTAAATTGAGGCTAACGACGGTAAATAAAATTTCAGTAGGATATCCCAAAACAAAAAAGGGCAGGTAAAATAAGAAGCCATAAAAATCGATGCTAGTTTGGCGCAGGGCAGTGGCTAGGTTGTAGTCTTCACTCTGGTGATGGGCGACGTGAGAACCCCAAAATAAAGCAACTTCATGACCAAAGCGGTGCTTCCAATAATAGGCAAAGTCGTAACCAATAAAGCAACTTATCCAAACCCAAATCTCCGTATCAGATAGCTGGGAAAGTTGATAATTTGAGACAGTCCATTCGTAAATTAGTCCTGAAAAGCCGAGGATTACCAAACCCTGTAATCTACTTAAGCTGCCCATCGACAGACTGTTAATAGTGTCATTGAGCCGGTAGGTTTGCCGGCCGCGCCAAGCCCCGTAGCCCAGCTCTATAAAAATAGCTAAGAAAAAGAATGGGATAGCGTAGAGGATGAGGTCCATTTTTAGCCCTTTAAACAACCAAAGCCTTCTAATTCCGCAGGGAAAAAGGCTATTGGACGTGGTGTATTTAGCGATATATTGTCACAATAATGTCGAAGCAAGTTATTATATACCATCGAAATTAGAAGCGATCTACTTGGAGATTTTTGCTAAATGAAAAAACTCACCCTTATTGCGTATTCACTGGTGTTTGCCGTAGCCAGTGGCACTGCTCTGGCTCAAGGCATTCAACAAACCAAAGGATCCTATCAAGATAAGTTTCGGCAGCTTGATGAAGTTCTTCCAACCGCCAATGTTTATCGAAATGCGGCTGGAAGCCCAGGACATGAGTACTGGCAACAAGAAGTAGACTATAACATCGAGGTTACTCTCGATGAGTCTACTCAGTCCTTAAGTGGCACTGAAACTATTAACTATCAGAATAATTCACCTGACACTCTCAGATACCTCTGGTTACAGCTTGATCAAAATCACTTCCGCAGTGACTCCATGGAGCAGAAAAGCTCTGTTTTTGGCGGTCCAAGTCCAGATTCGGCTGACAATACTGCAGGAAGAGTAAGCCTAGGCTACTTGCGCAGAATGCAGTATAGGGAAGACTCTGACCTTGGCTATGAGATTAGTTCAGTTACCGACCGTGGTGGAAACGATCTGCTCCATACAATTGTTGGTACATTGATGCGTATCGATTTAGCGCGCCCGTTGGCGTCTGGGCAAGATGTCGAGTTTTCTATTGATTACAGCTACAACATCGTTGACGGTGATGTGCTCAGCCCAAGAAGTGGTTACGAGCATTTTCCTGAAGAAGGTGATGGCAACAATTACATATTCGCGCTCGCTCAGTGGTTTCCTCGTTTAGTTGCTTATACCGACTACGAAGGCTGGACCAACAAGGAATTTCTAGGTTCAGGGGAATTTACTCTTGAATTTGGTGACTATGAAGTTGCGATGACAGTGCCAGCTGACCATATAGTTTCCGCTACAGGCGAGCTTCAAAATGCGAATCAGGTATTGACAGCGCAGCAGAGAGACCGTTTAGAAGAAGCTGAAACTGCGGCACGACCAGTGTATATCGTAACTCCTGAGGAGGCCTTAGAAAATGAAGAGGCCGGCACAAGCGACACTAAAACTTGGAAGTTTACTGCTGAAAACGTGCGAGATTTTGCATGGTCTTCATCGCGCAAATTTATCTGGGATGCGAAGGGCTATAACCAAGAAGGTGCCGAGCAAGAGCTCATCATGGCGATGTCGTTTTACCCTAAAGAAGGTGGCGCGCTTTGGTCTGATTTTTCTACTGAAATCGTCATCCATACTTTGGAAGTTTACAGCCGCTTCTCGTTCGACTTTCCCTATCCCACCGCGCAATCTGTCAATGTCGGATTTCTAGGGGGTATGGAATATCCAATGATTACATTCAACGGCCCGCGCACAGAGCTGCAGGATGATGGGTCGCGAACTTACACGCTCGCCGACAAGCGGTTTATGATTGGGGTAGTGATACATGAAGTAGGTCACTTCTATTTCCCAATGATTGTTAATTCTGATGAGCGTCAATGGACATGGATGGATGAGGGTATTAATAGCTACCTTGATTCAGTTGCTAGTCGGGAGTGGGATGCAGATATACCCTGGGGTGTTGAACCTCGTTATATAGCAGATTATATGAAGTCGTCTAATCAGGTTCCTATTATGACGCAGTCAGACACAGTTCTGAGACTGGGACCTAATGCTTATAGTAAACCGGCAACGGCTTTGAATATTCTTCGTGAAACGATAATGGGTCGTGAGCTGTTTGATTTTGCTTTTAAAGAATACTCACAGCAATGGGAATTTAAGCGCCCGACACCAGCCGACTTTTTCCGAACCATGGAAGAAGCCTCTGGCATCGATCTTGATTGGTTTTGGAGAGGTTGGTTTTACACTACTGATCACGTAGACATTTCTTTGGATAAAGTTTATCAAATGCGAATGGATACCCATGATCCAGATATTGATTATTCGAGACAGCGCGAGTCTGCAAAGACACAGCCACCATCAATTTATAATGACAGGAATTCTCAAGAAGGCTTACAGACGTGGGTTGAGCGTAACCCTGACGTGAAAGATTTTTACGATAATAATGATCAATTTACAGTGACCAATAAAGAGCGCAACAGCTACAACAGTTTTCTGGAAGGCCTAGAGGACTGGGAGCGCGAAACGCTTGATCGTGCTATTGATGAAAAACTCAACTACTACATTCTGGAGTTATCAAATCAAGGTGGCTTGGTGATGCCGATTATTGCTAACCTAGAGTTTGCCGATGGCTCGTCCGAAGAAATGCGAATACCAGCAGAAGTTTGGCGTCGCAACGCCAGAAGTATTAAAAAACTAATGGTGAGCGAGAAGGAAGTGGTCAGTATAGTTATCGATCCGCTGCAGGAAACTGCTGATGTGGATATGGAAAATAACTACTACCCACGCAGAATTATCCCTTCAAGAATCGAGAACTTTAAGTCAGAGGGTCGTTCGGGTCTGATTAATCGAGATGTCATGCAAGACATTAAGACAGAGTTAAAGACAGATGATGACGAAGGAAATGAAGAAGAGGATGATAGTTAACGCTCTCCCAAACCTAGGCTGGCGCAGTTTTGCGCCAAGCCTAGGGGGTGCATTCTTGTCTCTGTTCATGATGTCTAGCAATGCCCATGAACAGAAAACAGCCGTAACCCGAATACTGTTTAATCCCAGCAGCGAAAACATCGAAGTTATGCATCGGTTTTTGGTGCACGATGCTGAACATGCCGCCGGCCAGATTTTTGGCGTTGGTCAAAATCTGCTGGAATCTGCCGATTCCCGAGCATTATTTAGCAGTTACGTGGTCAATCGGTTTTCGATTGATGCAGAATTGTCGACCGGTGAAGAAATTGAAATGACGCTTGATTACGTTGGTGCAGAAATAGAAGGTCAGTTTCTTTGGGTATATCAAGAAACTAAAAAAATTGATTCAATCAAGTCGTTTAGCATGGTTAATATGACGCTGCGCGATGTATGGCCCGACCAATCTAATCTTGTTAACGTTGAAAAAGAAGGTGAGGTTTACAGCGTCGTATTTGACTCAGGTGCTGAAGTGAAGCGGCTTAAAATTGAGCCTTAGCCTTGCGTAATTTTTTCTGACTCATCGCTACCTAATCCATAGTAATCAGCAATAGCGAGACCCGCAGCTACTGACGTAAAGGGGTCATGCTCTACCACTTTGGCGGGGAAAGACTGATTCAGGGATTGCTTGATTATAGGAATCAGTGATGAGCCTCCGGTTCGGATAACCAAATCTATTTCGTCTGGCTGTAAATTGGCATTCTTCAGTACCTGAGTTATCGCACTTTCAAAATCCAATACCGCAGATCCTATCAATTCTTCAAAATGGGCTCTGGTTACAGTGAATTCAATATCCAGTTCTGGGATGTCCAGGCGAGCCTCAGTTTGATAAGACAGAGTGGCCTTCAAATCTTTCAAGGTTTGAAAGACCAAATAGCTATAGTTGTTTTTTATAAGGTCATATAGTCTTCGATATTTAACGGCGCCTTCATCTCCTGATTCCATGCGTTTCAATACAGGCGTGGTGTATTGATTCTGGTTAAGCATATAGCTTACAGCCCAGTTCAGGATAAGATCTTCGTACTGCTCGAAAGGAAAAAGCGTCTCAATTTCTCTGTCCTCGCCAGAACGTTTCCAGCGCTCCCCTTTACCTAGTAGCGGAAACAGCAATTCCTTAAACAGTAGCTGGTCAATATGATCGCCACCTAAGCCTACCCCGTGAGTTGCTATTACTTCGTAGTCTCCGTCTCGATGCTGAAGAATACATAAATCCAGCGTGCCGCCACCAAAATCGACAGCCAGCAGCTTGTCTTTTTTCTCTCCAGGATTGTCATGGAGATAACTTAAGGCGGCGGCAATGGGTTCTGCGAAGTATGTCTTTTCTTTAAAGTCCGCGTAGCCATAGGCTTCTGCAAGCATGCTTAGCGCGGCGTTATTCTTGTTTTCTTTTTGGCCTTCGAAATTGACAGGGTGTCCAATACACGCGTGTTTAGTCGTTGCGCCGGCAATACTTTTGCTTTGTTGGTCGATACTTTTCTTGATCCTCACAAGCAGGGGAGTTATTAAGGCAACTAGCCTAAATGGACGATTAAACACCATTAAGCGTTGACTATCCGAGCCTCCAAGAAGTCTTTTAATCCCTCTAAATAGGCGGCCGGTTTGACCCCCATCTACGAAGGATTGGCCATATACTTTTTCAGTTGAGCCTTCTTCAGGAAGGCCGCCGTCGCCGATTTGTCCTGTGGTTGTGCGACCTTCACCTAGCACCTCGGCGCTTAGCTCGACGGTTCGCCCGGTATTGCCTTCAATATAAGAGTTAATGGCTTCTTGTCCTGTGACGATGCCAAAATTCTTGTCTATGTAAGTAGCTGACGGCATTACTATTGAATGCTGCTCTAGTTTTACTAAATGAACCTTCTCTCCATCAAAAAGCGCAGTAGCACTATTTGTGGTGCCGAAATCAATACCTATGCCCATTGGGTGCTGAGGCCTAACTAGAGGCTTTGAGTGGCGTTCTGGGGTATTGGATGAAGAATGTGAGATGCGAGAGCTAGATTGATAGCCTGAAGTACTTTCTGTCACTAAGGATGCCTTGCAATTAACTGAACGATTAGACAAAAACGAATGGAGCTGTCAAAATGTGAAGTATAGAGGATTTGTTAAAAGCGATCAAAAAAATAGCTCAATTGCCACCTTAAGTTCCTAAAATATTGATCAATATGAATGGCTTATAGAGTTGAAAATTAGTGAAACTTAACCTATGCTCCGTCGGTCTTAGTTAGTAGGTTGAAAACAAACAGTTAGGGGTGTGAATAGTGCTTGATACCGTACGATATTGGAAATTTATTCAGATCTTATTCAGACTGCTAGTAGGCTTGTTAGTAGCTCCTGCCTTGTCCGCGGGAACAATAGTGAGGATAAACACCAGTCTAGGTTATTACTCCATAGAGCTTCTTGACGATATTGCTCCTGCTAATGTCCAAAATTTCTTAAATTATGTAAATCGAGAGGCTTATGATGGGACCTATCTGCATCGTGTTCTTCCCGGTTTCGTGGTTCAAGGCGGTGGATTTACTTTTCAGCCGTTTGTCGGCCCGGTTCCTGTGTTGGCAGATCCCCCTGTGGTGAACGAGTTTAACGTGTCGAATACTCGTGGCACTGTGGCAATGGCGAAATTGGACGGCGATCCAGATAGCGCCACGACCCAGTGGTTCGTTAGTCTGGCAGATAACAGTGGTAACTTGGACAATAACAATGGGGGCTTTACGGTGATCGGAAATGTGCTCGGTGAAGGCATGGAGATCTTGGATGCTATCGCCACATTGCCAACGGTCAACCTCGGTACTAATACACCGGACGCTCCGTATGTCACCCCAGTCTATGAGGGGCCTTCAAGTTTCGTTTATACCAGCGCGGAAGTAGTAGAGCGCTTCAGCGGAGCGGCTCATGTTTATGAAGTAAATTCAGGG
>CAJWGN010000087.1 GCA_913031035.1 uncultured Gammaproteobacteria bacterium
CGTTTCCGAAAACATCGCCTGACATATCACCAATGCCGATCACCGAAAAGTCTTGCTTTTGTATGTTCACACCACGCTCACGGAAATGCCTTTGCACAGAGACCCAAGCCCCCTTAGCGGTGATTCCCATTTGCTTATGGTCATAGCCATTGCTGCCGCCAGATGCAAATCCATCGCCTAGCCAAAACTCATATTCTTCAGCGATACCATTCGCGATATCAGAAAACGTTGCTGTACCTTTATCTGCAGCAACCACTAAGTACGGGTCGTCTTTATCTTTTCTAACAACCTGCAAAGGGCCTGTGACTTTATCAACAACGATATTATCAGTGATATCCAGCAAGCCGCTGATAAATGTTCGATAGCAGCTAATACCGACACGCATTATTTCATCTCGGTCGATTGAGGGGCTGTTTTGCTTCACAACAAAACCGCCTTTCGCACCCACCGGCACAATCACTGAGTTTTTTACTTGCTGCGCCTTTACCAAACCGAGCACCTCGGTACGGTAATCTTCACATCGATCTGACCAGCGCAAGCCGCCTCGAGCAACCTTCCCGCCGCGCAAGTGAACACCTTCAACATTACGAGAGAATACAAATATTTCGAACATCGGTTTAGGCAGTGGCATGTTTTTAATTGAGGCACAATCAAATTTAAAGGAGAAGTATTCTTTCTTCTCACCGCCTTCATTTAATTGGAAATAATTTGTCCTGAGGGTGGCATCCATAAGCTCCAAGATCGATCGCAACACGCTGTCTTCAGCTAGATTTGAAACCTTGTCAATTCCAGCTAGTATTTTTCTATGCAACTTGGTCGCCGTCGGCCTTGTTGACGATTTGATTACCGGATCGAACTGGGCGTAAAAATACTCAACTAGTTGACCCGCTATATCTTTATATTGCGCTAAAGTATCAGCTATATATTGGGCACTATAACCGAATTGAACTTGTTTCAAGTAGGCTGCATATGCGCGAAGCAATGCCGCATCGCGCCAGTGTATTTGCGCCGCAACGACAAGCTGATTAAAGCTATCATCTTCTGTCTTTTGTTTCCAAATAGCAGCAAAGGCCTCTTCAAACTCCTCTTCCAAACCCTTTGGTAGTTTCGTATTGATATTTTTTCTAGACAAAGAAAAATCATGCATCCAAATCACTTCTTCACATTCAGGCTGTAATTTGAATGCTTTTTCGCCAATAATACTTAAACCTAAGTTTTCTAGAATAGGCGCCACGTCCGATAAAATTAAGCGCTGCTTAAAACTAAATATTTTAAAACTTAGTTCCGAAACAGAGCCTTGCTCGCATACCTCTAGGTCTAACGCCAACTCCTTACTTTTAACCACGCTAGCGAGTCGAGCAATGTCAATTACACCTTCAACAGCGCTGTAGGTTTCCTTATATGCGGAAGAGTAACTAGATGAATAAACAGAGAAGAGGCTTTCGGCCTCAGCTTCAGAGTAATTCTCGCCTAAGCTTTCTAGAAAATAGTCGTCCCATGGTTTAATCAGTCGAACCATCTCCGACTCAAGCTTTTCGCGACTATATTTTACGTTCTCAATATCAGGTGTACGCAAGGTAAAGTGAGTGCGTACCAGCGTCGATTCTGACAAATAGGTGTTGAATTCAACCTCTACTGCTTGCAGCTCATTTTTTAGTAGACTTTGAACTTGTTGTCTTACTTTTGTGTTGTAGATATCTCGCGGCATGTACACAAGACAGGAGAAAAACTTACCGTATAAATCACTCCGCACAAACAATTTCGAAATACGGGTTTCCTGAATCTGAGCAATTTCTAATGCCGTAGAATACAGCTGATCTTTGCTCATCTGAAACAATTCGTCTCTAGGGAAAACATTAATCACCTGCAAAAGATCTTTGATGCTATGACCATTAGGTGAAAAACCAGAATCCTCCAAGACTTGATTTACTTTATCCCGTATCAACGGAATCTCTAAAGCCGTTCGATAGTAAACAGACGATGTATAAAGCCCAACAAATCTATGCTCAGCAATCACTTTGCCTTTGCTGTCGAATTCCTTTAGCAACACATAATCAAGATGAACAGAACGGTGTACTTTTGAGCGATTGCTTGACTTTGCAAAACTACAAATTTGTTTTTTCAGAATATGGTCTACCGTGCTTTTGGGTAAACTAGAGAGCTCTACCCGCTCTTTTAATCCTGATTTAAATTTTGAAATTCCTAAAATAGAATCTTTCTGAAGTTCAACTATCGCTCCCGATTTAAGGTGCTTTATTTTGTACTTTTCATAACCCAAAAAAGTAAAGTGGTTTTCTAAAAGCCAGCTAATAAATTCAGTTGATTCAGTGAGCTCTTTTTCACTAACCGGCAAGGTCTCTGCACTCTTTAGCAACGCGGCTTTTACGTCCTTCGCTTGCTTACAAATAGGCAAGTAATCTTTAACGGCTGACGACACATGTTTTAGCGTGTCTTTAAGTTCTCGCTCTAGCCGGGGGGTTTGAGACGCACTTATCACGCCGCAGTTAATGCAACAAACAGCTTCTCCATTTTGGGAAGGCGTAATGTCATTGCTTATGAATTTAAGTCTACCGGCGTTCTTGTCACTTTTACCCTCTCGCTTAACTTGGAGCACTACATTATTCACACTGCGAACACTGACACCGATCCGATTAACTGCCTGGCGAATCGAATCGACCAAGAAAGGCATGTCGTTCACTAAAACATAGATTCTTGCACCCGCTGGCTTCCCGTCCTTTTGATCAGCTTTAACTTGACTGATCTGAATCTTTGGAGCACTGGATTTCCGGTCCTGAACAAATTCCCAAGCCTGAACCACCGCCTCTAAAATTTGAGTATCGGTCTGATTGGAACTCTCCGCTTTGTAATAACTACTGGCGAAATAACGCTTGGCGAAAAGCTTTAAACGGTTCGCTTCTGACTTTGCGAACTGTTTATCAATTAATTTAAGTACTGGCACCAACAAGGTGTTTTCCAGGTTTTGCTTTGCATTCATCTACTTTCTCCAGCGGAAATTGATTATAAGTTCCGCCCTACTCTTTAATCGTTAGCTTCAAATCAAGAAGCATCCTAGCAGCTTGCAAGCTGCTGTCTTTTCAAATAATTCTGCAACACTCCGCTACAATCTTCGCCTAGACATCCCATATAAAACGTTTACAATCTCCCACTTTGCCTCACGCGCGCCAGAACAAAGAGAACTCCTTTTATGAGCCACCATGCAATAATAACAGACCTCAAAAATTGGTTATCACATCAAATTATAGGACAAGAGCGGCTAATTGATCGCTTATTAATTGCATTGTTAGCAGATGGGCACTTGCTTGTAGAAGGCGCCCCCGGCTTAGCAAAAACGAAAGCCATCAAAGACTTATCTCGCGCCATTGAGGGCGACTTCCATCGAATTCAGTTCACTCCCGACCTTTTACCCAGCGATATAACAGGCACAGAGGTCTATCGGCCAGAGGATGGCTCCTTTAAATTTCAGCCAGGTCCAATTTTCCACAATTTGGTATTGGCGGACGAAATTAACCGCGCTCCGGCAAAGGTACAGTCCGCACTTTTAGAGGCGATGGGTGAACATCAGGTCAGTGTGGGTCGCGAATCCTTTACACTACCACCATTGTTCTTAGTAATGGCAACTCAAAACCCGATTGAGCAAGAAGGTACTTACCCTCTTCCCGAGGCTCAACTCGATAGGTTCTTAATGCATGTCACTATTGGCTACCCAGACGCGAAATCCGAACGGGAGATTCTCCACCTTGTGCGCAGTGAAGCTAAAAACAATACGCCGGAGGTTCCAACTCAAGTAGCTCAAGAAGCATTGTTCGCTGCTAGGCAAGAAATCCTTGAGATGCACATGGCTCCAGAGGTAGAGGAATACATTATTCAATTAATAATGGCGACACGTAACCCTGAAGTGTACGGTGAAGATCTTAACTCATGGCTTGAATACGGTGCCAGCCCACGAGGCACAATAGCACTGGATCGCTGTGCACGAGCTCACGCCTGGATTCAAGGCCGAGACTTTGTAAGCCCAGATGACGTTCAGGAAATTCTGTTCGACGCCTTGCGCCACCGCATATTATTGAGCTTTGAGGCAGAAGCTGGCGGCGTGACCCCTGACCAGGTTTTGGAGACTATTCGCCAACGTGTGCCCTGCGCCTAATCCAATTTAGGCAAAACTATGTCAACACCTATAATCATAGCCTCCCAGCAACCTCGCTATCAAGCCGAGGGGGCTGTTGTTAGCCTGCAACAATTGCTAATTCAGCGATATGCTGCAAAAACACTCGATTACCTTATCCATACCCGCTCTGTTGCTGGCATCTCCGGATTACATCTATCAAAGATGCGCGGTCGTGGACTTGATTTTGAGGAGTTCAGGCCCTATCAAGCAGGCGACGATGTCCGGTTAATAGACTGGCGTGTTACAGCTCGAACAAATCGCCCGGTCACTAAAGTATTTAGGGAAGAACGAGAAAGGCCCGTGATTATCGCGGTAGATCAGACCCATAACATGTATTTCGGCAGTCAAGTGGCCTTCAAATCAGTTATCGCAGCTCAGGCAGCGGCCTTGTTTTGCTGGCTGGCCATAGACAATGGCGATCGCGTTGGCGGCCTTGTGTTCTCGGATGTTGCCTCAAGCTTGGTGAGACCGAAACGCAGCCGCCGCTCAGCTCTCCACCTACTGAATCAGGTTTTTCAATACAATCAGCATCTTCAGGAAATGAAAACTCCAGAAGCCCTGATCCCCGAAGACCCAAGTTTTAAGCCCGGCTTAGCTCATGCTTTAGGGCAAATAAAACGTATAACCAAACCGGGCAGCACTCTTTATGTTATTTCTGACTTCTTAACTTTAGACGAGAAAGCACTTCAATATTTGAACCAGCTCTCCCGGCACAACAATGTCGTTTGCTGCTTTGTTTACGACGCCTTGGAAGAAACTCTGCCGGTTCCTGGCATTTACAGCATTACTGATGGCGGCATGAAAGGTGCTCTTAACACCCATAGCAGCAAAGCACGAGCGAACTATCGAGATCAGTTTAAACAGCGTGTCGCAGCCCTTGAAACACAGCTTGACAAGCTACAAATTCGACTCATCAAGATGCGAACTAACCAACTAGTACTAGAGCAAGTGAGACAATGGATAGCGAAGAACTCCTAGCACAACTTGCGGACATTCATTTGCCGGAACCGGTGAGCTTTTGGCCGCCCGCTCCTGGCTGGTGGGTACTGGCGATTTTATTGCTGGTTCTAATCCTTTGGACCACCCGCAAGAGCTTCACTGTGAGCCGACGGCGGAAGATAAAAGCTCGGGCATTAGCTGAGTTGCAAAAATGCTATGAGAATTACGCCAACCACGCCGCAGATATCTCAAACAGCAATACAGGCAGCAATACAGGCAGCAATCAAGACAATGAAAGAGATCGCCAAACGCTTCGCTATGTGAACGAAGCTAACTCAGTATTAAAGCGAGTTGCCTTAGTCCACTTCCCTGACTCGGCGATAGCTGGATTAGGCGGGCCTGAATGGGTGAGTTTTATCCGGAATACTGGCGAATCTGGCCTCCTTACGGCAGAGATCACTGACGCACTTAGTCACGGTAGATTTCAAACCACACTTGAAATCGATGTGGATGCAATGAATAACTTTGCCGAGCAATGGATCGCCAGCCTTTATGACGCCCAAGGCCAAACTCAAACCGAGAGATCAACGCCCCAAATCACTAGGATCGAGGAAGCTGCCCACTAATGCTGGAATTTACTTGGCCCTTAGTTTTTATTGCCCTACCGCTACCGATAATCGTCTACCGCCTTTTAGCGAGAGCGCCGCGACAAGATGCAGCATTGTATGTGCCATTTTTCAATTCACTGACCAGATTGCAGTCGGATAATGAAAATATATCCAGCGGACGATTACTCAATCTAATTTGTTGCTGCCTTATGTGGATACTGCTGGTCTTAGCAGCAAGCCGTCCGCAATGGCTTGGCGACCCGGTTCAACTACCTTCCACTGGCCGAGATCTAATGCTATCGGTAGACATATCCGGCAGCATGGAAGCTCAAGACATGGTGGTAGGCAATCGCCAAGCCTCTAGAATAGATGTAGTCAAAGCTGTGGTCGGTGATTTCGTAGAACGCCGGGAAGGCGACAGACTAGGCCTAATTCTATTTGCCGCCCATGCTTACATCCAAGCACCGTTAACTTTCGATAGAAAAACCGTGGGCACTCTATTAGAAGAAGCTGATATTGGCATCATCGAAGAATCCGCCACGGCTATCGGTGACGCCATAGGCCTCGGGGTCATCCATTTACGAACCAGACCGGAAAATAGCCGTGTTTTAGTGCTTCTCACCGACGGCGTAAACAACGCCGGCGCGGTCTCTCCAGAACAAGCAGGCAAGCTAGCGCAAACAGAGAATATTAAAATCTACACTATTGGTATCGGTGCTGACCAAGTAGTTCAGCGAACCTTTTTCGGCGCAAGGGCCATCAACCCGTCTGCTGAACTCGATGAAGCTGTTCTGACTCAAATCGCAGAATCCACAGGCGGTCGTTATTTTAGGGCCCGGGACGTCAACGATTTGGTGGAGATTTATGAAGAACTCGATCGTCTGGAAACCATAGAACAGGATGAACAAACTTACCGCCCTACTAGAGTTTTATTTTATTGGCCGCTAGGAGCTGCTCTAACTATTAGTTTCCTCCTAGCATTGGTCTCGATACCATGGCTATCCTTGACCGGCAGAGCTCGACTCAGCTCCTCTGAGGATGAATCAGAAAGCGTTAGCGATACAGTAGGAAACCAAGTCTGATGGAAGTGATGATTCCTAGCGATCTTTTCGAACAATTTCAGTTTTTGCGGCCGGTTTGGCTGTTCGGATTAATCCCCATGCTAGTTTGCTTTTTGGCTATGTGGAGAATCAATTCTGTGGTTACAGCTTGGGATAAAGCCATTGATAAATCCCTGCTTCCTTTCCTCTTAGATCGCAGTAAAAACGCGGCTCAGCGCACGCCTCTTATCATATTGCTCATTGCTTGGACCCTCGCCGTTCTGTCAATGGCTGGGCCCGTGTGGGAAAAGTTACCGCAGCCAGTTCAAAAGCGGGAAGACGCACTAGTCATCGTTTTAGATCTGTCACTATCAATGTTTGCTCCAGATCACGAACCAAGCAGATTGGATCTGGCAAAACGCAAATTAAGGGACATTCTTAGTTTACGCGAAGAAGGCCAAACTGCCTTAGTTGTTTATGCCGGTGATGCCCACACGGTGACTCCTCTTACTGATGATGTCGTCACCATCGCCGCTTTAGTGCCATCGTTGAGCCCCAATATTATGCCGCTGTTTGGCAGCAACCCAATGCTGGCAATTGATGCTGCGATAAAACTTCTAGACGACGTCGAAGCCAATCGAGGCAAAATCCTTTTGATGACAGATGGCATAAGCGGTTTTGATCAGGAGTCATTGATAACCACCCAAATACAAGCAACTGACTACGAGCTCTTAGTGATGGGGATTGGTACCGAAGAAGGTGCTCCTATACGCACGAGTGATGGCAACCTTCTCACCGATGAAGCTGGCACCATTATTGTGCCAAAATTAAACAAAAATGTGCTCCAGTCTCTGGCAAATCGAGTCAGCGGACGCTACCACGATATTCAGCTAGCTGATTCTGACTTAGCCTATTTGCTGAGTGATCTGGACCTGCTGGACGACAACCAACTTAGCGATGTTGAAGAAGAATTTGATGTCTGGTACGAAACAGGCCCTTGGCTACTTTTGTTAGTGCTTCCTTTAGCTGCAATGAGCTTTCGTAAAGGCTGGTTATTCTCAATATCACTAATTCTTGGCGGTGGGCTTCTACTGCCACCTCAACAAGCACAAGCCTTTGAGTGGCGAGATCTTTGGCAAACCAAGGATCAGCAGGCCGCAGAAGCCTATTCCGCCGAGGACCACTCCATAGCCGCATCCCTATTCCAGTCTCTGGGTTGGCAAGGTGCTGCCAACTACAAATCAGAGAATTACGAAGCTGCAGTTGCCGCGTTCTCTGCAGATTCTTCAGCGGACGGAAATTATAATAGGGGCAACTCCTTAGCCTTAATTGGCAATTATGAAGAAGCGATTGCAGCTTTTGATGTTGCTATAGCACTTGAGCCTGATCACACTGATGCCATTGCTAATAAAGAGATAGTAGAACAGTTATTAGAACAACAAGAAGCCGAATCTGGCGAGCCGCAAGAAGGTGACAGTCAAGAAAACGAATCTGAACAAAATTCTGAGAGCGAATCAGAAGAGCAGCAAGAGAATAGCGAGCAACAAGATCAAGAAAGCCAAGAAGGCAACGAGGATCAACAAGAGCAAGAGCAACAAAATCAACCTCCAGAAGAACAGGAAAGCTCTGAATCCAATAGCGAACAGAACACGCCTAGCGAATCTAACAATGAAGAATTTGAAGAACAGCAGGCGCTAGAGCAGTGGCTCAGACGAATCGAAGATGATCCTGGCGAACTACTGCGCAGAAAATTCCGTTACCAATACCGGCAGCGACAACTTAACGGCACTGCTGGTGCTGCAAGTGGAGGCCAGATCTGGTGAGCACCCTCGTTAAACTATTTAGTACCGCAGTACTCTCGCTATGTTGCTTAATTGCAACAGCTCAAGAAATCGATGTCTCTGTTGATAAAACAGAGCTGGCCCGAGGTGAAACTCTAGTTTTTACGATTCGGGTTTTTGATCAGCGCCAAGGCATGCAGTTAGACCTTACACCGCTTACAGAAGACTTTGATGTTCTTGGGACAAGAACATCAAGCCAGATAAGAAGTATTAATGGCGCAGTAGAGGCATGGACAGATTACATAGTCACTCTCTTCCCGCTAAACGAGGGTGCCATAACCATACCTGCATTGACCATCAACAATGCTACAACCGATGCCATTGATATAACCGTGTCCAATCAAGGGCCTCGCTCTAATCAGTCCAGTGAAGAGTTATTTCTTGAAATTGAAGTCAACAAAGAGTCAGTATACGTGCAGGAACAACTGCTCTTTAGTGTGCGCTTGTTCTACACAATTAACGGAATAAGAAACCCACAGTTTACTGAATTAGAAATGCCTGATTCGGTCATCCAATTAATTGGGTCACCCAATCAATACGAAAAACTTATCGATGGCGTTCGCTACGGTGTTTATGAAAAACGCTACGTTATTTTCCCTCAACGAAGCGGACCGTTAGCAGTTCCTGACATTTTATTTCGCGGAGAGGTGACCGACGGCTCGAGTAATTTTGTATTTCGAAACTTAAATACCCGCCGAGTCACTGCCTTCATCGAAGGCATTACAATAGACATAAAAGAAAGGCCTGCTGCAGCAATGAACAGCTCAATGTGGCTACCTGTGACCGATCTAAGATTAGAAGAAACCTGGAGCACCAATTTAAGCGATCTTGAAATAGGAGAATCAGCCGTTAGAACTATCACGATGATAGCCGATGGCTTGGACGGCGCTGTCCTGCCGCCCTTCTTAAGCGGTGAAATCGACGGGGTTAATCAGTACCCTGACCCTTCTGAGATTCAAAGAACATTCGTCGATGGAAGTATTGTTGGAACTAGAATCGAGACTGTTTCTATCGTTGCAACAGACGCTGGCCTTATCGAAATTCCAGAAATTTCGATTCCTTGGTGGAATGTTGAAACGGATCAACAAGCAGTCACTGTAGTGCCAGCCACACGCTTCACCATCGCCAGCCCAGAAGGAGAGCTGCCTTCCGAACAAGCAATCGCAAGTAGCCAAAACATTGAAGATCTTCTCGACACAGCACCCATACTCGACTTACAAAGCATCGAAGAACAAGCTGAAGCAGAATTTATAAAAGTAGAATCTTTTTGGCTGAATTTACTAATTGCCGGCGCACTGTCGGTCGTTGTTCTGAGCATTTATAAGTTAGTGATTAGCCCAAGGAAAAAAGAGCTCAGCGAATATGTAAGTGAAAAGACCTCCCTGGTGGTCGCTAAATATGACCCGGTCAACAACGAAAGAACCGCGTATAACCAGCTTGCCAAAGCCTGTGCTGGTGGCAATTTGCAGAACGTACGTAAGACTCTAATTGTATGGTGTAAGCATTACTTAGAAAACAGCAATGTCCGCACGATGGAAGATGTACTCAACCAAACCTCTGCCTTAGCTCTACAGGCTCAAGAAATTCAAACGGCACTTTTTACTCCTGAGAAAAGTCAGTGGCAGCCGCTTGAGTTACTCAGCCTAATTAAGACGCTGCGCAGTGAAAAAGCGAAATATTCTAGAGAGCACCTCGCGCAACAAAAATACGCGCTTCCACCTCTGTATAAAACATAAGTATAGAGGCTCTTATTAAGGTTGCTGTCTTGGGTTCTCTACCCGTTCGCCGTCAACCTTCAACTCGGACTGAAGCAGCTTATGAGTTCAAATTCACGGCTTGTATATTCCACTGCTGGCGATAATAGTTGTAAGCGCTGCGGTAAAGCACTAGCAAAGTGCCACTGCGAGAAGACATCCAACTCACCTTCTCGCTCAGATGGCATCATAAGATTATCCCGAGAGACTAAAGGCCGAAAAGGCAAAGGCGTCACATTAATCACCGGCTTTGAGTTAAATGAAGAGGACTTAAAAAGTCTGGCTAAAAAACTCAAGGCGCACTGTGGTTCTGGCGGGACTGTAAAAAACGGTATCATTGAAATACAAGGCGATCACCGCCACAAGCTTCAGGATACTCTTTCAAAAGACTACAGCGTAAAAATTGCAGGAGGTTAAAGCTATCACCAAATATTTAGCAGAGTAATTAACAGTTAATTGGTCGATACGTAAAATTAGCGTGCGAACTTGAAATTTGGACAATGAAAATTTGTGTAATTAGCATGAACGACGTCGCTTCTACTGAAATTTTAGCGTCTCGAAGAAAAGATCGTTTCAGTGTTAATTCATGACTTCATATGCATTTTTTGAACAAGGTTGTTATTCTTCTCAACTGAATACGTACTACTGCAAAGAAAGGATTGATGCCTTCTAGAAGCTCAAACGATTAACGTGCGTTTTATAAGTATTATTGGATTCGGCAACACCCAGCCATTTTACCCCAAGAAAGCTATATATCCCTTACTTGGTTCTTACAAAAGCAAATAGACTAGCGATTCTTCCTAAAAACTACGAACTAAGCTTTGTCAGCAGAGATGAATTATGGAACCCAATTTCGATGCATTACAGTTAATAGCCGAGCTTGCACTAGGTATCGTTGGCTTCTCTGCAATATTAATTGGCTTAAGTAGAAGTTCTGATGGATTCAGTGCGCCAGATAATTTCCGCATTCAACTTCTAACTTACTCTGCTTTTGGAGCGATGTTTGGCTCTATTTTGCCTTTTGCTATCTTCAGTGAACAGAATTTAGAAATAGCTTGGCTACTTAATTGCTGGTTAGTATGTCTTTATTCAATTGTAGGCCTATTAGTTTTTCCTAAAAAAATGCTTTCATTACGAAAGCACGGGCATGTAGAAATTTTTCCCCTCAAAGTTTATTTTTTCCAAACAGGCATACTCTCTTTTATATTTATTCTTTCTGGACTAATGATTACAGGATACTTAACTAATCTTACAAATATTTACATTGTATGTCTAATCTTATTTTTATTACAAAGTTCAGTAGCATTTATAAGAACGATGTTTGTCAGGGTAAATTAAGTGACCATAAAGTGCTGATGTGAACGCCGAGTTAACAATACCGTGAATACTTGTGAGCTGGATTACGTGCAGACGCATCCCTTTTGAAGGATAAAAAGATTGGAAGGACTTTAGGATTATTTAACTAGTGCCTTTCTGAGCTTGCGCCCTTGCGCCTTAATTCGCTTAGCCTGACTTAGAATATCTGGCTCTTGCACCTGCCGGTGTTGGTAACTGATCTCAACGTAAAGTCTGGTGACTTGCGTCATACTCCCTCTTAAATCTGGCCTCGCAACAATTACTCTGTCTCTATAGGTTATCGGTCCTTCACCTCTAATGCGCCCTAAGCCAATTTTTTCTAAATCCTTGCTCATTTTGTTATAGAGAGAGACTACCGGCCCCCGCTTGCTTCTTGGTTCAAATCGAATTACCGAAAAGGCGACACCAAGAACAACTGCAGTGGCTAAACCAAACAAAAGGAAGAGTATTTTCTGCTCAGTAACTTCACCGAATATTTTCTCAAAGAGCTCAAATTGAACATCCTCATCGTAATTCACGACTTGTGTATTCCATTGGTATTCAAGAGCGTCTATGCGCAGCCTGAGAGCATTAATCCAATTTATTCCGCCCAGACCTGAAGAGGAGAAAAGAGACTCCAGTCGAAAAGCAGGGTCATCCATCAGCGCGGCCTCTACTCCCAACCTCACTCTGTCAGGTGACACCGCCGCGGTGGGATCAAAGCGAACCCAACCTTCTCCTTCCAGCCAAACTTCATTCCATGCATGAGCATTATATTGATAAACCATCATGTAATTTTCAAAGGGATTTAATTCGGCGCCTTGATATCCAATGACAACTCTTGAGGGTATTCCGGCTGCCCGCATAAGATAGGAAAACGTACTTGAATAGTGCTCGCAAAACCCCTCCCGAGTATCAAAGAGGAAATCATCAATCCGATTCCCCCCCAATAGGGCTGGATTCAGGGTGTAGAAATATTCGTTCTGACTAAAATGGTTGAGAACGGCCATTACATAGTCACGGTCACTGCTAACTGATGATCGCAGTTGGCGCGCAAATTCTCTACTTTGGCCATTGCCATTATTAGGCAGCTCAAGAGTTTGTCGGCGCACCCTGTCCGTCAGCACCAAGTCAGTATCGTTTTGAAGATAAGACCGAAGGTCATAACTTAACCGCTGAGTTACTAGGCCATTGTTAAAGAGTTCAAAATTTCTACTTTGGAAAAGGTCACCATCAATGGCTTCAGCCAGATGTAAACCATAAACCCAGGGCCGCTGGGTGGGTTCTAAAATAATGTTATAGTCAACTGGGGAACCAGCCTTGCTCGTCCGGCCGTCCCATTGTAATTGCTGATCTGCTCGTGCAGGAGCAATGGAGAATGCTGAGCGACGGCTCTCCCGGCGCCAGGTTTCCCCATCAAAATCCGTTAACACTAAACCCCGC
The DNA here is from genome assembly GCA_913031035.1 of uncultured Gammaproteobacteria bacterium. GTDB lineage: Bacteria > Pseudomonadota > Gammaproteobacteria > Pseudomonadales > Pseudohongiellaceae > UBA9145. Next base: position 13,147 of record CAJWGN010000087.1, read on the forward strand.
CAGTACAGTGATTCATGTGCTGGAGCATCAACGGTTTCAAATTTAACGCGAAAAGCCAAATCTCCAGAACGAGCTAAACTGCTAATATCACCGGGTGACATTTCATCAGAAACACCCGTCGATGCGCTGCCGCTTTGAATCGGCACGGCCCACAATGGCGCAATACGGGGAAACACATAAAAGAGAACAATTGCCAGGGGCATCGCCTGCAATAGAATCTTGCCGGCGAATATACTCGTACCCCAATTATCTGAAACATTTATGGAACGATTAAGCGCAATCATAGCACCAAGAATAACGACTACAGCCAATAAACTATAAGCCGTAGCTAGAATACTTTGAGAGTATAAAAAAGCCACCATGATCATGACAAAGCACAGCGATATCACAATATAGATATCACGTTTTTGCTTCATCTCTATTAGCTTGAAGACAAAACCAAGTGCAAGTAACGCCGCGGCACTGTCTAAACCAATACCCATTGAACGCATCTGAGAAATCGATACGACAAGTGTAAAAAGGACAACCAGTACTCGCATCCAGCGACTGGGGTAATTAAGCTTACCTGTGAAAATCAAAATGCGCCAAACTATGCATACCGCCGCGACGATACTTATCCACGCAGGCATACGCACACTCTGCGGCAACAGAACTACCGCCACAGCAAGCAATATCCAAATCATTGCCGAACGTGGTATTTGATAACTTAAGTCCATTTACTCAGATTACCTGTCTATTCAATAAGCTCAAAAACAACAGTGACTTGCCAAAATTAACTTTTAGCAAACAGCGCTAGTGCTCTTAATATTCTCGCCCTGTGCTCAGGCCCCACCCCTGGTGCGATTTCAAGCTCAGGTAATTTAAGGCCATACGGACTATCCCCCTTAGCGAGTTTGACCGCGCAGAAGCACATTCGGGAAAGTTTCTCTTCGACATTAAAGCCATAAAACATATCCCAGTCTAGCCACACTTGACTATCAACATAGTCGACAAATTGCTTTACTTGCATACCTTGCCCTCTAGCCACATTTTTCCAAGCAACCTGACGCAGTGAATCTCCCGGGACATAATCACGAAGGCCGTAATAATCTTCGGTTCCAAAAACAACGAAAGATGATTCTTCTTCGTTGGCAGAGCCTCCGCTAAAATTGGCCATCGAAAAAGTCACCGGCTTAGGGTACACAAGACAATGTAAATCTAGATCGATGACAGACCA
>CAJWGN010000088.1 GCA_913031035.1 uncultured Gammaproteobacteria bacterium
AGCTGATTATAATCAAACAGCAGTTACTATTCACGTTGTACAAGGTGAGCGAAAGCAAGCCTCACAAAACAAATCACTAGGTCGATTTGATTTGAGTGACATTCCTCCTTCGCCTCGCGGTATGCCGCAAATCGAAGTGGCATTTGACTTGGATGCGAACGGAATCTTAAACGTGTCTGCCAAAGATAAAGCGACTGGCAAAGAACAGTCGATCATCATTAAGGCGTCCAGTGGATTGTCTGATGAAGAAATCGAGCAGATGATTAAAGATGCAGAGGCCAACGCCGCTGAAGATAAGAAGTTCGAAGAGCTAATCACAGCAAGAAATACGGCTGATGGCTTGGTTCACGCTACCAAGAAAACTCTTGAAGAAGCGGCTGATAAGGCAACTGATGAAGAGAAGGATGCGATTAATGCAGCCGTCACCTCAGTAGAAGATGCAATTAAGGCAGATGACTTAGAGCAGATTGAAGCGGCGACTAAAGTGTTGACAGAAGCGTCTTCAAGTTTAGCGGCGAAGATGTATGCCGAGCAAGCCGCCGAAGGTGCAGAAGCCCCTAGTGAGGCTGAGTCAGCAGATGATGAAGCTGTCGATGCAGAGTTTGAAGAAGTTAAAGAAGACGAGAAGCAAGCGTAGTTTTGTCTTTTACCCTGAGCTACTAAAGCTCAATTGGCTCGTGAAAAGCTAAGTCATCTTGATGGCTTAGCTTTTTTGCGGTTGCTGGATACGAATTTTTGGTTTGCTAAGTAATCTGTTTTTTCGACGTTTTGGGCGCAGGTTTAAAGTTTGGGTTTGACAGCTAGAACCGTTAAAACAGAGTCGCATGAAACATCATATTTGATCGCTATAACAGACTGATAGAACAAACCGTTAGGCCAGACAGTTAGACCAGACCGCCAAGCAGTTCGCTAAAACAGATACGAAACAAGAGAGAAAAAATGTCGAAACGAGATTTTTACGAAGTTCTGGGTATTGAGAAAGGCACATCGGCAGCCGAAATTAAAAAGGCTTACCGACGTGTGGCCATGAAGCATCACCCCGACCGTAATCCAGATGACGATACTGCAGAGGACAAATTCAAAGAAGCCAACGAGGCTTTCGAAGTGCTTTCTGACTCTCAAAAACGCGCTCGCTATGATCAATATGGCCATGCAGGAATAGAGGGTCAAACTAGCGCGGGCAATGCTGACTTCGGTGACATGTTTGGCGATATCTTCGGTGACATTTTTGGTGGCGGTAGAGGCGGTGGCGGTCATAGTCATGTGCGCAAAGGCGCTGATCTTAGGTATAACCTTGATCTCAGTTTAGAAGATGCGGTGCAAGGCACGTCGGTTAAAATTAGAATTCCAACTACTGTAAATTGTGGCACCTGCGATGGGTCAGGCGCTAAGAAAGGTACCTCGGCTATTAATTGCAGTACCTGTGCGGGCCACGGTCAGGTCCGCATGCAACAGGGTTTTTTCTCGGTTCAGCAAGCTTGTCCTCGATGCCAAGGCACGGGCAAGCAAATCAAGGATCCTTGTAATACCTGTCACGGTCGCGGCAATGTTGAAGAAACTAAAACCTTGTCTGTAAAAGTACCAGCCGGCGTTGATACTGGTGATCGTATTCGATTAACTGGCGAAGGTCAGGCCGGGACTCATGGCGGCCCATCAGGAGACCTCTATGTTGAGGTTGGCGTTAGAGCGCACCATATATTTCAGCGTGATGGAAAAGATCTGCACTGCGAAATACCGATTAGTTTTAGTGATGCGTCATTGGGCGGTGAGTTAGAAGTGCCGACTCTTAATGGCCGTGTAAAACTTAAGATTCCGGCAGAAACGCAAACCTCGAAATTATTCCGACTTCGAAACAAGGGCGTTACGCCTATTCGTAGTGGCAGTGCTGGTGATTTACTTTGTCGCGTAGTTGTCGAGACGCCGGTAAATCTAACCAAACGTCAAAAAGAATTGTTGGAAGAGTTTAAAGAAATTCAGGATGATCAGGGGTCTTCACAAAATCCCCGCAAAGCATCTTGGTTTGACGGCGTTAAAAAATTCGTCGATGATTTGAGAACATAGGCGTCAAATTTGACGTCTATGCTTGGAAAGAAAGGGCTTGAGAGTTATTCTTAAAAGTTAAGACTTAAAAGTCCCAAGCCCTAAACTAAAAAAGCTAAGGTCAAAATAATGACCTTAGCTTTTTTGGTTAACGAAGGCCCTAATCTTTGGTCTTAGCTCTCGTTCTAGGCTGTAATGCGTGACGCCTAACCTCGCGGATAGATGCGTGTTCTAAGCGAGGACTTTTTTCAAGATTTCTGCATGTTCTTCAGGTTCAAGCCGTGGACCAAATCCTGATACCACTGTTGCCGATGCCAAGCTTGCCAGCTTGCCCGAGGTGGCAAAATCTAAACCATTGGTTATGCCGTACATGAACGCACCTGCAAACATATCACCAGCGCCATTAGTGTCGACAACTTCAACGGAATATGGATCGATATCAATATAATTCTCGCCATCAAAAAGCAACGAGCCTTTTGAACCGAGGGTAATTGCAAACTGCTTGGCTTTTGTTTTAAGTGCTTCACAAGCCGCTTCAATTGTATCAACGCCTGCCCACTTCATGGCCTCGTGCTGGTTGCAAAAAAGTAAATCAACACCGTCGCCCAATACTTCATTGACCGCGTCGCAAAAGTACTCAACCATGGCCGGATCAGAGAAAGTCATGGCCGTCTTGATGTTGTTGGCAATAGCATATTCTTTCATTTCGATAATGGCAGATTTCGCACTGTCAGATGTAACCAAATAGCCCTCTAAGTACATGATCTTGGATTGCTTTGCTGAATCAAAATCCATTTCCGAAATTGAAATGTCATCGGACACGCCAAGATAGGTCTGCATAGTTCGTTCGGCGTCTGGGGTTACCATAACCAAGCATCGGCCACTGAGGCCATCGGCACGTTGGCTGTTGGTATTGGTTTCGATGTTGTGTTGGCCTAAACCTTCGAGAAAGAAATCCCCGGTTTCATCGTTGGCCACTCGGCAAGAATAAAAAGCTTTGCCGCCAAATTGGCTGAGGGCATACAGTGAATTTGCAGCTGAGCCACCGCCTGCACGTTTCGTTAAACCATAGGTTTTAATAAGCTGATCTAAAAGAAAAACTTGCTGGTCTCGATCGACCAAGGTCATCATGCCTTTTTCGATTCCATGCTCGGTGAAAAAACTGTCTTGGACTTCAAATTCTTTGTCCACTATCGCATTTCCAATCCCGTATACATCATATTTCGTCATCGAGCTGTCTCTCATTTTGTGGTCTGATTTAGTCGGCTAAACACTGGTCTGATTACTGTTGATCACTAGGCGGAGTTTAGCTGTTTATCAACGAAAATGCTTTCTCGGCCGCATCCAAGGTGTGCTGAATTTCTGCATCTCCATGGGCAGTCGAAATAAATCCAGCTTCATAGGCTGAGGGCGCTAAATACACGCCGTTGTCTAACATGCCATGGAAGAAGGTTTGAAAGTTCTTAATATTGCAGGCTGTTACTTGCTCGAAACGAGTGACTGATTCTTCCTCACTGAAGAAGCAACCAAACATGCCGCCCATTTGATTGGTCGTGAATGGCACATTGGCAGCGGCTGCTCGCTCTCTCAAACCCGCCAGCAACACTCCTGCCTTCTCATTTAAACCTTCATAAATACCAGGCTGAGATATTTGATCTAACATGGCGAGTCCTGCAACTACTGCAAGCGGGCTGCCGGCAAGTGTGCCCGCCTGATAAACTCCGCCAAGTGGTGCTATGTGATCCATTATGTCAGCGCGACCTCCGAAAGCGCCGACCGGTAGGCCTCCGCCAATGACTTTGCCCAAGGTTGTTAAATCTGGCGTTACTCCATAGGCGGCTTGTGCTCCACCTAAGGCAACTCGAAACCCTGTCATTACCTCGTCGAAGATCAGCACGCTGCCATTTTCTGAGCAGACTTCACGCAGACATTCTAGAAAGCCAGGAATTGGGGGTACGAAATTCATATTGCCAGCAATGGGCTCGACGATGATGCAGGCGATTTGCTCGCCTTTTTCAGCAAAGAAACTCTTAACTGCTTCGATATCGTTGTAAGGCAAAACGTGGGTTAGGTCTGTGTAAGCTTTCGGAACGCCCAACGAATCCGGCTCGCCTAAAGTGAGTGCACCAGAACCTGCTTTGACTAATAGTCCGTCTACATGGCCGTGATAGCAGCCTTCAAATTTAACGATGATGTCCCGGCGTGTATAGCCTCTTGCAAGACGGATAGCGCTCATGGTGGCCTCGGTACCGGAGGTCACAAGCCGCACTTTTTCGATAGAAGGCACTAGCTCACAGATTTTTTTAGCAATCTGAATTTCACCCTCCGTTGATGCGCCAAATCCAAGTCCTATTTTAAGCTGGTCATGCAAGGCTTCCACAACGCCGGAGTTTAAGTGCCCAAGAATAAGCGGCCCCCACGCACCAACATAGTCGACATAACGATTGTCGTCGGAGTCTATTAGATAAGCATCTTTGCCACTTTTGAAAAATAGTGGATTTCCGCCAACCCCTTTGAAGGCGCGAACCGGGGAATTAACTCCGCCGGGAATATATTGAAGTGCCAGGTCAAACAGGTTCCTGGAGTTGTCATGATTCATTAAAGCTAGCCTTTATTTGTATGTAATTAGGAGTTGTTGAAGCAATGTGTTCAGTGTGTTCGCGCTATCGCCTACGTTATTTTTCGGTTTATCTTCAAGCTTTGCTGCTGTCAAAATTCCCTAAGCCGCTTAATTCAGCCAGCTTAAAGGTTGTCCGAGAGGCGATTTGCAGCGCGTTATCAGCGGTAAGCAACAGTCAGCGTGTCAGCGCCAAGATTCAACAAGGCTATTTTCCGTGTTGAAGCCACCGATAGCAACCAGTGTCATTTTCAGCTGCGTTCGTCCTTTGCCCAGTACCTTAACGTCACTAGCTGGTGCGTTAGGCTCGGTGTGTTATGGAACAAATAGCAGCAGACTCCGCAAGAAGCCCCGAGTTGTAAAAAACAAGCCGAAAGCTGTGGCGTCGGGCTTAAACGGGGCGCATTAGCTGTGCGTTAGGTTGAAACCTAAATTAAAAGCTTAAGCGGCTGCCTCGGGCGCTAATTTCGCATCATAAAATGCCTTTATTGTTCACCGGTAGCATCTACCGTCATCGCTCACTGGCGCCTTGTATTGTACGCTTGGCAAAGGCCTAAAAGTTCACTACCTGTTGATTTTTATCGGCTATTTAGCTCAGCTCACTGAGGTGCAGGAACAGAAAAAGCTCAGTAGCAGGGCGGCGCCTTGTCCTCGCTGCGCATGTGAAGTTAACGTATACACGTTGCTCCGTGAATTTAATGCCTGAGCTTATTACCTGAACTTAACGGCAGAGCTTAGTATTTGGATCGAGTTTCTGGATTTGGGATCTGATTATTGTCTACCAAAGCATCCTCAGTAATAGCATAGTCGCCGCCTAGGCGTTGCTTGCCGGTAGTAAAAGAGGTCGAGGCGGCTTTTGGCTCAGGGCTAGCTAAGCACATTGACAGTTAGCTGGCTTGATGGCCAGGAAGTGCGTGCATTAGACATTGTCTCGGAAGGTTTCAGCTAAAAACTGTCGATCTGCAATCTAAGTGAAGACAGGTTTAACAACGACCAACACAACGATTGCGATTAACACAAACACAGGCAGCTCGTTAAACACTCGAAAAAACACATGGCCACGCATGCTGGTTTCTTCTCTGAGCTGTTTCATATACCACCAGCAGTACGTGTGAAAAACAACAATCAATGCAACTAAACCGAGTTTGGCATGCATCCATGGTTGATACATGAAGTAGATGGCATTGGCGGTTAATAGCCAGCTGCCTAATGCGATGGTTAATACGGCTGAGGGGGTGGTGATGCCCCAGAAAAGCTTACGCTCCATAATGACGAAGCGATCTTTGCTTATTTGATCTTCGCTCATAGCATGATAAACAAACAGCCGCGGCAGATAGAAAATGCCGCTGAACCAGCAAATAACAAAGACAATGTGAAACGCTTTAACCCAGAGCATTATACTGTGACCTGAAAGTTGTAGAGCCTTGAGTATATCAAGTTCCAGCCAGCTTACACAGATCGGATAGTGTCCTAAGCTGTTGATTTTACGTAATGAAAACTATCGATTTATTGCAATATCAAAAACGGGGTGTAGTATACCTCGTCCAGTAATTAGATGCGTTATTAGCATCGAAAAATTGCAATTTTTACGATGTTGTGTGGTCCAAGGTTTGCTCTTTTTTATTAGAAAGACCTGGCCTGTTTTACTAAAATGACTCGCTCTGTTTTTTTCTATATAGAGTCATTGTGTTTTTTTAAAGATTTATTTTGTGGAGATTGGGCGTGATTAAGGTTGGAATCATCGGAGCCACCGGTTATACAGGCATTGAGCTGCTTCGGCTGCTGTGTCCGCGAGATGACATAGCTGTGGCTATCGTAACGTCGCGAGAGCATGTGGGTACTAAGGTTCAGGACTACTTTCCTAACCTGCGGGGTCATCTGGATCTGTGCTTTTCGAATCCTGAAACTGCCGATTTCAGCCAGTGCGATGTGGTTTTTTACGCCACCCCTCACGGTGTTGCAATGCGCTCGGCAGCTGCTGTTTTGGCCAGCGGTCCCAAAATTATTGATTTGTCAGCCGATTTTAGAATCAAAGATATAGCCCTTTGGGAAGAATGGTACGGCACGATCCACAGTGCTCCGGAGTTGGTGGCGAAGGCGGTTTATGGCTTGCCTGAGGTCAACCGAGCGGCCATTCAGACGGCAGATATCGTGGCGGTTCCGGGCTGCTATCCCACGGCGATTCAATTAGGGTTTTTGCCTTTGCTTGAGGCCGGGCTGGTAGATTCTCGTAGATTGATAGCGGATGCCAAATCTGGAGTCAGTGGTGCCGGCAAAAAGGCCGCTGAAGATTATTTGTTGTGCGAGGCTACCGAATCGATTCGCGCTTATGCGTTAGGCGGGCATCGCCACCATCCTGAGATTTGTCAGGGTCTGGAGGCTGTATCAAGCTCGCCCGTTGGATTAACTTTTGTGCCACACTTAACACCAATGGTGCGGGGTATTTTGGCAACTTTATATGCGCCGCTCATTTCTGATAACAAGGTCACACTAGAGCGATTGCAATCAATTTTTGAAGACCGGTATGCTGACGAGGCATTCGTAGATGTACTGCCCCAGGGCGTATTGCCTGCAACTAGAGATGTCAGAGGCACCAATCGCTGTGCGATCTCGGTGAATTATTCGGCTCACACAAACACTGTGATTGTAATTTGCGCTGAGGACAACTTAGTGAAAGGCGCCGCAGGGCAAGCTGTGCAGAATATGAATATAATGTTTGGAATAACTGAAACCCAGGGGCTTAACGCGATAGCGCTGATCCCATAGAAATCAAGAGGGCATGAGAGGGTTGCTCCACTAAATTTTAAGAAGCATTGAATTTTAAGTAAACGGACTTTTAGGATAAGTAGTAGATTTTTGAATTCGGAGATGTAAGTGCCCAATGTGGTGAAAGGCAGTAAACAAGAACGCATGGTTGTAGTGCCTTATCGGCCTGCACGTCGGGTTATTATTGGTCTTCTTTTGATGCTCGGAGTAGGGGCTAGTGCCGCCGGAGGGTTTTTTTACAGCTATTATGTAACGATACAATCTCAGCGGGGTGAGCTTGCTAGTCGTGAAGAGCTGTCTGTGCAGTTGCAAGCCAGCGAACTTGAGAGTGCCGACCTTCACAGACAGATAGCTATTTTGGATCGGTCCAGCGTGATGGATCAGTTTGTGACAAAGGAAGTTCAGTCGACGATTATGAGTCTGCGGGAAAGGGTGGCTCAGCTTGAGCAAGACATCGTCTATTATCGTCAGGTAGTATCGGATGAAACGGGTGAAACCGGCCTAGTAATTAGTCAGCTAGATATAGCAACTACGAAAGTAGCCGGTGTTTACAGTTACAAACTTGTTTTGCGTCAATTGGATGCGGACGGGGATAGTTTTCTTATTGGCTTTGTGAATATCAATCTTGTTGGAAGCCAAGGAGACGAACAAATGATTTTACCGCTGCGAGAAGTATCTGATCAGCCAGATCAATTAGATATCCGCCTGCGCTTTAAGTATTTTCAAAACATAGAAGGCTCGCTTATGCTGCCAGAGGGCTTTGTGCCGGAGCGAGTTCAAATAGCCGCAGTTTCAACAGAGCCTGTGGCAAAAGATATTAACCAGGACTTCAGTTGGGTCGTGGAAGGTGAGTAAATAGGGGTATGAACAATGTTTAGCAAGTCATTAGAGCCAGTAAAAATGATCGGAGGTCTCAGCCACACACTGATCTCAAGAACCACCGAAGTAGTGGGCGACATTCATTTTAGCGGTGAATTACTTATCGAGGGAAAGGTTAAAGGTAATATCTTTGCCTTGGACGATTCTGACGCATTGATTCGGGTTGCCGAAAAAGGCTCTGTAGAGGGCGAAATATGCGTTCCATCAGCAGTAATCAATGGTGTGGTTCAAGGTGATGTGCACTCCTCAAAACACATCGAGCTTGCCGCGAAAGCGGCTGTTGTGGGGAATGTTTACTACAACCTGATTGAAATGGTGATGGGTTCAGAGGTAAATGGCAATCTCATGCATGTCAGCGCAAATCAGACCGAGACCAAGCGGATCGCTGCTGAAAGTAAACCTGCCGACAAGAAACCATTGCCGTTTGAAAGTGTCGGCTTCGAAGAGACGTAAGGCTTGCTGATTTACTCTCTCAGGGGTCACTGTAATACTTGACTATTTTGTTTGGTTTTAGCCATAATGGTCAGCAGATATAGGTCATAGCGAGTAATTATTCTGTAGCGGTCCTGTTATACGGTTGCTCAAAAGTAGGTTAAGTTTATGTCAGTAGTTCAATCACACGTCCCTGTCATCATGTCGTTTACCGATACGGCTGCAGACAAAGTACAAAGCTTGATTACCGAGGAAGGTAACAACAAGCTGAAGCTGCGTGTCTTTGTGACTGGCGGCGGTTGCTCTGGGTTTCAATACGGCTTCTCGTTCGACGAAGAAGTTAATGAAGATGACACGCTTGTTCAGAATAAGGGCGCGACCCTGCTTATTGATCCTCTGAGTTATCAATATTTAGTTGGTGCTAAAGTAGATTATCTGGAAGGCTTGGAAGGGTCTCGCTTTGTGGTTAACAACCCGATGGCAAGCACTACTTGCGGCTGCGGTGCTTCTTTCTCTATCTAGTTCTTTAGTTAGTTTTGTTTTTAGGGTTGCTCTATTTGCCAGCTCAAACTAAGCCTCAAAATCTCTATTCATGGACTTTTACACACTAGCTTAAGCTGAATAAACGCCACCTAAAGCTACAGGCCTAACCGCGCCCGTGAAGGCAGCTGTGTCTATCTCCCGCCCAAGCATTCTTTCCCTTGCCAGCCACGCGAAGGCAACAGCTTCTACCCAGTCTGGGTGAATACCCAGAGCCGCAGTTGAGTCTACCTTGCAGTTGGTTAGTTTTCTCGCCAATGAAACCATCAGCGCGGCGTTATGCGCGCCGCCACCGCAGACATAAAGCGCTGATGGCTGCATCAGCAGTCCGATGTCGCAGGCGACAGTCGTTGCCGTAAATTCAAGCAGTGTCGCTTGCACGTCATTGGGTGCGATTTCACTAAAATCACTGAGCTGCTTCTCAAGCCAGTCGCCATTGAATAGTTCGCGCCCTGTGCTTTTGGGGTGTGGCAGTTTTAAATAAGGCTCCGCTAGAAAGCGATCTAAAAGTGCGGGCACGGTTCGCCCAGTCATAGCCCAGTCGCCGTTTTCGTCATAGCGTTGGTGCTTATGTTTGCCGATCCAATAATCCATCAGAACATTGCCAGGGCCAGTGTCGAACGCTAGGTTGTTTCCTGATGCAGGCAAGCAGGTAATGTTGGATATGCCGCCGATATTGACCACCGCTCGATCGGTTGTCGCGCAGTAGAAAATATCTTGATGGAGGAGAGGGGCAAGCGGAGCGCCTTGGCCCCCTGCGGCAACGTCCATGCGTCTGAAATCTGCAACGGTTTTGATTTTAGTTAGGTAAGCAATTGAATTCGCATCACCCAGTTGCATGCTAAAAGGGTGGGCTCCGTTTGGCTTATGCCACACGGTTTGGCCATGACTGCCAATTGCGGCAATGTCTCTAGGGAGGGTCTTGGAAACCGCCAGAAGCTCGTTCACCGCGGCTGCAAAAAAATGACCAATTTTGATATCTAGGGTGCCGAGCTGTTCGAGACTTAAAGGCGCTCCTGCGCAAACTTCAAGTACCTCGTTTCTCAAATCCTCTGGGCTGGGTTGAAAGTGAGTACTTACTAATTTTGGTGTATTTTCGCTGAAATCAACCAATACACAATCGACCCCATCGACGCTGGTGCCGGAGATCAGCCCTATATAAAGGGTAGTAGGATTAGAGGCGGCCACGGCGGCTTTAATCAGCACTTGGTGGATTGAGAGAAAGCATTTGTGAGCCGTTCATCTCGGTAAAGCGCTTGGTTAGCTCTCCGGTCTGAGATCTAAAGCGATCCAATTCCTTAGAATCTATAGACTCAGCTTTTGGCAGCTTATCTATTATTGTGCGAGGATTTTTGTGAACACCGCTCATTAAGAACTCATAGTGCAAATGAGGACCGGTTGCTCCGCCGGTGGAGCCTACGTAGCCTATGATATCGCCTTGCCGGACTCTGGCACCGCGTTTGATGCCATTGCCGTATTTAGAGAGATGGGCGTATTTAGTCTCGAAGCCACCGTTGTGTTCAAGGATGACAAGATTGCCAAAAGAGCCGTAGCGAGAGGCGCGGGATACTCGGCCATCACTGGTTGCTCTGATTGGAGTGCCGCGCGGCGCTGCATAGTCAGTGCCTTTGTGGGCGCGAATAGTATTTAAAATTGGGTGGCGGCGATTTGGGTTGAAATTAGAGGAGATCCGAAAAACATCCAGCGGGCTGCGTAAAAAGGCTTTGCGCATGCTTTCCCCCTCTGGATTGTAATAGCCGATCTCACCTTGCGCGTTAACGTATCTGACCGCAGTAAAGGTCTTGCCCTGATTGATAAACTGAGTGGCTAGAATTTGACCGTTACCGATAAATTCGCCGTCCAGAAACTCTTCTTCATAAAGAATGCTAAATTCATCATCGGTTCTTGGATCTAGGATGAAGTCGATTACACCGCCAAAAATGTTCGCCATTTCCATAATGTGTATTGCTGGAATTTGCTCTCTCTGACCGGCCATAAATAGGCTGTCAGAAATGGTGCCGACTTTGAAAGAGTGCTGAATTTGTGCTTCTTTAAGAATTGATTCTACTTGGTAGCTGCTGTTAAGGCGGGTAAACAGGTAGCCTTCGAGCGGTGATTTTAAGACTCTTAGCTGTTCTAGTTCGCCTGCATTAGGGATCATAAAGTCGAGTTTATAGCCTGGATAAAGCTTGTTTAGCACCTTAGCTTCGTCGCTGCTGTTAAGAACACGATAAAGATCTTGGTCGGACAAACCGACTTTGGTGAATATGGCCGAGAGGTTGTCACCCTGCTGCACCTCGATATTTTTCCAGGCGCTTTTCAGGTTTTCGCTCAACACATCCTCGCTAGGAGGCAGGTCTACTTGTACTATGAAATCCGAGTACTCTAGGGCTTGTGTCAGCTCGTTGGTCCCAGCAGGTAAAGTGTTTGCTAGGGTGTCAGCTGATTGAGCGACCTCGGTGGTGTCTTTGGACGGACTTCTCTCTCCCCTAAAAGAAACTGGGATACTGATGCTGGTCGTTTCTGTGACATCTGTCCCTTTTTCACTGCTTGGAATTATTAGTACAAGTAAAAATAAAGCAACTAAGCCTCCGGCTAGATACAAATGATCTCTCGGATAGTGCTTTGCAAAAAACTGCTTAATAAAATTCATGCTGCTCATAGTTTAATTCTTAGTGTGAAACTCTATGCACTGTTATTTGGAATCGCGCGATTATAACAACAGCTACTATGATTCCTAGCTGCTTTTTTAGTTCATTTTTTGACTAAAATACACGGTTCTCGTGTAGAATCTTTGCTCTTTTTACCGCGACTAAGACTCTCTATTGTTCTCTGTGGGTCGGCAATGTCGGCAATTATCTTAGTTCTGTGATGCATTTATCTTATTTAGCGGGTTTGAAAAAGAACGCAATTAGCTAAACATCTGCGCAGCAAGGGTTAAAAATGACTAATAACAACAGCGATATTATTAACGATTTGCAAGAGCGGGAACTGATCTCCCAGCTAGCAGGCGGCGATGAATTAAAGCAGCATTTAAGCAGTAGTAGCAGAACCCTGTATTGCGGTTTTGACCCTACTGCTGAAAGCCTGCACATTGGCAGTCTTGTGCCGTTGCTTGCATTAAAGCGGTTTCAAATGGCAGGGCATACGCCAATAGCATTGGTTGGCGGTGCCACGGGCATGATCGGGGACCCGAGCTTTAAGTCTGCTGAGCGCTCCTTGAATACCACAGATGTGGTTGGCGAATGGGTTGAGAGGCTTAAACCTCAACTTAGTCAGTTTTTAGATTTTGACAGTGGCAGCAACCCTGCCAAGTTGGTGAATAACTTAGACTGGACTCGTGACTACGACGTGCTCAGCTTTCTTAGAGATGTGGGTAAACATTTTTCCATTAACGCGATGGTTCAAAAAGAGTCGGTAAAACAGCGTATCGAGCGCGAAGGTGAAGGTATCTCGTTTACCGAATTTAGCTATATGATTTTACAGTCCTATGACTTTGCTCAGCTGAATAAGCAATACGGCTGCACTTTGCAAATCGGCGGCAGTGATCAGTGGGGCAACATTACCGGCGGTATAGATCTTACTCGGCGTATGAATAACAGCCAGGTTTATGGTGCGACTCTGCCTTTGGTGACCAAGTCCGATGGCTCAAAGTTCGGAAAGACTGAGTCTGGTACGATTTGGATTAGCCCGACCAAAACATCACCCTATGCGTTTTATCAGTTTTGGTTAAACGCCGCGGATGCTGACGTTTATAAGTTTCTTAAGTATTTCACCTTTTTAAGCGTTGGTGAGATTAAGGAAATCCAGCTCAGCGATGAGGCTGCTCAGGCGAAGCCGGAGGCGCAAGGCATTCTTGCCAGCCAAGTAACAGAGCTTGTACACGGCGCAGAGGGCTTAACCGCCGCTGTGCGTATTAGTGACGCCTTGTTCTCTGGCAATATCGGCAGGCTGACACTCGACGACCTTAAGCAGTTAGAATTAGATGGTCTCCCTTGTACATCGATTAGTAGCGGTAGCGAAGAGGCCCAAATAGTTAATGCCTTAGTTGAGACCGAACTCGCTAAGTCAAATAAAATGGCGAGAGAATTTATCGGGAATAATGCAGTAAGTGTGAACGGTGAAGTCATAAGTAGTGTAGACTTTGCGTTCTCAGAGGGGGTCGCTCTTTGCGATCGTTACTTTGTGTTGAGAAGAGGTAAGAAACTCTTCCACCTTGTTAAATTAGCTTGATCTTTAACGCGGTACAGCCTGACAGATTGGGCTTTTTTTGTGCCCCAGAAATTATTTTGCGAATACTTTACGTTTATTTAAGATAAAGGGTTGCGAAAACTCTTTTTACACGTATAATTCGCCTCCCTTGTGTCGACGGCATCAGGCAAAAGTTCTTTAAAAATTCGAATCAAGTAATAGAGGTAGGTGCTTGCTGAGGAAGGTTTAAACTCAATTAAACTTAGCTTCGGGCTCGCTGGATTTTCCAGTGGCGATGAAGTCTTTCAAAGTGAGCAGCTACAAGTAGATTTATTTTAATAAATTTAAGCTTAGGTTTTATTGAGTCTTAGGACGAGATGGAACCAATCTAGTAGTTGTAAATTTTGAGCACTATTTGGGTGTCGCTCGTTCGTGTGAGTTTCTAACTTGCTGAAGTCGAACGGATGGCACTTGCAAGATTAAACTGAAGAGTTTGATCATGGCTCAGATTGAACGCTGGCGGCAGGCTTAACA
>CAJWGN010000089.1 GCA_913031035.1 uncultured Gammaproteobacteria bacterium
TTAAACTTCCTCACACAGAGGATATCTCTTTGCTGCTGCGCCCGGACGATGTGTTTCACGATGACGCGAGTCCGATCAAGGCCCTGATAGTCGACAAGGCTTTCCGTGGCGCAGTCTTTCTCTACACCTTGCAGCTAGCCAGTGGCAAGCGTGTTCTATCACTCGCACCAAGCCACCATAATCATGAAATAGGTGAGCCTTTGGCTATCCGCCTTGACCTCGAGCACCTCGTGGCATTCCCGAGACGTCCTCTAGCGTAAGCTAAGTGGGGGAACGCCCAGCAGTGCTCGATTTCTTAGCTAGCGAATAATTAGTACGCAGAAACAGCGTTGGTAAGGACATTGTATCGGGATACCGAATCTCCGCAGGCAACTCTGTGCTATAAGTAGATCTCAGAGGAATAGCCTGCGCATACGTCAATGCGTTGGTTTTTAAGGCGACAACCCGAAAAGATGAATGATGTGTTGAGCAATAGCGGGGCTGGCTGTGAGCCCAGGGGATTCCATTCCAAACAGTTGAACCAAGCCTTTCAGCCTATGCTCATCCTCAGTTTGAAATACAAAATCGCCAGCCGGCTCGCCCGGCCCAGAGAGTTTGGGTCTAATACCAGAGTACGAAGGCTGCAGGAGATCTGGCTTCAAACCTGGAAAGTAACGCTGCACTGCTTCTGCAAACCGCTCTGTCTTATAGGGCTCTACGTGATAACTCTCTTCCGCTATATAGGCGGCATCAGGCCCTATACGAAGCTGATTGTTTAAGTCCATTGTGCAATGAATTCCTAATCCAACTGTGTCCGCCTCCGGTATAGGATAGATCAAATGGGAAAACGGATTGGCTCCGGCATAGCTAAAATAATCTCCCTTGCACATCAAAATTTTTGGTATCAGGTCTTTTTTTAAGCCAATAATCTTATCGGCTATTTTATCTGCGGATAAGCCCGCGCTATTAATAAGCAGTTTGCTGGTAAAGGTATAGTCCCGTGAATCGGCTTGATTCGTCTCTATAGAGACTTCGAAACCGTCTCTGCAGGGCTTGATAGCACTTACTGGACTGTTTGCCGCGAAGATAATGCCTCGGCGCTGGGCCTTGTCCAAAAGGCTGTGCATATAGTGATGGCTATCAACAATGCCCGTGGATGGAGAAAGTACTGCCAAATAAGCGCTCAACGATGACTCTTTAAGTGAAAGGCGGTGCTTATTCAGTATTTGCAGGTCATGGAGGCCTGATTTAACCGCGTTATCACGCAGGGCTAGCAATGCATCTTGCTGATGGCGTTGGGCCACAACCAGCTTTCCGCAGCGAGCATGAGAGATACCATTGGCTGACAAGTATTCGTAAAGGAGCGCTTTTCCTCGAATACAAAGTTCTGCTTTTAAGCTGCCCGGACGATAATAAAGACCTCCATGAATGACCTCGCTATTGCGGCTACTGATGCCTTGCCCAAAATCTGCTCTCGATTCCAGCAGCAAGATCTTCTCAGGATTGATGTCTTTGCTAAGAGAAAGTGCGTGGGCGACCGCGATGCCTATGACTCCTGCTCCAATAACGCAAGCTTCAAACTTTTCCATTTTGGCCTTTTGATATTGGCAACAGAGCTAACTATGCTGTCGGGTTAATGTTTCGAAAGGTAAGGTTGATACGAGGATCAAAGATATTATTAGCTTTAGGTACTTGATGTAACCAGTTGTTTTGCATCCCTTTACCCATAACCAAAAGGCTACCATTTCTTAATTTCAAACGTGCTTTAACAGCTCGGCTTGAGGAGTTCTTCGGGCACAGCTGAAAGTCTCTTTCTGCCCCTAAACTTACCGACGCGATTATAGGGTCAACGCCTAATTCAGGTTCGTCGTCGGCGTGCCAAGCAACGCTATCCTTACCATCCCGATAGTAGTTAAGTAAGACTGAGTTGAAGTTCAAGCAGGTGAGATCACATAACCGCTGTTTGATGCTTATTACGGCTTCTGACCATGGCTCCGGGGACAACCGCATACCTGAGTAGCCGTAAATGCTTTCAGCGTCCCCCATCCAACACTGTAGCCGCGGAACCTGCCTTGGCACCCCAGCGATGATAATAGAGGCTTGATGCCATGGAATTTCGTTGATCAAGGTACCGGCGAGCTTTAGGGCTTGCCTTGCCTCAAATGCAGTAGGGTATTCATCGATTCGAGCATTGCCCAAATCATGGCTCTCAAAGTCGTTATTTGGAACTAGGTTGTCAAACAAGGAAGATTGCATGGCTGTTGACTGTCCTGTACTTCTTAGCTAGGGCATAATGCCGCCTCATGCGGGATTATCCATTTGTTAGCGTGTATAAGGATACAGGAAATTGTCTGAATTTGATTACGATCTTTTTGTTATAGGAGCCGGGTCTGGCGGGGTAAGAGCCAGCCGTATCGCGGCAGGACTCGGGGCTAGAGTTGCCGTTGCTGAGGAACGCTATTTTGGCGGAACCTGCGTCAATGTTGGCTGCGTGCCGAAGAAGCTTTTTAGCTACGCGGCTCATTTCCATGATGACTTTCAGGACAGCGCGGGCTACGGCTGGGAAAGCGGGGCGCCCGACTTTAACTGGTCCACTTTAGTCGCTAACAAAGATAATGAAATCAATAGATTAAACGGTATTTACGAGAAAATACTTAAATCTAATAATGTCACAATCTTTGAGTCCAGGGCTAGAATTACAGGCCCTAACTCCGTTTCAGTAGATGATAAAACAGTCACGGCTAAACACATCTTGTTAGCAGTTGGCGGGTGGCCTAGTGTACCCGGCTACCCCGGTTCTGAGCATGCCATTACCTCTAACGAGGTTTTTTACTTAGACAAACTTCCAAAATCTATTGTTGTGCAGGGTGGCGGATATATAGCACTGGAATTCGCCAGTATTTTTGCTAGATTTGGAGTTGAGACTACCCTTGTCTACCGCGGCGACAAGCTACTACGTGGGTTTGATGAGGAAATTAGAGATTTTATAACTGAAGAAATAGGCCGTCATGTCACCTTAAAGCTCAATGATGACATCGTTTCTATATCTAAAGAACACGATGGTTTAAAGGTGTTACTTACGTCAGGAATTGAGTTAGCTGCTGATGAAATGTTGGCGGCTACTGGCCGTAAGCCAATGACGACCGATCTTGGTTTGGATACCGTCAACGTAGAATTATCTTCATCCGGCGGAATCAAAGTAAATGAAGAGTTTCAATCGACTGAGCCCAGCATTTATGCAGTTGGTGATGTTATCGAGCGTATGGCGTTAACTCCAGTAGCACTTGCTGAGGGTCAAATCGTATCAAGGCAATTATTTGGCGGCCCAAAGAAAGATTTAAGCTATGAGAATATTGCCACAGCGGTTTTCTGCCATCCAAATATCGCAACCGTTGGCCTTAGCGAGCAAGAAGCCATTGCTAAAGGCTTGGACATCGATGTCTACACATCAAAGATGAAGCCGCTAAAGCATACGCTTAGCGGCCGCAATGAGTACTCATTCGCAAAGCTCATTGTTAATCGTAGCGACGATCGTGTAATTGGAATGCATTTAGTTGCCGCCGATGCCGGTGAGCTTGTGCAAGGATTTGCAGTTGCTATGAACTGTGGTGCGACCAAAGCTGACTTTGATAACACCATCGGAATTCATCCGACCCTAGCTGAAGAATTGGTCACAATGAGAGAAATCAGGGACTGATCTAAAGCCAGCTCAACGGTGGGCTTAGTTGCAAAGTAATAGCTTAAAGCCACCGAATCCTCTTCTATTATGCTATTTCCGGTAATAAAGATTACCGGAAATAAGGTAAGTGCTTGGTATTTATAAGAAATCTAAAGACTCCTCTTGCCCCAACCGCAGTAACTCTCTCTGAATCGACGTTAATTCATAACAGGAAACTTACCAGATCAAGTGCGCGTGATGACTTGGCGTAAGTCAGCGTAGCCATAACTGCATCAGCGTTGGCTCCGCTTAGCTGTGAATACTCAGCTACGTTCTCAAGCAAGTCGTGCAAATAGAGTGGGATCTATCGCCGGATTGAAGTGACACGGTTTTAGGGACTGGTTCTGCCCGACGTCAATAATTCTCTGGCGGTCGCCGTTATTTCTGTAATGCGAAGGTATAGATCGGATCTTATGGTCACAGATCGAGGGGGGGACGAACAATTTAATCGGTTTTTGAGTAGAAAGGTCTCTTCAATCCGCGCCTGTGTGGACGAGAAAACGCTAATCTGTGCTTCGACGCTTCAACCATGACCTAGGCGGTATAATGCTTTTTTACTGTTCGCACATAAACGCTATTTTTGGGCCGGCTTCTGCTTGTTTTTAAGTGACTAAGCAAAGCACCCATAATTAGAAGATTTAACCGTGCGATGTATTTACTAGAATTGACGTTCACGAGAAAAGTAACAACACCCTTCCTAAAACAACGCTTGTAAATAAGTGGGATTTATAAGTTTTGCAGCTTAAATACCTGCTTATTCGGGTTTCGAGGTTGAAACACGGATTAAAACAGAATATGCGAGCGGTATATAGTAGAGGAAAGAATAACAAGCAGGCGTAAAGGACCGGCATAAAGAGAGAGGCCTATAGCCTCTTACGTTCGTGCTTTCAGATCAAAAGGGCAACCTTTTCCAGTGGTTATCGAGGCTATCGGACGTGGTATATGACTATTTAATAACTTCAAAATAATCTGTTAACCTGTGCCTAAGCACCACTAATGGAGTCGCTAGCCTTGCTTTTCAGCTCTTAGAACCTTATTCCACAGCTTGTATTCGAGTTTCTTTACTCGATACTTTTTAACCATTTTGAACTGTGAAATATACAGAGCGGCCCAGTAAACTAGCTGAAAAGAGACTGCGATTACGATAGCGAGAAGGATTAGTTTTATTAAAATTTGAGTTTCCATAGCCAAAGCATAGCAGAAAGTAACACATTCTGCTCGCTAAAAGGCCATTTAGGTCTTCCAACGCCGATGAGGTATGAAAAACGGGGGCTGTTTCGGGAGATTTACTCGCTATTAATCAGGCAAGAATTATTCGTTGAATTACAGAGTGTTGTTATCGTCCCTTTACTATCAGCATCAAGTTCTGTGTAGAAATCTTTGAGCCATTTAAGGCATTTGGCTTGATAAGGAAAGGCCTTTTGCTGCCAAGGTCTATTATCTATAACACACTGGAAGTGCGGCTCCCCATTTCGAACCGCCTGTGCGTTCGCCAGCAGGTAAGGAGAGTAGACACGCCCTACTTCCCTCAATAACTCCATAAGTGACCCAGGCAGTTCTGTGGGAGTGAGCCAGTCACCTTCTAAAATTTCATAGCCCGAAAGGTCTTCCATAGTTTCTGTCCAGGCATAGACCCGAGGAGAAGTTTCAAGGATTAGTGCCTGAGGAGTAGGATCGAACAGCGCCATACAGGTAAGCTGACCGTATACTGCAAAGTCACAGCTTGATGGTCTCGCCCCTAAGATAAAAGCGAATGATTGCAGATGCTTATCGAATATTTTCAGAAACCTTGTGAAGCTTTCTTCGATGGTGTCTGCAGTCACTGGGTTTGAGCCCACATAGCTCAAACGTGAAATTTGCAGCTCACTAATAGCCCTAGACTTTTGCTGCAAAAGAAGCTCATTGGCAGTGGAATTACCCCACCTTGGCAGCATCTGGCCAGCTTTTTTTATGTCTGCCTGATAGCTCCAGCGATAGTGAAACATGGCTTTGGTGAGCCACTCATCAGCATAGTCTTCAATTAAGTAGTTGATAAAAGCAAGAGCACTGTTGCCAGGTATTACATGGCGATCGGCGAAGCAGCTCTCTAGAAATCTGATAACAGGCGTAGAGTCGCAAATAGCAACCTCTGTCCCATTGTCATCTTCAAAATAGAACGTAGGTAATAACTCAACTTTTGGCTGAGCTCGCACAGGGAAACGCTGTAAATCTGCATCAATTTGATGGCGAGCGCCCTGAAGCAGGCGATAGGGTATACGGCGATACCGCAGCAGGGCCAACATTTTCCGCGTGTAGGGGGAACCTGGCACCCCTTTTAGCTCAACATACTCTTTAGACTGCACTTTTCTGATACTCTATTTATTGACTCAAAGTTTACGTTATTTAAATCGCCTTATTGATCCGCACCCTGGCGTTGCTCAAGGCGACGAGCGCCAGCCAAAATGCCGCCCAGAGCATAGTTCCCTTCGTGGCAGGCATATTCATACATCGATTCTTGCATTGGCCGTGCGCTAAACAGCAACTCTCCAGTAAAGGCCTGACTAAATGTATCTGGGTCCTCTACGGTAAAGCTGTATAGAATTTCCTCATTCGAGGTGCGGCTAAAGCGCTCAGTCACCACCATTTTTTCAGACGAACCTCTGAAATTCTGTTGAGAATTAAAACCTTTAGTGACAACTACTAATGTATCTTCTTGCCAATAACCGATGGAATCTCCCATCCATTTATCCATATTACTGAGATGCTCATCGTCACCAATGCGGATTATTCTGGCGTCATGGGCCATCTCAGCCAAAATCATTACATATTCTTCTGTCTGCACGAACTGATAGTTATTGTTATACATAACCGGCAGCATTGGTGGGCCAGAATGAGAGCCAAATGACAGCAGGCAGCGCTCCGCTAAGGGCCTACCTTCCGGACCATCGTAAGGCCCAGGAGCACCCTCTGCTCTACTAAAACGAGCCCGAGGGTCCCCCGCATAAGGAATCTGTCCATCAGCTGGGTCGACAATTATCGATGATCTAAACTCACCGTTAATCCGCAAAATATCGGTGCCTACATCTTTCCAAAACTCGTTATAGCCGTCGTTAGTATCACCGTCATTCCCCGCTTGCGCTCCTGCCCCTGCTTCCCTGTCCGGGTCGCTGGAAGAGTATTCTGCATTCAAGTAGTTTTGATTATCGGTGACCATGCGCTCAACGGTTTGTTCGCTAAGTATCAGCGTCTCACCAAGCTCTTTTGGCCGACTCAACGGCGTTAAGGTTTTGTTAGTCCAAACCCCCTGCAAATCCGGCTTTCCGGAAGCTGTTCGAGGCAACTCCCAGCTCTGGGCAAAAAGCACGCCTGAAGTCATCAGCAAGGCTATAGTGATTCCTGCACTGCCAAGCGACTTTTTCATTAAAGTATACATTTTCATCAACTTATCTCGTTAATCTCATAGATTGTATAATATTAGCAAAATGCTGTTTGTCCATTATGTGTCGAAACTAACGTAATTAATGATCGTTTTCAAAGTAAACGAATGATTCTTCTGTCAGTCTAATTTTTTAACCCGATAGCTACTTAGCCAAATGTAAGTAACTCAGCCTGCACGGCATTAAGCCTGGCATGAGGCGACCTGCGTCAATTACTCTTCGGCCAAGGATCATGCAAATCACCCTGAATTTGAGTTCTGGCTGCGGCTAGGCGCTATCTTAAAGATCAAATAACGGGAATGGAGCTGTGGCCCCTTTTAACCACGTGCCTATGCCTAAAGCGTTTTAGACTTAGCTGCACAGATCAATGCTGCTCGTCGTCTCCCAACCCAAACAATGTAAAAAAGACAAAATTAAATTAACTTACCGGGCAATACAGGAAAAGTAAGCTATTCTTGTGACGATAGAGATGTTGTAACTTTTTAAACTAATTAATTAGATTACAAGATATTGTAGTTAATACTTAATTAGCTTTATTGTTCAACTCGGCAAATACAATAGTGTCTATTAACAGTAAGGACGCGACAAGCCTTACCGGCTTAGACTGGAGAAGCAGGCTTAAAGAAGTGGTGCTAGATGCGCTAGTTTGGCAAAAATTAATTCAATATTATCGAAACAGTGATGAGACACTGCGCCCAGCTGCAAATAAAAATTTTCAGTCTTCGACACCCAGAACCGTCCCCGCTCGGTCCTATTATTTCTTTAATCGTCTTCGTAGAGATGACAAGCCCCCTGCCTGCGACTACTTCTGGCTTGCCTGAGAAGCTGCTCCTTGATCAAGCTGAGACGAAAGCACAGTGATATTTTCCCCCTACCCCACGTAAAATTGGCCTTTGACTGTGGGCGACGCAGCCACTAGCCCCGGGGGGTCTCAATCGGTGTATCATTTCATTTCGAGAGTGCATTATCATCTTCCTACAAACCCACATAGCCTTAACGATCAATGTAAACCACGGGCTAAAGATTAATCACGGGAATCCGATAGCTTGTTTAACCCTGCCAATTTCTAATCTTAATTTCTGCTTGATTTTTAGCGTACTGAAAAAGTAATCTACAAACCAGTCAGCACCTTATATAGAATAAGTAAGCTAAATTATGAAGTCACCCACGGCCTTCTTTGACACCCTCGATCGAATGGAAAACCCTTTTAAGCAGCGGGTCCAATCTATTGCACACCTTATCGAAAATGCACCAGAGGACGCTCTTAATGATTATCAAAATGCGAGCGAGTTCGTGTTCAGCTATCGCGGCAGCCCCGATACCTTTAGCACTTATCGCAGAGAAATAGAGCACATGCTGCACTGGTGCTGGCTGGTTGCTAACAAATCACTCAAACAGATTGTTCGCGAGGATATAGAAACCTATGCAGAATTTGCGAGGAATCCCCCTGCTGCATGGATCGGCACTAAGAACGTCCCAAGATACGTAGACAAGAACGGACAAAGAGTTCCCAATTCACAATGGAGGCCCTATGTAAGTGCTGGCGGAGAATACGTGGCGTCTCAAGCAGGTCTGCAGTCCCTTTTCAGCGTGCTAAGCAGCTTTTTTAACTTTCTTATTCAAGAGAACATTCTAAAAGCGAACCCTGTTTCTCAAATACGCCAGAAAAGTAAATTTATTCGCAAACACCAATCCCAAGGAAAAATCCGCCGTCTCTCTCCGTTGCAGTGGGATTATGTCATCGAATCTGCCGAAACTATGGCCCAACTTGATCCAGCTATCCATGAGCGAACGTTATTCATCATGAACGCCCTATTCGCTATGTATCTTCGAATATCTGAGCTGGTCGATACTGCAAGGTGGCAGCCTCAGATGGGCCACTTCCAGCTTGATCAGGAAGGCAACTGGTGGTTTTTAACTGTCGGCAAGGGTAACAAGGAAAGGGAAATATCTGTCAGTGACGCCATGCTTATCGCGCTTAAACGCTACCGTAAGTCCAGAGGACTTCCAATTATTCCTGGCCCGGGGGAATCGACCCCGCTGATTCACAAGACTCGCGGCAAAGGGGGTATTACCAGCACCCGCCAGATAAGAGGGATCGTTCAAAAGTGTTTTGACACTGCCGCAGATAAAATGCGCCATGAAGGATTTGAAGAGGATTCAGAGCGTCTGTCTGATGCCACAGTCCATTGGCTCAGACACACCGGCATCTCAGAAGATGTCAAACACAGACCCAGAGAGCACGTCAGGGACGATGCTGGCCATGGCTCTAGTGCAATAACAGATCGCTATATTGACGTTGAACGAGCGGAGCGACACGCCTCCGCCAAGTCCAAGGTTATTCGCTAAGTTTACGTTTGGGCTCCTTAAGGTGCCTGATAATTATTTAAAGGGCTTCTCAGGGACGTTGTTTTAGAATAGTCTCTGACGCAAACCTGTAAAAGTTGAAAACATAAAGTGTGACGCTCTGTTTTACATTCTGTTTTACACCGATTCTCATATTCTGTCTTATAGGAGTACACACGTTTTATGTGGGGAAATATGCATACAATCAGTCGATCACTGCCCAAAATCAATCAAGTCTTTAAAGCCAGCCTCTTCTCAATTTGTGCACTGCAATCAAGTCTGCTTCTAGCTCAAGAAGAGTCACAGCAACTTCATACTGTTCTCGATGTCGACGTGCTATACCAGCCTGTCAGCAGCGAGCAGGTACATGGCACAACCGCACTTGAGTTGCTCCAAGAATTACAGACCAAGCATTATTCGTCGGTTGAGATTGACGACAATTTTTCCGCCACTGTATTTGACAGTTACCTAGACTCCCTGGATGGCTCTCATTTGTATTTTATGCGTGGTGACATCAACAAACTTAGCGCATACCGATACACACTTGATGACTCCCTCAAGGATGGCAGCGTAGAGCCCGGGTTTGAAATTTATAATCGCTATTACCAACGGGTTCTCGAAAGATTAATTTATTCTATAGAGGAAGTAGAAAACAACATCTCGTCGATGGATTTCTCGATAGATGAGACCATTCTAATTGATCGAGAGGAAGCGCCTTACGCTAACACCGACGCCGAGCTTGATGAAATCTGGCGCAAGCGCATCAAAAACAGCGTG
Organism: uncultured Gammaproteobacteria bacterium; assembly: GCA_913031035.1. Lineage (GTDB taxonomy): Bacteria > Pseudomonadota > Gammaproteobacteria > Pseudomonadales > Pseudohongiellaceae > UBA9145. The sequence continues at coordinate 10,237 of CAJWGN010000089.1, forward strand.
CTAAGCCTTCGACTCACTGGCGACACGGACGAAGAAATTGCAGAGAAACTTGGCAAACGATACCGCAATCAGCTTAATCAAGTCTTGAAAACAAACGCGAGGGATATTTTTCAAACATATCTCGCCACAGTGGCTAAGGCCGTCGATCCGCATACCTCTTACTTTTCGCCGAGAGATTCCGAAAACTTCAATATGGGCCTGTCTCTATCTCTTCAGGGGATTGGTGCCCAGTTAACCACTGATGAGGAATACACCAAGGTTGCTGAGCTGATTAAGGGCGGCCCTGCCGAACGGGGCAAAGAGCTCAAGAAAGGTGATCGGATAATTGGTATAGCGCAAGGAGTCGACGGCGAGATACAGGACGTTGTAGGCATGCGACTAGACGATGTAGTGGCTCAAATTCGAGGCGAGAAAGGCACCATAGTTCGCCTGAGCGTGCTATCCGAAGAATCGGTGGCTGAATCTGAAGCTTCCATGGTCAGCATTACGCGAGACACGGTTAAGCTTGAAGATCAGTCGGCTAAGCAAGAGGTCATCGAACTTTCTTATAATGACCAAGACTATAAAATTGGCATCATCCACCTCCCTACTTTTTACTTCGACTTCGAGGCTGCGTCACGAGGGGAAGAAGATTTCAAAAGCTCTACCAGAGATGTCAAAGTACTGCTAGAAGAGTTACAAGAAGAGCAAGTCGACGCCGTTGTGGTAGACCTCCGCAATAACGGTGGCGGAAGTCTCAGCGAGGCAAATCAGCTCGTGGGCCTCTTTATTGAAACTGGCGCTACCGTGCAAATCAGATATTCAGGACTACGTAACGGTTTTACCAGATCGTTTGGTGACAATGACCCTGAGGTAGCCTACGCGGGTCCATTGGCTGTTTTGGTAAACCGCACGAGCGCATCAGCATCGGAAATATTTGCCGGTGCCATACAAGACTACGAGCGAGGCATTATATTAGGCGGCCAGACTTTTGGTAAAGGCACAGTGCAAGAAATAATTCCTATGGAATATGGTCAGGTGAAATTGACTAGATCTAAATTCTACCGCGTTTCAGGAGAAAGCACGCAGCATCGCGGTGTTATTCCTGATATCGCATTTCCTGATTTTTATGAAGCCTATGAAGACATTGGTGAAAGTAGCTTAGACGGCGCCCTGCCATGGGATACAGTGAGACCTGTCGAGTATCGACGCTACACAGCCGTTAAGGCGCTTCTACCTGAGTTACAGTCACGTCATGACGAGCGAGCAAGTGCTTCTCCTGATTTCGGCTATCTCATTGATCAGATCGAACGCAGCAAAAAGCTTCGTAAACGCGAAGAGATTTCTCTCAATGAGTCGGTTGTCAAAAGTGAACGCCAAGAACGCAGGCGAGAAGAATTTGACGCGAACAATTTGAGACGGTTTTTGAAGGGGCTTACCCTCAACGAGTGGGTTGAAGATCCCAATGCTGAGGTAGACGAGGAAGAAGAACTTACAGAAAATGACGATACAATTGTTGCCTCCGCCGAGGATTCCGTCGAAGTTGAAGATGAAAATGCCAGCGATGACGATAAGGACGAAGACGAAGAGAAGGACCCGCTTCTATTAGAAACAGGGCGCATCCTTGCGGACTTTATTGCCCTGAATCTCAGTAATGTCAGCGCAGTAACTCAGTAAAAATCTAGCTCTGCTTGAGGGGCTAGTTTATTCAAAAGGATTGTCGCAAGCCTGCTCTGCCTTAATCCGAGGCGGAGCAGCAGTCCCCTGCTCTGTTTAGTTCAGCCGCGCCTTGCTCCGTACCTAGCCTCTCATAAGTTTTATTTGTCAGTGCCACTTAATTTTATCCGAAAAAAAGCCCTCATGATGAGGGCTAAGTGAGCGGGGTCGAACTATAGGAGGGTTCAATCAAATTGATTGAGCGGCCATTACAACAGGATGTTATGGCATTTTAACTATTTGACCCTAGCATCTTAGCGATCAATTGTGGCTGTATTGAGGTAGCTGCTGCTAAAGTGGCCGGAAATTAGGAGCAGATGACTGCGCTTCAATGTCGATCACAACAATACAAGGCCCGCCCCTCCTATGCTTGATGTTTAACTTGGAGACTCTATCAATCCTTGCGAGCTTGGCTCGAAACGTCACCGTGTATTAATCTTCTGAAATTTAAATTACCCGCCCAGTCTCTGTCATAGCACCTGGCTAATAGCCGAGAGCTCCGATTGTCCTTTCGCCTACGTAGAGCAACCTATTTCAGAATTGGAACCTTTTCTACTATTGCCTTGTGAGTGTGCCTTCCTCTATTACACTGCCGGTCTGGTCTATCGTGGCCCACTTTCCACTGAAATTGGAATTGGAATCAAGGACCATATATCCTGATAAACCAGGAGCCATGTAGATATTACAATCATAGTTTCCGTTACTACTAGAGAACTGACAGGTTCCTGTTATTGGAAGGACAGTTCCATCTGTATATATTGCTCCTCCGTTCGCTGAGAAGTACCTCGTACCGCTTTCAATATCAAGTTCTATACTTGCTATGTCGGCTACTCCAGTAAGGGACCAACTTAGTGAATAATCTGATTGCCCAAGGGCTGACATGGGTGAGAGCAAAGTGGCAATTGTGACTGCTATAATTCTTTTCATTTTTACTTCCTTTAGGGTTTCTAATTTATTTTCGCACAACGTTTTTGTATTTAAGCATCATCTACGATGTATAAATGTGCGACGTTTCTCACTTTGAACAGTTTCATAGGCTGTGAAGTTAAATGAGTCTGCAAACATATTTATTCTCTCGATTATAATGGCGGTAAATGTCGTTTCAGGGGATCAACAGGATTTACGTGTTCTCCATAAATTTTTCAGAAATTCATCCGATGAGGTTCGACTATGACCGAAGGCCCAAAAAGCGAAGCATATCGAAAAAAAGCGCGACGAAGATTTCTATAAATTTATTCTACAAGCAAAGAAAGCACTGCAAACCAAGCGTCGGCAGACTCAAGGCGTTCTAAGGGTTGGTTATCAGAGCCAGGTTATCGAAGGGTTCAGGGGGCTGGATTGCCGGCCCATTTAAGTAGCCGGTAGCCGGATAAAGGGTCCTAGATTATTGGATCGGCTATGATTGCTAAATGCATCTGAGTCTGAGTCGATTCGGATGAAAGTGAGCGAAGGCTTTTTGATAGGCCATCGGCGAATGATTGATAGCTTGCTAAATGTTCGGATAAACCGATGTTAAAAACGATTTAATCAGAGTTTACTTCGAGCTGTGGTCGGGTTTACTGTTCCTGTACCTAGGAAATATTATTAAGTAGTTTTGATTTCTTTGGTATGAAGTTAAGAGGAGCTTAATAACTAGACGCTAGTTAAAGAAGCAGAACCGCTTACTAGGTTGCCTTGAATTATTTGCGAAAGCTTATGTTTTCTCCTGAACAGTAGCTGCCGTCGCGAGTCCGAAAAGACAACAATCTTCCCCTGGTTGTCGCATGTTAAGCCTGAGAGAATCCCATTTGGAAGAGTCTTGGGCCTTTTTTATTTGTTTATTTCAGTATTTCCCTTACCTCCGTTGACCTTCTCTATTCCTGTGAGAAATTTGCTTGCTGGCGTTTTTGCTGACTAAGAATTTAAACAAGCAGACACCTATATTCGTATTACTCGATATAATAGTTC
>CAJWGN010000090.1 GCA_913031035.1 uncultured Gammaproteobacteria bacterium
TAAAGATTAACTTAAAGTGTTTCAATTCAATAAATCCTCTGGCTGAAAAGTTAACGAAAACGACCGGAAATTATCGTTAAACGTTCTGATTGGCAAGCTTTGCAGCTCCGCAAACGGAGCTGCCCTGAATACTGCCGTTTCGGCAGCTCGATCAAATGCCGGATCGTTGCTGGACTGAGTAATAGTGACATCCGTCACCTCTCCAGTAGGCAACATCGAAATTTGTAAAATAGTACGCATGCCATTCCTAGCGCTTGGTGGTCTCGACCAATTCTCTTGAATCACCTGTTGGATCAGCCCCGTCGCACTTTGAATTAACTCGAATTCAGTTCTGGCTGCGTTTTCTGCAGCGGCGCTGGCTTGCTCTGCTTCGCGAGCCCGTTGCTCAGACCTTTCCCGCGCCTCTTCTTGACGCTGACTGTCTGCCTGCTCAGTCTCTCTTTGTTCCCGCTCACGTTCTCGGCGCTGCTGCTCTAGCAAGAGACGATCTACCTCTTCTCTATCCCGCAATACCGCCTGCTGCCTTGAAAGCTCTTGAGCATCAGCTGCTGCCTTAGCAGCCTCTTGTTCTTGTCTGCGTTGTTGAGCAGCTGCGTCAGCTTCTGTGCGCTTGCGGGCGTCATCTTGTTGTCTCTCAACACGCTGCTGTTCAATTCGTTCTAAGCGGCGACGTTCAATATTTTTCTGGTTAGTAACTTGTGGGTTTTCATCGATGAAAAGCGACTTAATAACCGTCGGCTGGATAAAGTCGATAGTCTCCACTTTACTGTCGCCTTGCAGGTACAACAAAGACACAAGTAAAGTGATGTGCAGGCCAACAGCAACTACAACCGAAAGCGGGTAGCCGTTATAAATAATTATATTGTTGATAGCACTGCTCATTACATCAATTTGCAGCTACAAAACTGCAAATCCTCATAAACTACTAATGGGTTCGGTTATAAAATTCGGGTTATCTACCCCAGCCTGCTGCAGAGTTGTTATTAGGGTAATCATTGTTCCCCAATCGGCCTCCCTATCGCCTTCAATTAAAACCTGAATATCAGGATTAGCATCCACTACTCGTCTAACTTGATCCCCGAGTACAGACAACTCGAGGCTTTGAGCCTCTTCACCTGTCGCCCCAATGCTGAGGAAGTAGCTGCCATCCGCCTTTATGGACACTACCAAGGTCTCGCGGTTCTCGTCGATATCCACCGGCTCGTTATTCGCCTGAGGCAGATCCACTTCGATACCTTGGTTTAGCATTGGTGCTGTCACCATGAAAACGATAAGCAGCACCAACATAACGTCTATGTACGGAACTACATTGATATCTGCCATGGGCTTACGTTTTTTGCGAACTAGAATTTCCATTTAAGCCTTCTGAAATTTAGTTACTGTGAATCTGGCGATGCAAGATGCTTGAAAACTCATCCGAAAAAGTAATATAGCTGCTGGTTACATTATCGACGTCAGAGGTATAGCGATTAAATGCGACCACCGCAGGGATTGCAGCGAACAGACCCAAGCCAGTCGCTATTAATGCCTCTGCAATATTTGGCGCAACAACTTGAAGCGTGGCTTGGGCCTGGTTCGCCAGTCCAATAAAAGCGTTCATGATGCCAATCACCGTCCCCAAAAGGCCTATATAAGGACTCACTGACCCGACCGTTGCTAAGAACGAAAGATGCTTTTCGAGCTTTTCTTCCTCCCTGGAATAAGCAACCCGCATGGCACGCTGAGCGCCTTCCATTATCGCCTCTTTATCCACAGTTGTTTGCTGACGCAGACGCATGAATTCCTTAAATCCAGCGCGAAAGATATTCTCCATTCCAACAAGAGGAATATCTTCTTTTTGCATTTGGCTGCCTTCTTTATAAAGCTGGCTCAAATCTATCCCAGACCAAAACCGCCTCTCGAAAGCAGTCACACCTTTAAGCGAAGCGGACAACACCAGCCAGCGCTGCACAATCATTACCCAAGAAACAATAGAAAGTAGCAGCAAGATCAGCATCACCAGCTGTACTTCTATACTAGCCCCCAGAATTAGTTGAAGAGGACTCAGCTCATTCAAAATTTTTCTCCAGTTTCGTTTAAAACATTACCGACAAAATACTTAGCTACGACAGCAATAAGCCGCGGGAAATCCTCCGCATAAGAAGATTAATTCGGCCAATTCCTAAAATAGTTTTGTGAAAACCCATTAAAGAGTCTAAATATAGCTCTGCAAGGATCAATGGGGGCCATTTTAGGGTTAATTGTGGCCACAATAAGGCTGTGCATCACTAAGTGACGTTAGCTCAATGTTGTCATCAAAGGTGGGGCCTAAAGCTGTTAACTCAATGGCTTAGCTCAAAACTGTTAAACCGCTTACTCAGCACTTTGAGAAAATAACTCAGCAACCGCTTTTGATGGCTTAATACCGAAATGACGATAGCCAAATTGCGTCACAACCCTGCCCCGCGGAGTGCGCATGATAAAGCCTTGTTGTATAAGATAAGGCTCCAACACATCTTCAATGGTATCGCGCTCCTCGCTGATCGCGGCCGCAAGGCTATCGATACCAACAGGACCACCATCAAATTTCTCAATCATTGTCATGAGTAGTCTGCGATCCATGTGATCGAAGCCATTTTTATCGATACTCAACATATCCAAGGCTCGGCTTGCAGTATCCAAATTGACCGCCCCATCAGCCTTCACCTCTGAATAATCCCTAACCCGCCGCAGTAATCGATTGGCTATTCGAGGCGTCCCGCGAGAGCGCTTGGCAATTTCAATAGCTCCCTCATCGTTCATAGGGGTTCCCAGAATTGATGCCGAACGACTCACGATGCTTGCCAGCTCCTCTACAGAGTAAAACTCTAGGCGCTGGATAATGCCAAAGCGATCTCTCAACGGTGACGTCAACAAACCTGCTCTTGTGGTAGCGCCAACTAGGGTGAAGGGCGGCAAATCCAGCTTGATCGAGCGTGCCGCGGGCCCTTCACCAATCATCAAATCCAATTGAAAATCTTCCATTGCGGGATACAAGATTTCCTCAATAGCTGGACTCATACGGTGTATTTCATCAATAAACAGGACATCACCAGACTCAAGATTAGTCAGCATCGCTGCTAAGTCACCGGCTTTTTCTAAAACAGGACCCGAAGTCGTTTTTATTGAGACATTTAACTCGTTGGCAATAATGTTAGCCAACGTGGTTTTACCCAGCCCAGGGGGGCCAAACACCAAAGTATGATCAAGGGGTTCGTTACGGTTTCGAGCAGCACAAATGAAAATTTCCATCTGCTCTTTTACTACACTTTGACCCACGTAGTCTTTTAGACTTAGCGGTCGGATAGCGCGATCAAGAGGATCCTCAATAGGCACTGCTGTCGCTGAAATAAGTCTATCTTCGTCCATTGCTAAGCCATGCTCTTAAGTGCGAGGCGGATAAGCGCTTCACTATCTTCAATTTCTGGATGCTCCTTCATGACGACCGCGATTGAGCGCGCCGCCTGAGGAGGTTTGTAGCCCAAGCTTATCAGGGCTGTCTCCGCATCTTTGCTAACAGATGACGTCAATGTTCTGTTGCTGGCGACAGCTTCGCTAGTGTCACCCCACTCATCGAGCCTATCCCGCATTTCAATAACCAGCCTTTCTGCGGTTTTTTTACCAATACCAGGCATCTTAATCATAGCATTCACGTCATTCCCACGAATTGTTCGCACGAACTCATCTGCCGTCATGCCTGATAGAATTCCTAATGCCATTTTAGGGCCAACACCGTTTACTTTAATCAGGGAGCGGAACATGGCTTTAGATTTCAGATCATGAAATCCATACAGCAACTGAGCGTCCTCGCGGACAACAAAGTGTGTATGCAACAGCACCTCACGGCCCAGCTCTGGCAATTCATAAAGAGTGCTCATCGGAACTTGCACTTCGTAGCCAACACCGCCAACCTCAAGCAAAACTTCCGGGGGGGTTTTAGCAAGCAATTTACCTCGCAACTGTCCTATCAATTTTATACCTTCAGCGTGTGCTTCTTGTTTATCTGGTAATTGTGCTTCTTGTTTATCTGGTAATAATGGTTACGTGTGATTCATACGCACTAATTGCCTCACTGAGACTGCATTCTTAAATGCAGCATACATACCCCAGCTAACCGCGAAGTCGTTTGCGACTAAATGATTTTGCACCCGCTAGCCGAATCAAACTAGCCGATGTATTGGCATGGCATATAGCTACCGCAAGCGCATCTGCCGCATCTTCGGCAATTTTATCATTTATCCGCAATAGCGCCCTCACCATATGCTGCACCTGAGTTTTATCAGCTGCTCCAGACCCCGCAACGGCCTGCTTCACTTTCCTCGCAGAGTACTCATCCACGGGTAAGTCATGGGACAAACATGCCACCATGGCGCTGCCTCTGGCCTGTCCTAATTTCAGTGCAGACTGGGCATTTTTGCCCATAAAGACTTCTTCGACAGCGGCCTGCTGCGGCGAAAATTCTTCGATCACCTCACAGACCCCAAAGAAGATAATTTTAAGTCGATCCGGCAGCAGCTTAGTTTCAGTTTTTATACAGCCACAGGCAACAAACTCAAATTTGTTGCCTACAACATTGATGAGGCCGTATCCGGTAACTCTAGACCCTGGGTCAATGCCCAGAATAATGGCCATAGTCGTTTTTCCTGGTTTTGCGCCCTTAGCTCATCTTAAAACGCCTATAAAAGGCGATAGACGGGCGGACGAATAGATTACAGTTGGCTCGCTATCTCATCGGAAATCTTGGCATTGGAATAGACGTTTTGTACATCATCTAAATCTTCCATGTGATCGATCAGTTTAAGCAGCGTTTCTGCGCCATCTAGATCTAATTCTGCATCAGTGGAGGCGAGCATCGTCATCTCAGCCGAGCTTGGTTCAATCTCAATAGCTTTAAAGGCGTCCTGAACCGCCCAAAAAGTTTCCAAAGCAGTCATCACGTCAATGCTGGAATCTTCATTGGTAACAACATCATGGGCTCCAGAATCGAGCCCTACTTCCATAACACGCTCTTCATCACTGCCGGCGGGAAAACTGACAATGCCTGTTTTCTCAAATAAATAGGCAACTGATCCGTTGGTGCCTAAGCTACCGCCGTGTTTACTAAACGCATGCCTGACTTCGGCTACTGTTCTATTCTTGTTATCGGTCAAAGTTTCAACAAGTACAGCGACCCCGCCTGGTCCGTAGCCTTCATAGACAAGTTCTTCCAAGTTTTCATTCTCGGATGTGCCAGCCCCCCTAGCAACCGCGCGATCAATAGTCTCGCGAGTCATATTGGCGCCTAGTGCCTTATCTATCACCGCTCTAAGACGGGGATTGTCGTCAGGGTTTCCCCCGCCGGTTTTGGCAGCCACGGTTATTTCACGAATTATTTTCGTAAAAACCTTGCCGCGTTTAGCGTCTTGGCCCGCTTTACGGTGTTTGATATTGGCCCATTTACTGTGACCGGCCATAACAGACTCCTTATCTTTTTAACTCAGTGGGCCTAAACTTTACTTTTTTCTTGTTCTCGCAAGCGAATATTAAGCTCTTTTAGCTGCTTTGCTGAAACCGTTCCTGGGGCATTGGTTAATGGACAAGCGGCGGACTGTGTCTTAGGGAACGCAATAACATCCCGTATTGAAGACGCGCCAGTCATCAGCATAATCAATCTATCCAAGCCGAACGCGATCCCTCCATGAGGAGGACAACCGTAGGACAGCGCATCTAACAAGAAGCCAAACTTCTCGGTAGCTTCTTCTTCCCCAATACCCAAAACTTTAAACACTGATTGCTGCATATCAGGTTTATTAATACGAATGGAGCCGCCACCTAACTCAGTGCCATTAAGAACCATATCGTAGGCTCTAGAGAGTGCCTGCTTAGGATTAGCCTGCAGCTCATCGGCGTCACAAGCTGGCGCTGTGAATGGATGATGTAAGGAAGTTAAGCCTCCATCGCTTGTACTTTCAAACATTGGGAAGTCTATAACCCACAGTGGGGCCCAGCCCTCACGTACCTGACCTAAGTCCCCAGCGACTTTCACCCGCAGAGCACCAATAGCCTCGTTAACCACCTTCTCTTTATCCGCGCCGAAGAAAATAATGTCACCTGTTTGCGCGCCCAGCTTGGCCATCAAAGCCAACACTGTCGCCTCAGGCATAAACTTAATAATTGGAGACTGTAGACCATCGACACCTGCAGAGATGTCATTGACCTTAATCCATGCCAAACCTTTGGCACCGTAAATTCCGACGAAGTCAGTATAAGAGTCGATAACCTTACGGCTAATTCCCGCACCTTCAGGGACTCTCAATGCAACAACCCTACTTTCAGGGTCTTTAGCCGGGCCACTAAACACTTTAAAGTCAACGTCGCTCATTAGGTCAGCGATATCGACTAGCTCAAGATCTATACGCAAATCCGGTTTGTCCGAGCCGTATCGACGCATCGCTTCGGCAAAAGTGATGCGCGGAAATGTGCCTAGATCAACATCCATATGACTCTTAAACACATGGTGTATTAGCACTTCCATCATAGACATGATTTGCTCTTCATCCATGAAAGATGTCTCTACATCTATCTGAGTGAACTCAGGCTGTCGGTCGGCTCGCAGGTCTTCGTCTCTGAAACATTTCGCTATTTGATAATACCTATCCATTCCTGCCGCCATTAGGATTTGCTTGAACAGCTGTGGCGACTGGGGTAAGGCAAAAAACCGATTAGGATGAGTTCTACTAGGCACTAAGTAGTCTCTCGCACCTTCAGGGGTAGCTTTGGTAAGTAACGGAGTTTCAATATCCAAAAACCCATTTTCATCCAAAAAGTTTCTAACCGTGTTGGTAACTTTTGAACGAAACCGTAACCGCTCAGCCATTTCCGGACGGCGTAAATCGATATAGCGATAGTGAAGCCTGACTTCTTCGCCAACTTCCACATGCTCATCCAACTGAATCGGCGGCGTATTGGATGCGTTAAGAATAACCAAACCCTTGCCTAGCACTTCAATTTGACCTGTTACCATATCGGCATTGCCAGTGCCTTGCGGACGGAGTCTAACCCTGCCCTTAACCTGAACTACATATTCACTTCTGACACTTTCAGCGAGAGCGAAACTTTCAACTGTATCCGGATCAAAAACAACCTGAGTCAAACCCTCTCGGTCTCTCACATCCAAGAATATAACGCCGCCGTGATCACGACGTCGGTGAACCCAGCCACACAGTGACACCTCTTGATCTACATGAGACTCGTTCAATTCACCACAATAATGGCTGCGCATAATTTCGACCCTTTCCTTATTCGTTAGTAAAGCCTGTATTGGCCTTTTTTGTCCACCTCAGCTCAATTTGAGCTTGGCTTTGACGGTGTAGTTTTGGTTTCTGCTTTAGGCTTGGCTTTAGTGGTATCTGACTTTGCCGCAGAATCTTTACCAGATTTGCTGCTACCGGCTGATTTGTCACCGGAATCTGACTCAGCAAGCTGCTTTTTATTTCCGGTTTTAAAGTCAGTCTCATACCATCCCCCACCTTTAAGGCGAAAGCTGGCAGCAGAAACCAGTTTCTTAAGTGCTGGCTTCTGGCACTCAGGACAATCCACACGCGGTGCATCACTCATTTTTTGCAATGCTTCTAACGTAGCATCGCAATTGGTACATTGATATTCGTAGATCGGCATAGGCTGACTAATAAACTCCAAAGTAAAAGGCTAAAAACAAAAACAGGTTACGATTAGGCTTAAGGTATAAGACAAATCTACATTCATATTTCACATCTATGCTTCTTTCCACAGCTCTACATCACTGAGATAAGTCACTGGACTCAACACAGGAACTAGTCACGAAGTAAAGCCACCGCCCGAAATCGCAGTTCGAGAGTGCAATTTAAGACCACCCCTCAAGCTCATCATCCTTGACCACAGCCCACAGCAGTTTTCTGCCATAACCCAAAAAGCCGCACATTGTACCTTATATGGATTTTTACTCGCACCCCTAACACATAATCATTTAAGCAGATTTCCCTTTGATCTATTTCATCCAGAGCACGCTGAGGGACATGCCAGAGAAGTATTACAGGTATGGCAGGGATATAAATATGGCCGTTAAGCGAGCATAAATCCAAAAGCTGAGCCGAAAGGATCAACCTAGTCAGCTTATTTTTGTCTAGCCGATTTGATTCAGAAAACTCTTTCTTTACGTCTGCATCCAAAGCTGGCGGCCAAAGTCAAAAAGAGAATTTTAAAAGCCCATTCCCCTGCCATCAATTTTCTCTGGCCATATTACCTTTCCACCCACCTTTTAAGTTGACTAAACAGCCGAATCAGGGGGCGGGAAATGCCACACGACAAAGCATAAATAGACTGATTTTTGCGAGACAAAACCAAAAAAAAATTTCTTCATTATAGTACTTGATAGGTCATGTTTAATGCTTTATAAATACATCCTTGGAAGGTAGTCAAAAATTATAAATAATAATCGTTTCTTTCCTGACACGCAGACTCGCGTTTGCACTGTCAAACAAACCGTCTAACTATAACTGAAATACAATAAAGAGATTCCGCATGGCTGTTAAGAAACCAACTCGCAAAGTTGTAGCAACAAAAGCTGCACCTGTTGCAGCACGTAAAACTCCTGCGATTCAGAAGAAGTACACAAAAACTGAGATTCTAAATGAGATCGCAGAGAACACCTCAATAAGCAAGAAAGAAGTGTCCGCTGTTCTCGATGAGCTAGGCATCATTATACAGCGTCACATTAAGAAACGTGCTGTTGGCGAATTCACACTGCCTGGCTTGTTGAAAATTAAATCGGTTGTCAGGCCTGCGCGCCCTGCTCGCAAGAATGTCCCTAACCCATTTAAGCCTGGTGAACTTATGGACATTCCTCGCAAACCAGCCACAACTCGGGTAAAGGTATTACCTTTGAAGAAACTTAAAGAATTCGCGCTCTAAGTCGCGTTCTAAGTCACGTCCTGATTCGCTCCCTAAATTAGGCGACACGAAGTTGAGTTTGACGAAAGGCAGCCCTAGGCTGCCTTTCTTTTATGGGAAACGATAATGCGAGCCAGTCAATTTTTACTAGCCACTGTAAAAGAAACTCCAGCAGATGCTGAAATAACAAGTCATCAACTCATGTTACGCGCTGGAGTGATTCGTAAATTAGCCAGCGGATTGTACACATGGTTGCCCCTGGGCCTCAGGGTATTACATAAAGTTAGCAACATCGTTAGAGAAGAAATGAATAAATCTGGCGCTATGGAAGTCTCCATGCCAGTAGTTCAGCCTTCTGAGCTTTGGCAAGAATCAGGACGCTGGGAAACCATGGGGGATGAGCTTCTCCGATTTAAGGACCGCCACGATAGAGATTTCTGCCTCGGCCCGACCCATGAAGAAGTCATCACCGACATAGTTCGAAACGAATACAGCAGCTACCGGCAACTTCCCTGCAACCTATATCAAATTCAAACTAAATTCCGTGACGAGAGACGTCCAAGATTCGGCGTTATGCGTGCGCGGGAGTTTATTATGAAAGACGCCTACTCTTTTCATACCAGCCAAGAATCATTGGATGATACCTACGCGGTGATGCACAAAACATACTGCAACATCTTTAACCGTTTGGGCTTGGATTTCCGGCCGGTGATTGCCGATTCAGGAAACATTGGAGGCAGCACTTCCCATGAATTTCACGTATTAGCCGACTCTGGCGAAGACGAAATAGTCTTCAGCTCCAGCGGGGACTACGCGGCTAATATAGAAATGGCTGAAGGCATTCCCACTGCGGCGAACACATCAAAAGAGTCGAACCCGGCTAAAATGGAAGACACTGGAAATGCCAGCTCTATTGAAGATGTTGCGCAGTTGCTAGGAATACCAACGAGTAGCCTAGTCAAAACCTTAATAGTCCACGGCGCCGACAGCAAAGGTGAGAAAACTGATCAGCTCGTAGCGCTGCTGTTAAGGGGTGATCAAGAGCTAAGTGAAATCAAAGCGGGAAAACTCAGCCAACTATACTCCCCTATTACTTTTGCTGACGACGCGCTTATTGAAGCAACACTCAACTGTTTGCCGGGCTGCATTGGTCCAATTGATCTGGCTATACCTGTTATAGCGGATAAATCTGTTATCGAATTAAGCAATTTTGTCTGCGGCGCAAACCAACTCGGCAAGCATATGAGCTCTGCCAACTGGGGAGACTCAATAAAATTTGATTCAAGTGCCGATATAAGAAAGGTACAAGAAGGCGATGGCAGCCCAGATGGCAATGGCACCTTAGCCATTAAACGTGGCATTGAAGTAGGTCATATTTTCCAATTGGGTTCCAAATACAGCGAATCCTTAAAGGCAACTGTGCTAAACGAAAATGGCAAAGCCGTGGCCTTGACCATGGGCTGCTATGGAATTGGGGTTACTCGTGTAGTGGCCGCCTGTATCGAGCAAAATCACGATGACCGGGGCATTATTTGGCCAGAAAACATCGCACCCTTTCGACTTATCATCACTCAGATAGACGCCCATAAATCCGAAAACGTGCTTGAAGTTAGTGAAATGCTTTATCAAAAAGCACAATCACTCGGCATTGACGTGCTACTTGATGATAGAGATAAAAAAACCAGCCCTGGCGTAAAATTTGCTGATTCTGAACTAATCGGAATCCCTCATCGCCTTGTTGTTTCTCCCCGCACCCTCGCCGATGGCGTTATAGAGCATCTCGATCGTCGCAGTGGCGAGAAATCAATGATAGAGAAGGACATGAGTCTGGAATTTTTGAGTAAAATATTCAGCTAATAGTCAATTCTGAAACCTGTCAGATCTTCAACTTGGCAGGTTTCAAAATCGACCTTATCGACGCGCGCCAATCGAGGCCCCCTATGCAGCCATCGCTGCATAGCAGCTAGAGCAGAATCCTCACCAACAATTAAAAATGCCACCGTGCCTACTTTAGTGTTACGAACCCAGCCGGTAAGCCCAAGCATATCCGCTTGAGCTTTAGTGTTTTTTCGAAAAAAAACGCCCTGAACCTTACCGGCGACCTCACCTCTTATCCCACGCATTAAGCCAATCCATCCTTTTATCGTCATATGGGTATCGTGACCCCACCTGATCAGCATATCGAGTCTTGCTTATCCCCACTAACGATATATCGTATAATCACTACTTATCCAGAATAGCTGACTCCCATGGTTTCGCAACTTCAGCAATTTAAAGAAAAGACCAAGCAATTGCAGAATTCGGCAAAAGGTTTCCTGTGGCAACCCAATGTCTCATCCTTACCGTTTTGGAGACGCAGCTGCGTGCGTTGCAGCCAAATAACCGTGGCTGTCATTCGTGACCTGCTACAAGGTCAGCTATCGCTTAGAGCGATGAGCTTGGTATTCACCACTTTAATTGGTTTCTTTCCCCTGCTGGCATTAACTTTCTCTATATTAAAAAGCTTAGGTGTCCACAATGCGATGGAACCCACCCTGCTTACCTTACTTGAGCCACTTGGCGAGCGCCGCACAGAGGTAACAGCGCAGATTTTAAGCTATGTCGATGCAATGCAGGTTGAACTGATTGGTATAACAAGCGTGGCCCTGCTTCTGACTATAGTGCTGGACATGATGCGAAAGATTGAGCTTTCGTTCAACTATATTTGGACTGTTAAACAAGCTCGCTCCTGGGCGAGTCGGGTCAGTGAGTATTTGTTTGCGGTGATTGTCAGCCCGCTTCTGCTGTTTATATCAATCAGCATTACCTCCTCAGTTAACACCAACTACTTTCAAAGTTTCTTAGAAGGCTTAACCTATGGCGGACTGGTCATTCAGCCTGTTGCTTTTATAGCTCCCATCCTACTTATGTCTTTGGCGTTTGCATTCATCTACAGTTTTCTGCCAAATACCAAAGTCCAGTTTGGCTCGGCGTTCATTGGAGGTTTCGTCACAACCATTATATGGAAGCTCATGGGTTCGTTATTTCAAGAAGTTTTTATTACCTCGGCCAGAGAATCTATTTACCTCGCCTTTGCGACCGCGATTGTTGTGCTGTTTTTCACGTATTTTGGCTGGTTAGTAGCGCTGGTGGGAAGCAGCATAGCGTTCTATCACCAGTACCCAGCCAAGGCCCGAAACGGTAGAGAGGAAAACGCTATTAGCCTCCTACAACAAGAAGAATTCAGCCTTGCTGTCGCGGCACTGGTTATAAGACGGTTCCAAAACGGCGAAGCCCCCTTAAGTGAATACGAAATCAGCCTCACCCTGGACAGTAATTCAGCCCTGCTGGAACCTGCCTTGAACAACCTAGAGGCCATACCCCTCATTACATCAACCAGCGATAACCCGCCACGCTTTGTCCCAACAAAAGCAGTAGATGATTGCAGTATCGTAGAAATTTGGCAGGCACTGCGCAGGGTTAATAGTGAGAGTCATAGCTATAGCAATGACTCTGAGGATATGCAGAAAGTAAAGCGCTTCCTATCCCTGCTTGATTCCAGCGTAGAAAGCGCTTTGGGTAATGAAAAATTTCATTAAAGTACGATGCGAGTAAGCCAATATTTCAGAAGATTTTAGCGCCTCAAAAGACAGATAAACCTACGCCAGACTCGACAGTTTGTTTTCAATTAATAGCCCGTTTAAACTAAACTTGTTTCTTATCTATTAATAAGCAGTAGACTTAAGCTACCTATGACTAATTCGTTGAAGCTCTACCATAATCCAGACTCCTCAAAATCGAGAGCTGCGCTAGCGTTGCTAGAAGAAAACGATATTGAATTTGAGACTATCTATTACCTTGACCACCCGCCAAACAAAGAAGAAATTCGAGCGTTAGCTGTAAAACTCGGACTTAATTTAAAGCAGTTATTGAGGAGAAATGAAGCGACCTTCGAACAGTTCGACCTAGACGACGAAGAGCTAAGTGAAGAAATAGTCTTGGACATTGTCAGTGAGCACCCAATTTTGATAGAAAGACCAATTCTCGTTAGAGGCGACAAGGCGGTCATTGGTCGACCACCAGAAGCCGTGTTGCAATTCGCCCAAGAGACAACCCCATGACTGAAATGCCCTATGTGTTAGTCCTTTTTTACAGCCGCTCTGGCGCCACCGCCAAGATGGCGCAGCTCATTGGGCGCGGCGTCGAACAGGCCACCGGTATAGAAGCTCGAATTCGAACAGTGCCTGATGTATCGGCGAATACGCAGGCAACAGAACCTACAATCCCGGATAATGGCGCTATATTTTGCAATGAAGACGATCTTAGAAACTGCTCCGGGCTTATTTTAGGCAGCCCTACCCGATTTGGTAATATGGCCGCGGCCATGAAGTCTTATATCGATTCTACTGGCGCGCTCTGGGCATCCGGCGCTCTTATCGATAAACCTTGCGCTGTTTTCACATCCACCTCATCTCTTCACGGTGGCCAAGAGTCCACCCTGCTTAGCATGGCACTGCCATTACTCCACCACGGTATGGTATTTTGCGGCTTACCCTATTCAGAAGCCGCATTGAATACAACGTCAACCGGAGGAACACCTTACGGCGCAAGTCATCTCGCCGGCACGGATAGCGACCAAAAAATTAGCTCTGAGGAAAGTGAACTTTGTCACGCCCTAGGCAAACGCATCGGCCGACTCGCACTCGCTCTTAACTAAAACCAACCCCACTAATACAAGTTTAAATTGACTTAAATAGGCAGTTGAATATGCAAGAAACGCATTCCCGCAGTGTCATAGAACTTCCAAGGCCAATAGCCCGAGCAAGGCTTGCCGTTTTAATTTCATATGGCGGGCTCATACTTTATTTTGGAGTTTTAAGCGCACTGTCGTTTGAAACACTAAATCTTGCCATGCCTGTAGTCTGGTTAATTCAAG
>CAJWGN010000091.1 GCA_913031035.1 uncultured Gammaproteobacteria bacterium
GGCAGGAACGTCGCTAGCATTTTTCCCGTTGATGGCTGTGGCTGGAACGATTACCTTAGTTTGGAAAATGAAGCTGGCCGATATGGTGGCGAAGAATGCCGCGCCTTTAGGGGCTTGGTTTTCGTTTATCACCCTAGCCACCGGCTCTATTTGGGGTAGCGTAAGCTGGGGTACTTGGTGGGAGTGGACAGATAGCCGTTTAGTCTCGATGCTTTTCCAGTTTTTCTTGCTTTTAGGTGTCATTTCCCTTCGATCTGCCTTGGATAACTCCGAAACAGCCGCTAAAGCCTGTGCTTTACTGTCCATTGTCGGTTGCATAAACGTGGTAGTAATAAAGTACTCAGTAGAGTGGTGGAATACCTTGCACCAGCCATCGAGCCCAATAAATTTGGACTCAGGAAGTGCCAACGGTCCCGAATTTTGGGTCGCTACAGGGGTCATGATCATAGCTGTGTATTTGTTTTTCACGGTTAGCCTTATTTTATCAACGCGTAATGAAATTCTGCAGCGAGAGAAAGGTTCACAGTGGGTTAAAGATATAGTTAAGAAGCAGCACGCGGAGGCTCAGGGTTAAAGATGATTGAGGCGATAGAATTTTCCAGCTTTAGCGAATTTTTAAATATGGGCGGTTATGCCTTTAATGTGTGGGCTGTTTACGGGCTTTTTGCCATTTTTATTGTGGCGAATTTACTGGTACCCAAGGTAAGACGTAAATCAATATTGAAAGAGCAGTATCGAAGGATAGTGCTCAATGAAGAATCTGATGCTAATGAAAGTAGTTAAGGCAAACGAGGAGATACGGAATAATTTGACTCCTCAATTTGACTCCTCAGGAGAAATAACATGAAGCCGCATCGAAGAAAAAAGCTGGGTATTATTCTATTTATCGCAGCTGGCCTGAGCGTGGCGGCAGGGGTCACTTTGTTTGCCCTTAGCCAGAATATAAATATGTTTTTTACACCCACTCAGGTAGCTGATGGGGAGGTGCAGTTAGGCACCCATTTCAGAATTGGCGGGATGGTTAAGGAGGGGTCTGTTGTGCGCTCTGGCGACAGTTTGGAAGTTAAGTTTGTAACGACAGACTTTGTTAGCGATGTGCCTATTCAATATGAAGGTATTCTGCCCGATTTGTTTAGGGAGGGTCAGGGAATTGTTGCTGAAGGGCAGGTTGACGTTGCGGGTGTTTTTCAGGCGTCGAGGGTGCTAGCTAAGCATGATGAAAACTATATGTCACCGGAAGTGAAAGCTGCGATGGACGCTGCAGGTGCCTCAGCTGAAAACCAAAGAAACTATGGCGGAGAGTCTAATGGTACCTGAGTTAGGTTCTTTTTCACTTATTCTGGCGTTACTGCTTTGTGTGATTCTCGGCACATTGCCGATCATTGGAGCCAGCACTAATAATGTTCTATGGATGTCGCTAGCTCGACCTTTGTCAGCTGGAGTCTTTGTTTTTGTTGGTCTAGCTTTAGCAATATTGGCTTATGCCTTTGTCACCGATGATTTCTCGGTTCAGTTCGTGGCTCAGCATTCCAACAGTCTTCTGCCTATGCGCTATAAGTTTACGGCTGTTTGGGGAGGGCACGAAGGCTCTTTTTTACTCTGGACATTTATGCTCACCGGCTGGATGGTGGCAGTGAGTATTTATAGCAACAGCATGCCTTTGGACTTCTCTTCAAGGGTTTTGGGTATTTTAGGTATGCTCTGTTTTAGTTATCTGCTCTTTATGTTGGCGACCTCTAACCCGTTCGACAGAGTGGTGCCACTCCCTCCGGCTGATGGCGCTGATTTGAATTCAGCCTTACAAGATTTCGGTTTTATTGTTCATCCTCCTACTTTGTATATGGGCTATGTTGGTTTTTCTGTGGTGTTTGCCTTTGCTGTTGCAGCATTGTTAAGTGGACGCCTTGATTCAGCTTGGGCTAGGTGGTGCAGACCGTGGGCTAATATATCATGGGCAATTCTGACGATTGGAATCGCTCTGGGAAGCTGGTGGGCTTATTACGAACTAGGTTGGGGCGGCTGGTGGGCTTGGGATCCAGTTGAGAATCCGCCGCTTATAACGTGGTTGTTTGGAACTGCCTTGATTCACTCACTGGCGGTCACCGAAAAGCGTGGGGTATTCAAGAGTTGGACAATCATGCTTGCAATCTTGGCTTTTTCTGGAAGCTTGTTAGGTACTTTCATTACTCGCTCCGGCTTGCTTACCTCCGTGCATGCGTTCGCAAGTGATCCGTCTAGAGGATTTTTTATTCTTGGAATTCTGGCGGTCGCTATAGGTGGCTCTTTAATCCTTTTTGCTATTCGCGCGCCGATGCTTAAGAGTGATTTCAGTTTCGATTTGGTCTCTAGAGAAATATTTCTCCTAGTGAACAATGTTATTTTAGTAGTGTCAGCGGCATCAGTCTTTCTAGGCACTCTGTTCCCGATGGTCTATCAGGCTGTGACGGATGATCTGATCTCCATTGGTCCTCCATATTTTAATCTAATCTTTGTACCCTTGATGATTTTGCTGGTGATATTTGTCGGTATTGGGCCAATTAGCCGGTGGAAGAAAACCTCGGTAAGTTTTTTGATTAAGCAGCTAACAAAAGTGGCGTTGGCGAGCATTGCAATCGGCGTAGCTCTGCCGCTAGTCATCCTAATGGAGTTTTCCTTGCCAGCAACAATTGCTATGGCACTGGCTGCTTGGATCGTACTGGGCATGGTTAAAGATATTGCTAATAAAACTGCGAATAAACCAGATTTGATTACCGGGTTGCGATCTTTGAGCTATAGCTACTATGGCATGCAAGCAGCACATTTTGGCATTGCCCTAATGGTGACAGGCGTCGCTTTGACCAGCTATTTTAGTACTGAGAAAAGCGTCTTGTTGGATGCCGGTCAAAGTATCGATGTAGGTAGCTATGTGTTTACCCTTGAAGGTAGCAGTCAGGTTAGGGGGCCCAATTATGTAGGAGATGAGGTGGCCATGTCAGTTACTAAGGCAGATGTTCCCATCGCTACATTATTGCCTCAGAGACGTATCTATATTGCGACTGGAACTCCCTCTACCGAAATGGCCATTGATGCAGGTTTTTTGAGAGATCTTTTTGTAACCCTAGGTGAGCAGAAAGAAAGTGGGGCCTGGTCAATGACAATATACGTGAAGCCGTTTATTCGTTGGATTTGGTTGGGTGCGATCTTCATGGCTTTTGGTGGCAGCCTCGCAGCCGCCGACAAGCGGTATCGTAAGCTTAAAAAGCGCGCTGAGGATAAGGCGCTTATTAATGCTGCTGAAGCCCTGCAACCGGTTTCCTAGGGTATGACTAGATTCGTTTTTTTTTTACCGGTGATAGTTTTTTTTGCTCTAGCAGTGCTGCTGTGGCAAGGGCTTTTTCTAGACACCAAAGCTCTGCCATCGATGCTGATTGATAAACCCATGCCTGAATTTGCATTAACTACAGTTGATGGCGAAGAGGTAACTAACGTTGATTTGCCTGATCAGATATTTCTGCTTAATATCTGGGGCAGTTATTGCCTTCCTTGTTTGATAGAACATCCAACGTTCATGCGTTTAGCTGAGGAAGGCGAAATTCCCGTGGTTGGAGTAAACTACCGAGACCGTCAGGGCTTAGCTGTTAACTGGCTAGGTGAAAACGGCAACCCCTTTGAGTTTAGTATTCTGGATGAAAGCGGCCGGTTTGGGATTGACTTAGGTGTGTATGGTGCCCCGGAAACATACTTAGTGGACAGTGATGGCGTCATTCGTTATCGACATGTGAGTGTGCTTGATGAATCAGTATGGCGAGAAGAATTTATACCGGCGATTGCAGAGCTTCGAGGTGGGGTGTCTTTGTGAGTAAATTGAATTTATTTTTCTGTTTGATTTTGGTTTTGTTGATGTTTGGCAATCCAAGGGCCTCAGTGGCGCAGGTCGATACTTTTGAATTTCAAACTACTGAGCAACAACAACGCTTCCGCAAACTTTCGGATGAGCTGCGTTGCCCAATGTGTCAAAACACAAACCTTAGTGGTTCTACAGGTGGTGTTGCGCAAGATTTAAGGCGCGAGATTCACCGCATGATTGTTGAGGGTCTTACCGACGTTGATATCGAGGAATTCATGTTCGATCGCTACGGCGATTTTATCTTCTACAAGCCTCGATTTCGTGCAGAGACCGCAGTTCTTTGGTTTGCACCGATTCTTTTCCTTTTATTAGGTTTCGCCGGAGGATATATAGTCTGGCTTAAATCAAAAAAGTCGGTTGATGAGTCTGAATCTCTCGATGCTAGTCAACTAAACCGTTTAAACGATCTGCTTGATAGTAAGCAATGATCACAACCTGATTGGGTTTTCTTTTGTTTTGGTATTTATCAGCAATTCTTTTAATTATTGCGGCACTCTTCGTGCTGATTCCTCTGTGGCTAAGAGGGCGCTCACTTAATTATGTCGGTGTTGCATTGAGGAAAGAGGCAAATATTGCTTTGTTTCACGAGCGCAGAGACGAGCTTGAAGCAGACTATACCGCGGGAAATATAGATCAGCTCAGTTATGATGCGCTGGTGCTGGAGCTACAGCAGGGCTTACTTATCGACGTGTCTGTAGATGACGACGCTAAGATTGGAAGCGACGATAAGGAAAAAGCGAAAAGTAATAAGTCAGCTTTTTTAAAATTTTCCATGCTAGTACCCGTGCTTTTTACATTATCGATACCAGTCGTAGCTTATATACTCTATGAACGTTGGGGTTTTTTAGATGAGGTTGCTCTTACCGATTTGTTTGAGCGAACCATAAATAATCAGGACGATGTAGAAGAGGCTAAGTCATTAATTATTAGCCTAGGAAGTGCTGCGCAAAGCAATCCTGAGCAACCTTGGCCGCTTTATTTTTTAGGTGAAAATTTTGCCAACGTTGGCATGTTTTCTGAAGCCTCTAGGTCTTATGAAATGGCCGCTGAATTATTAGATGACACCGCAGACAAGGCCCTGGTGCTTGGCCGTGTTGCTTTATCCCAATATATTGTGGCCGGCTTTAAGTTTACGCCTGAGGTTTTGAGGATTGTAGAAGAAGCGCGGGCAATCAACCCTTCGGAAATTTCAATATTACAACTGCTCGCCGCAGATGCGGAGCAAAGAGAAGATTACACGGTAGCCATAGAGTATTGGAGACTATTGATTCAGGCGGGCCCAAATTCTGAGCAAGCCCAGATTCTTAAAACTAACATAGCTGCGGCGCAGATGGTGCTGGCTAGGGATAACCCTGACTTGGCTGAGGGAGCTTCTATTAATGTCAGGTTGAGTTTGGCTGATGGATTGGGTTTGCCTGACAACCTTCGAGTTTTTGTCGCCGCTCGCAATGCCGCGCAGGAAGGGCTGCCTCCGTTAGCTGCCATCGATTTGACCGTGGCGGAGCTGCCGACTGTGGTTCGGCTTGACGATTTTTCAGCGGTTGGTCCTTTCAATTTGTCTTCGGCCGAGACAGTTTATGTTTCAGCACTTGTATCCTATGCAGGGGTCGCTTCTCCTAGAGCAGGAGATTACCGTGTCATCTCCCAGAGTTTTTCCCCCAACGGGCAAAACGCAGAGATTGAGCTGATATTAGTTGAACAGCTGCAATAGAATTCCCCCTAATGTATTGGAATGAATTTTTTATTATAGCTATCGCTCATCTGTTTGCGGTCGCATCCCCTGGGCCTGATTTTGCAGTAGTGCTTAAGCAGTGTGTTATAAGTGGAACCCGCTCCGGTATATGGACTAGTCTAGGGGTTGCTACGGCTATTCTTCTACATGTCACTTACTGTGTGTTAGGGGTCGCTTTATTACTGACTCAATCTCCGCTTCTGTTCCTGGTTGTTCGTTATTTAGCTGCTACCTACCTTCTTTATCTTGGTGTGGCAGCGATTAAAGAATCATTGAAAATAAAAAGTGCCGAAATTGAGTTTGCTTCTATTTCAGTAGTCAAGCCTGCTCAGGCATTTTATCTGGGTTTTTTGACTAATGGTCTGAACCCTAAGGCTACGCTTTTTTTCCTTTCTCTGTTCACTGTTGTCATTAGCCCATCGACCCCTGCTTTTGTTCAAGCTGGCTACGGTCTCTATTTGGCTGTTGCTACTTTTGTTTGGTTCACAATGCTATCTGTTGTGTTGGGGCATGAAAAATTCAGAAGTCGAATACTAAAGCTAGGGGTTTGGTTTGAGAGAATAATGGGACTCATTCTTATTTTTCTCGCCGTACAAATCGCATTATTCGCTTAGTACATGCAGGGCTTTACAAGCATTTATTTGCTGTGCAACTCGGATGCTAACTGGGTTATGATGCTTAAAGGAGATAACAATGTCTGCACTGGAAATTCCTAACAAACTAGTCGATAAATTTGGTCGGCACATAGACTACATAAGGTTGTCGGTTACCGATCGCTGTGATTTTCGCTGTTTGTACTGTATGACAGAAGACATGACATTTTTGCCGCGAGCGCAGGTACTTTCTTTAGAGGAACTTTATCAGGTTGCTCAAGCGTTCACCGAATTAGGTGTACGTAAAATCAGACTGACAGGCGGTGAACCGATGGTGCGCAGTAATGTCATGAGTCTTTTTGAGAAGCTTGGTGCATTGCCTGGGCTAGAAGAGTTATTACTAACCACCAATGGTTCGCAGCTTGATAAATATGCAAAGCCATTACATGCGGCGGGCGTCAATAGAATCAACATTAGTATCGATAGTTTAGACGCTGATCGCTTTAAGCGTATTTCTCGAGTTGGCAAGCTCGATAAAGTCTTGCAGGGTATTGATGCGGCAATCGAAGCTGGGTTCGAGAGAATCAAGTTAAATTCAGTGATAATGCACGGATACAATGAAGATGAAGTCATAGCCTTAGCTGATTATGCCATCGAGCGTGACATTGACATCGCTTTCATAGAAGAGATGCCGCTAGGCGTGGTCTCTGACCACAATCGCGAAGAGACAACCTGCAGTAACGCATGGGTCAGAGAAAAAATAGAGAGTAAGTACGAGCTAGCGGACAGTAAGCACACAACAGCTGGTCCGGCTCGATATGTGTCATTGCGGGATAAGAAAACTAGAATTGGTTTCATCTCCCCGGTGACGCATAATTTTTGTGAAGACTGCAATAGAGTGAGAGTGACGGTCGAGGGCAGATTGCTGTTGTGTTTGGGAAACGAGCACTCTGTGGATTTGCGGGCAATTTTGCGTGATCCTGATAAAGGGTTGGACGATCTTAAGTTGGCGCTCGTGAAGTCTATGGATATAAAGCCAGAGCGGCACTATTTCTACGAAAAAGACCATGCACAGCCTGTGCGGCTTATGAATATGACGGGAGGTTAGTGAGCATGAGCGGAGCTCAACCATTAAGCATTGCAGTGGTTACTGTGTCAGATACCCGAACTGAAGAAACCGATAAATCCGGTAAAGTTCTGATTGATTGCCTAAAAGATGGGGGCCATTTGCTTAAGCATAAATCTATCATTAAAGACGATATCTATTTGCTACGGGCTGAAGTGTCGCACTTAATCGCTAACCCAGAAATTCAGGCTATCTTAATGACTGGAGGTACTGGCTTCACTGCCCGTGACAATACTCAAGTGGCCATTAAGCCATTGTTTGATTCTCATATTGAAGGCTTTGGTGAGTTGTTTCGACAGCTGTCTTTTGAGGAGATTGGAACTTCTACCATTCAATCTCGCGTTTTTGCGGGATTTGCCAATGATTGTATTATTTTTTGTCTACCTGGCTCACCAGGAGCCTGTCTGACGGGCTGGACAAAAATCATTTCTAGTCAGCTCGATTCGAGCTTCAAGCCCTGCAATTTTGTCGACAAACTAAAGCGCATTTAGCAATCTAATCGATGGATTACCCTTACGCGCCCGGGGATCTGATTTTCGTGCTTGATTGCTGTGGCTAAAAAAGTAGGATTGGGCTTCTTGGTGGGCATATAAACTAACACCAGCGAAAACAAGGTTGCCTAGGCTGGTGTTCAGTCAGAACTGCAAGTTGAAGGACTAATCATGATGCCTCCTTCTATTAAGTTAAATTATACGGCAGCGTATAGAATCGCAGCTGGAACGGCAAGTGCTGCTAGTACTAGCACAATACTCACTACAGTGGCTTCTACAACAGGCCGCACCTTTCTTAGTGCTTCACTCATGTCTATCTCCTTATAAGTTTGGGTTTGAAAAAGGGGAGTTTTTCAATTCTTAAGTTATCTCTCAAGAACGGAACGGATAGTAACATAAAATGTTATTAAAGGTAACACTTTATAGAAAAAACTCAATAATGTTGTAGAAAGTAACACAATGTTTTTTGGCGCATACTTCATTTCGTAAAAATAACATACAAATCAGCTAGATAGTGAGTTATCGATTATGAGGAAATCCTTAGCCGGCCTCGAGGTGTGGGGTAGGGTTTGAACAGCTAATGCTCACCAAGCCCATAAAGCTTAAGGCTCCACTTGCTTGGGTTACGCGCAGGGGCGTAACAAAAGGTAACATATTCTTTTTTTGAGGCGGGCCTGTTGTTTTGAGCTTTCTGTTTGGTGATTAAAAAAGCTGAGAGAGTTATGCGGCCATATGACAGTGACAGCATTGTCTTAGACCGCCTAGGGGTTCTAGATCTTTCGCAGGTGTCTCCTCTCTAATGTCTCTTATAGTGGTTTCTCAGAAACGTCTCTTATAGTTCCTCTATCTAATCTGCCATGAAAAAAGCCTTCAAAGTTAATCGCTGGACTGGCTATTGGTAGCTGTGTTGGCCATGGTGTGGCGTTCAAGCTCTCTCTTGTAGTGTCCAGTTGATTCTATGCCTAACTGGGTGATGAAAATGCCGATTCTCTGTGAGAGCCGCGCTAAATCCGGCTATGATCCGCTATCGGTTGATATGTGCTAGGTCTCTGGCGCCTCTGACCGACAGACGATAGAATTAACCTTTTCTTTATGAGGTGACATCGACTATGCGGATCATGACATTTAACGCTAATGGTATTAGAGCGGCCGCACGGAAAGGCTTTTTTGACTGGCTGCCAGAGGCTAATGTTGATGTGGTTTGCGTACAGGAAACTAAGGCCCAAATCGATCAGCTTTCAGACCCTGTTTTTCATCCGGAGCAGTATTCATGCCATTATTTTGACGCGGTAAAGAAAGGCTATGCAGGTACGGCAATATACAGTCGTCAAAAGCCTGGCAAGGTTTTATCAGGATTAGGGTTTGAGGTCGCTGATACGGAAGGACGTTACATTCAGGCAGACTTTGGTGATCTTAGTGTCGCTTCACTCTATTTGCCTTCAGGTTCCTCTGGGGAGGAGAAGCAAACCCGAAAAGTGGAATTCATGAAGCAGTTTATGAAACACATGAAGAAATTGAAAGACAGCGGTAGGGAGCTCATTGTTTGTGGTGACTGGAACATCTGTCACAAAGAAATAGATATTAAGAACTGGAAGCCAAATCAGAAAAATTCTGGGTTTTTGCCAGAGGAAAGGCAATGGCTTGATGAGCTATACGATAACGTTGGTTATGTCGATGCGTTTAGAGAAGTGAATAGCGAGGAGCATCAGTACTCTTGGTGGTCAAACCGCGGACAGGCCCGGGCTAATAATGTTGGCTGGAGACTTGATTATCATGTGGTGACTCCGGCGACAGCTGCCAAAGTTATCAGTGCGGAAATTTATAGAGAGCAAAGTTTTTCCGATCATGCCCCGGTAATTTTAGAGTACAAAATTTGAAATTCTATGGCTGGCAATGCTGAAGTTAAATTTGACCCCACGGAGAAGTGACAGAATTATGCTAACGAAAAAATTAACTAAATATATCAGCGTCATTATGCTGACAATTAGCTGCAGTTTTATCTCAAGCCTGGGCTACTCCCAAGCGCTCTTTGCAGTAATCGATACATCGAAAGGGGAGATCAGGGTAAAGTTAAACGAAAGAGCGGCGCCCACTAGTGTCGCTAACTTTGCTAATCTAGCTCGGCGCGGGTTCTATGATGGATTGAGCTTTCATCGCTTAGAGCGAAACTTTATGGTTCAGGGCGGAGATCCTGACGGTAATGGAACTGGCGGTCCTGGATATAGATTTCAAGGAGAAATTAATTTAAGACATAATCAGCCTGGGATTATTTCTATGGCGAATTCAGGTCCAGGTACAGATGGGAGTCAGTTTTTTCTCACTCACCTTGCGACTCCTCATCTAAACGGTCTGCATTCTGTTTTTGGTGTGGTCAACGAGGGATTACCTGTAGTACAGCTGCTTAGAAAAGGAGACATTATCAATAGCATTGCCATTGAGGGTGACTTAAGTTCATTGTTTGAGAAAAGAAAAGAAAAGCTCGACGAATGGAATGAGGTGCTTGACGCAAATTTTTCAAACCTTCGGTCTATACCCTAATAACAGAGCTAGATATAAGGGTCTTAATGGAATCACCGCTTCTTGTGGTTAATTGATTAGAGGCGCCAAATAAGATTGGATGCCTTCGATAGGTTGGCTATTCCTGTCAAAAGTCTGCCCTACAAATCAGCCCTAGGTCAGCCCTAAAATTTTTACTAAAACGATGGTTTGAAAAGTGAGGGGGCTCTCTTAAAATACTTTTTTGAATGGTTTAACAGTGACTTTTAAATAGACCCCAGCTGAAACATAAGGGTCCGCGTCTGCCCAGTGTTGAGCAGCGGCTAAGGTCTCGAATGCTGCAACAACCAGGCTACCGCTAAAACCAGCCTCGCCAGGATTTTCACTGTCAATAGCTGGGTGAGGGCCTGCAATCAACAAGCGATCTTGGTCTGCTAGTTCGCTTAGGCGGGCAAGGTGCTTTTCACGCACTGACAGGCGCTTAGCTAGACTGTCACTTACATCTTCGCTGATAATTGCGTAATACATAAAACTAATCTCTCTTTTTTAAGCTGAATCTTTTCTCGTGTCGGGTGGGTCGGTGTCTTCAGTGTCAATATACTTTGAAAGTGTCGGCATTTGAGCAAGTATAAATCCAAAAGTAAATATCATATTGCCAAAGACTTTAAACTGTATCCAGTGAGCTTCGCTTAAAGTAAAAGCCACTACTAAGTTTATTATACCCATGACGATGAAATAAATTATCCAGACAGTGTTGAGTTTTAACCACACATCTCTAGGCGCATTAATGGCATGCCCCATCATATGTTCGATTGCCGGTTTTTCTCCGATAAATCTGGAGCCCAAAAAAACCGTAGCAAAAATCCAATTAACGATAGGAGCTTTTAACTTTAAATAGGCGATGTCTCTGAATATTATTGTAGGGATACAAAATAGAACAACAGCTCCAAGGGTTATCCACTGAAATTTGTCAAGCCGTCGCTGCATTAGGAAAATCGAGCCGTAGGTTAAAACGGAAGCGACAATGAGAAATTCGGCAGCGCTGAACACCCCGCCAATGGTGTGTTCAATACCCGCTAAGGAGACGACTCTTTCATCCATCATCCAGACCGTAAAAAAAACAAGTAGCGGGATGTAATCGAGAAACTGCTTCATATTGTTTTAGTCCTAGTGCCGAGAGGCCTAACCATGGGAAAACGGGCTTCTATTATAATTCATTTAGAGAAATGTTTCTGCTTTTGGGCGTTGATGGTTTAGAATCATCGCCCTTATAAAACACCTTAAAACTGAGCGAAATACCGCATTTAATGAGCAAATTTCTTCAAATACACCCCCAAAATCCAGACTCACGTTCTATTAAGCAGGTGGTTGAAGTGCTTTTGCAGGGCGGGGTCATCGTTTACCCAACGGATTCGACTTACGCTTTGGGTTGTCATATTGGTGACAAGGCCGCTTTAGAGCGCATTCGGCGGATTCGCCAGTTGGATGTTAAACATAACTTTACCTTGGTTTGTTCTGACCTCGCTTCTATTTCGACCTATGCACAGGTACACAACAGCGCGTATAGAATACTCAAGGCCTATACCCCTGGCCCTTATACTTTTGTTCTAAAAGCGACAGCTGAAGTGCCAAGAAGGCTAATGCACCCAAAGCGAAAAACGATAGGCCTACGGGTACCAGACAATGCTATTGCACAGGCGATAATATCGACTCTAGGCGAGCCTATTATGAGCACAAGCCTGATTTTGCCGAATGAGGGTGAACAGCTATTTGACGCATATGAAATGCGGCTCAAATTGGGCAAATTAGTAGATATGATTGTGGACGGTGGAGCCGGCGGCTTAGAGCCTACCACGATGATTGATTTGGTCGAGGGTATTCCCTCGGTGATGCGTGAGGGTAAAGGCGATTCTTCCCCTTTTGCGTAACGTGCGGGGTTGTTCTGGTTCGCCGCTGCATTCATCAAGTAAGCTTTCAAGTAAGTTATTAAGTAGAGCTATTAAATAGAGCTATCAAGTAAATAGATGTCCTCAAAACATTGGGCTAAAACTAGGAGTTAATTTTGTCAACGGTCGATTCGCAAAAGCGAGTTTTGTCAGGTATGCGCCCTACAGGTCAATTGCATTTGGGGCATCTCCATGGAGTACTTAAAAACTGGATTAGATTACAGCATGAGTATGACTGTTTCTTCTTTGTGGCGGATTGGCATGCGTTGACTACTCACTATGGTGACCCTGGTCTGTTTGAGAGTAACGTCCTGAACATGGTTATCGACTGGTTAGCCTGTGGGGTAAACCCGGGGTCGGCGTCACTTTTTGTCCAATCGAAGGTTCCTGAGCATGCTGAGCTGCACCTACTGCTCTCAATGATCACGCCTCTAGGTTGGCTGGAACGTGTGCCAAGTTACAAAGATCAGCAAGAGAAGCTCCACGAGAAGGAATTGGATACTTATGGTTTTCTGGGTTATCCCTTGTTGCAGGCCGCTGACATATTGATCTACCGCGCAGGATATGTGCCCGTTGGCGCTGACCAAGTAGCTCATGTGGAGTTAACTCGTGAAGTGGCGAGGCGTTTCAATCATATTTATGGAAAAGAGCCGGGGTTTGAGGAAAATGCCTTGGCTGCAATAAAGAAAATGGGCAAAAAAGCCGCGCGCATGTACACCAACTTTCGAACTGCCTACCAAGAGCAGGGAGACCACGAGGCTTTGGAGAAGGCGCAAGCGCTATTACGAGAACAGCAAAATATTACGATCGGTGACAGAGAACGATTGTTTGGTTATCTGGAAGGGGGGGGTAAGATGATTTTGGCTGAGCCACAGGCCTTATTGACGCCCTCGTCTAAAATGCCAGGATTGGATGGCCAAAAGATGTCCAAGTCCTATGACAATACAATAAGTCTGCGGGAGCCTTTAGAGCATGTTGCTAAAAAAATCAGCACAATGCCTACAGATCCCGCTCGGGTTAGGTTAACTGACCCGGGAGATCCGGATAAATGCCCTGTTTGGCAATTACACCAAACCTATTCCGGCGAAGACACCAAGAAATGGGTGATGGAGGGTTGTACAAGCGCGGGCATAGGGTGCCTAGAGTGTAAGCGCCCTGTCATAGATGCAGTTATAGCAGAGCTAGAGCCGATTCAAAAGGCAGCAGAGCAGTATGAGAAAGACCCAGATTTAGTGAGGTCTATTATTGCTGAGGGCAGTGAGAAAGCCCGTGAGGCAGCAAAAGAGACCTTGCACGATGTGAGAGTCGCTGTAGGTCTTGGATGATGTAAAGGTCTCCTCGAGCCCCTGTTTATGCAAGCGAAGTGCTCATTGAGTGAGCATTAGATAAATTTTTTTGTTAGAATTGATCCCCTAAATATGCCCTAGCGGCACCCTAAACTTCAGCCCCATAATTACAGCCCTAAAATAGGCACTTCGATTGACCACTATTGGCACCGAAACCGGCACCGAAACCGAACCCGGCACCGGCACCGTCCCCGGCACCGCCGAAGTACCACCGCCCTCGCCGC
>CAJWGN010000092.1 GCA_913031035.1 uncultured Gammaproteobacteria bacterium
CTGCATCAGAGTAGCCTCGCTCTATTAATGCGATTGTGATGTTGGCGGCTTCACTTGCATCTTCGTAGCCATCAATTCTGCTGCCATGATTGAAATCGTTGCCTATGCCAACATGGTCAATGCCTATGCGTTCCACAATATAGTCAATATGATCGACCATGTTTTCAACGCTTGCCGGCCCAAGGAGATCGCTTACTGCGGTGGTAAATGCGTATCTTTCGTCAAGGTCTTCAATTTCCCAATATAGCTCGAAGGGATAGCTATAGTCTTCTGACACGCCTGCTTCTCGGCGGAGTCTGCGCAGTGTCGATATAAATTCGGGGTCTGAAATATTTAATAGATAAGCCCTAAATGCCGCCACGTGAATTACGCCGCCATTCTCACCGACCAGATCTATTTCTTCATCTGAAAGATTGCGATCTGCATCCGATATTGCTTTGACGTTAGAGTGACTCGCTATTACCGGGGCAGTGGTTAGTGCTAGGGTCTGCATGGCTGCGGCTTTAGACATTTGGGAAATATCAACAATAGCGCCCAGAGAGTTAATTTTCTCAATTGCGGAGACGCCTAGAGAAGACAAGCCTTTATGCTCTTCAGTTATTTCATATTCGCCTTTTTCACCATCAAAGTAAGGTCGGGACGAATCTGAATATTCATTGTGACCTAAGTGATTAAGCGCAAACACGCGTACCCCTGCCTCGTAGAATTCATCAATCGCGGAAATGCTTTGCTGTAACGATCTGGCATTTTGAAATCCAAGAATTAGAGCAAGTTTACCATTTTCATGTGCAGAGCGGACGTCCTCGGACGTGCTTGCGATAATTACTTGTCCGGCGCTGTTTGCAGCTAACTCGTTCACGGCGGCGAGTTTTTCATCGGCTTCAGCACGAGCCGCAAGGTCACCCTCTAGAGTTCTAGGACCGGGTCCGACAGCAATTGACATGACCACGGCGTCAACTCCGCCGGCGATCATTTTCGATGGGTCCACTTGGGATAGTCCGTCAGGGCTCAAAAAGCTGGCTGATGTTGCAGGAATGACAATATCTGCGTGGGCATCTAATACCAAGGCGTTATTGTGAATAGACAGTGCACTACTGGCAGTGGCCTGAGATGAGCTTGTGTCGATCTCGTCCATAACGTTCACGGGAACGCTCGCGGGCTCGGAGCAAGAAGTGACAAATACAAGTGCAATTAGGCAAATTTTGTAAGGATTGCAGGGGAGCCAGTTTTTTAGTTTTAGCATTGGATACCTTTGTAATTTAGCCAGCGCAGCGTAAGGATAGGTTCCTCACCAGCAAAATTCTGTGCTGTGCTATTTTTAATTATGCAGTTGGTAGAGTACCACGTTGGCAAATTTATGTGCGCGGCGGGATTGGTGTTCAATGCAGGCGCGGCATTGCATTGACTTGGATTCGTGGGGCTTGTGCGAGGCCATCGGCATGGTTATGGTCGATTCCAAGCTTCGAGATCAAAAAGGATTAAATGAAACTAAGGTCGGCGACTGCTAATGTGCGGGATAAGCTGTGAGCTTGAAGCTAAAGATGCAATTTTGATGGGATAATTACTAGTGGCTAAGCGAAGTCTTTAACTAACTCAGACGGTTTGTCGGCAGCCTGAATAATTCATCGCATTTGGTGGATAAGCCGCAGAAATCCAAACCTAAACGTCTGCGGATTTCCATTATTGTTCTCGGCGCATTGACCAATCAACTGTGCTGCCAAGTCCAGAGGCAGTGCCATTGATAATGTCCCCGCTGACGTCTCCGTTCATGCTATAGGTCATAGATGTACCATCTCTATTAATCCTAAACGAGATGCTATTGCCGTCTACGACACCTTTTTCCATGGCCCATGTGCGTCCGCCGCCCACATCAAATAGCCCGTTAAGCGAGTCACCATCTGTTTTGATGGTGACGGTCGCGTCTACGAATCCCATTTGGCTGCTCATTGCGAAATTCCAGACTCCGTCTGCTGATGATTGTGCAAACGTAAGCGAGAATGCCATTAAGGCAAGGCACAGCAGAATAGATTTTTGATCATTGTTGATTCTCCTAGGATTTGAAGGACTATAAAAGCTCGTAAACCCCTATGGTGGAGGCTTTTATTATGGGGCTGGCTACAAATTGCGCAGGCTGGAATTGAACGTTTAGGCTGGAAAAATAGATCAATACTAAGAGACGAGTAAATTGCTGTATTTGGATATGTGCGGTGCGGGAAATGGGGAGGCTTGGGACAGCATTTCTCAGACCGAATGTATGACTGGGGGGTATAATTAAGGTTGGCTCAGCCTGAAAAGTGGTTGTTATCAGCACAAAAAGCTCCTATTTACAGTAGGCTATGAATTTTTTTCTCGAACCAGTCTGCATTTTTATTCTTTTACCCAATGCTGTAAATGGCCTTAAGAAGAACGGGAACATCATGAATCTTAAAGCAAAGCCAGTGGCACCCTCAAAAGTGGGAGAGTCGAATTGAAAGACGCGGACACATTCATTTACCGCTTCGGTATAGCAGGAATTAGACTAGGCCAACAAAGCATCTAACTCTACTAGGATTTGGGGTAGGTGCTGTTCTGGAAGGAGTTTCTATTTTAAAATATTACAGCAGACAGAATCAAAAATTTCGTCTGTTGCTCGTGATACTAAAATCTCTAGTCAATCGCGAGAAATGACTATTTGTTATTGTATTGTCGGAGAAAAAATCATCGATGTGCTTGACACTCTTCTTGTTACAATCAAGAAACTCATCTCCATCGCCGGGGTTTTTGGAAACGTTAAATCGCCCAGTTCAGTACTCTTCGCGTATCTCAGCCAGATAGAGGTCAGCGGTGCTTGCTGCCACGGCGGCATGGCCACGGCCATCGTATTTCACGTCCTTCACAGTGCTAATTCACGATGCTACCGGATGAATATCCATGGAATGCCGGACGCATATCAAATATCTTTATGGCCTCTTAATCTCTAACTCTTGAATTGTGATACTGATGAAAAGTGTATTGAAATTAGATCTAACCGTTGAACTGGGGCTCTGGAAATAGCGTTGGCACTAACTGTAGCCATCTCCTTATCCTACTGATTTATCAACAGGTGAGTCTGACTTATCTATCCGTCAAACATTAGGTGAATTCGATGAAAATTTTTACTTTTCATAGTTTTAGAATTGGAGAATTAAACGCTATGGTTTAAGTTCTTCAAGTCGATTTAGTAGGGCCTGAGTGGGTTTTACTTCAGCCATATGTTTAAAGTAGCTAAGCATTGCACTATCGGTATTAGGCAGGAGGATTTTTTCCCCGTTTTGGATCGTGAAGTAGTTACCTTCTTCAATTCGCAAGCTGGCGAGATGGCTGCCGTAGTATTTAGAAATTCCTGTATCGATGATCAATACCTTGCCACCAAAACGCGGAACAATAGTGCCAAGTCCTGGGGTATGCCCTAGAACTATTTTGTCTACATCAAACGCTGCCAACACATCATCGACGTGGGATGCCTCTAGCTGCTCATCGCCAGAGGCTAAACCGCGATACCAGAGTGGGCCATCCTGAGCTTCAGACAATCCCGGTTCTTCTGGAAGATCGCCCTTAAGTTCCCGGCGCACTTGGCTATTGATGTCATCAATACTCATTCCCAACAATTTAGGCGAGACCCCACCATGGACAAAGAGTGAGCGGCCTACTTTTACAATGGCTTTATTAGTGACTACCCAGCTACCAAATTTACCGTCAGGGCTCCAAGCTATGCGGTGTTCGACAAAGCCAAGGGGATGACTTTGCAGCCACTGATCTTTGAAGCGACTGTCAGCGACAAAAGTATCATCAGCGGCGGAGAGTCTTGTTACTTCGGCATCATAGTAGCGGGAACGTAGTCGGCGTGAATTTTTACCCTTTAGCGCTTTATACTCGCCAGGGTGCACGTAGCGTAAATCGCCGTAGATATTCATTGCTTCATGATTGCCAATGAGTGCGAATACTTCGCCGCCATCCTTAATGGCTTGTCGCTGAAGCTTCTGCATTTGCACAATGATTTTCTCTGTATCAGGGCCGCGGTCAGGTAAGTCACCTAATTGAACAAAGCGTGTATTACCTGCGATCCAATTGCCACGACGATTAATGAGGCCAGAATCAATGAGCACTTTTTTGAAGTTGTCATAGTCCCCATGAATATCACCAATGGCGACAATGGGGCCGGCTGGATTGATTTGCCCAAAAACAACATCTGCCATCAAGCAAAAAAATAGTGCCAGTAAGCTTTTATTTAGCATAGTTCGCATAGCCTGCCGCGGTATTAAGGATCTGCAACTCAATTTATAATATTCCGTTAGCTTACCGACATTTGCCAACAATGTTTCGTTGAACCTTTCTTTCATCAGCTAATATTTCATAATATTCTTCAAAAAACTTGATAGCCCGTTTTTTGGTCCTCTCACTGGCATATTCACTGCTACTAATAAGGTTTTCGACAGAATTCTGTGTGCCGACGGCGGCTGCAACAGCTTCGTCAAGGCTGTCGGCGTGGCTGCAATAACCTCGATACAGTCTTTGTTTATTACTTCTGATTTTCATGTTTTGGCTAGGTGGAGAGGCATAGGATGTGTTGACATAGCCTGATGAATCAAAATCGTAGGGGAGTGGAAAATTAGTGCCATCGCTGTCGGTGAGTAATTTTGAATTGTGGCAGCAATTGTCTTCAGGCGCTCCCGCGGCTAAAGAAAAATCTGTATTGCCAATCAATAGCATGAACAAGGCAACCATATTGGCTTGCTTTGAGTTCAATGACTTGGTCGACGCTTGGTTCAATTCAAACTTTTCCAGACCAAATCGTTTAGCTACGCGGTTTTGATGTTCAATAATAAAAGCAAAGTGGGTACGCTGCTCATCAGTCTCATCGGAGTCACTGTAAGTGGCTTGAACAAGCCGGGTATCGAAATTAAGGTCGGAAAATTGGCCAAATATGTCATAGGCCAGTTGTTCTTTGATTAGCCATTGTTCATTTCGCTCACGCCCACCGCATTGAACCACCAGTTTTAGTCTATTCTGATTTTCGAAAAGTGTGCCTTTAGTTTGGCCTCGCTTAAGGTCTAACCATAGCTGGGCATGGCCACAGTTACTCCGCTGCAGGCGCCAATTGCCGCGCACCTCATAAGCGACATCCAAGATTACGGTGGATTGATCAGCAGCTTTATAAGAAATTGTGCCGTCATAGCGCTTCTCTTTATCCCGTTCTTTATCTATTAACGAGAAAGGGCCGGACAGGTACAATTCCAAAATACTTGAATTTTTGAAGAGTTGATCCGCCGCAGGCGGCGCGGCAGCTATCATGCCGCTTGCTAGTGATGACAATAGAAAGATTATACTGGCGAGACAACGAATCATTTAACACCTGTCTTTAGGTTTTTTCTTTAGAATTTAGGACTATGAGTCTCAGTGTATCCCTTGTGATATTACCGTGCAAACGAGATGCTCGGGCTAATAGGTGGCATGGAATATTATCAATTTACATTGTGCTCTCAGTTGACTAGCATTCACCGATCGAATAATAAGAAGCCATTCCATGCAAAAATACCTCGCTATTATCAATTTGAAGACAGGCTATGTGCTAATTCTTTGCATGGTTATTACTTATTTATGCTTTATGTTTGAGTTTAGCTTTAGTCTGAATGTCACTCTTTTTAGTATTGCGGTAATTTTTCCGTTGGTGTTTACCATTCGTGAAGCATTTCGCCGCCGAGATAGCGTTATTAAGCTGCTCAGCATATTTAAATCGTCTTTAAATGCGACTTTTTACTGTTTTGTTAACAATGATAAATTGTCCTCTGAAGATAAGGTCTTCATTAGCGATAAACTCGAATCCATATCGATGCTTTTCTTTAACGTCTTAAAAGGTAAAGCTTACGATTCAGAAAATGTGCGCTTAGTACTCAATGAGGTTTTTGAGTTTTTGGAAAAAAATCGGAGTTCTATTTCAAAGGGTACTGCGCTAAAAATAATTCGGTTTTTGAAAGACGTACATGAAAGTATCGAAAACACGGTTGGGCTCAAAATGCACGGCACACCGGTGAGTCTCAGAGCTTATTGTTTGGTCTTCATCTACGTGTTTCCAATGATATTTATTCCGACTTTGGTTCATGATATCGGTTTGGATGCCCAATGGATTGTCTACGCTTTGGCCGCCGTTCACGGTTTTATTCTGATTTCTCTTTATAACGTGCAGGAAGCCATGGAGAACCCATTTGATCAGATTGGTTTAGATGACATTAAGCTGGAGGAATTTCACTTCGCCAGAGAAAGATTAAAGGCTAGTTAAGCCGTTAAGCTAAGGGCGCAAATAGATTCAGGAATAAATAGGATGTCAGTGGCAGGCAGAACGGTAATCAGCAAAGTAAGAATGGAAGCCGGGACACGGACAGTTAGTTAAACGGATAACTAGTTAGATAAGAAAAGGGCAGAGCAGCAGCTGTAATCGCTACCTACTCTACCCTTGCTTAAGCTAGCGGCCTAGATATTCTTTTGCTTCTTTAACTGCACTGTGGCTATCGTCTGACCAAATTGCTAACAGGGCCTGGTAGTTCTCCGCCGCTTTTAACTCATTATTCATTTTGTCGTAGCTACGAGCCGCACCCAATAGTGACCAAGGCCGGTTCTTGAGTCTCTGCAGAGAAATTTCAAACATAGCGACCGCCTCCGTTGCCATTCCCATTTCTAGCATCATCTCCGCAGTTAGTTCATGGACAGGCTTAAGAGGCGTTGGAGCGCCATTAGGAGGCCGCTGGGTTTCTTTCAAAGCAATGGCCTTGTGCATTATCGCGATGGCCTGCTGGCGCTTGCTAACATCTACCATGGAGCCTGCCATGGATTCTTTATGCAGAGTTATAGCGGAAACTTCTAAATAAGCTAATTGGTTTTGAATGCTATTAGGATTTGCATCACTCATTTCCTCAAGTCTATTGACGACTTGATTGGCCAAGCTTATTTCGCCCAGGTTGGCAGCACTCAGTCCCAGGGCTAGTAACTCAGCGGCAGTTAAGTCGTCGGAAAAATCGACTGTCTGCCAATTCTTACTTTCAATAATGTGCCGCGCTTGCATGGTTTTAATTGTGCCAGCTGAGCGTCCATCGCCAGGGTTGTTTTTAAGAACATCTTTTGCTTTAGCTATCCATTCATTGGATTCGTCTAGATCCCCTAGCTGAAGATCACCGTATTGGCCCCAGTCTGAAGAATGGTTAAGATCGCCTACTCGGTCGCCGGGTTTCCACAAATCTAAACCAGCTTGAAAAGCTGAATGGTTCCAAACGGACACTTCGTTCCACATGCCATGTTGAATGAATATGTGTGTGGGCATATGACGCGCATGAGAAACAGCCGGTGCTATATTTGCATATTTGTTTGCAGCTTCAAGGGCAATGGGCGCGTGAAGTGGGTCATCGAATGCATGAATCACGTAATGGGCTGCGCCAGGATGCTGCTCGTTTTTCTTGAAAAGCTCCAGCGCTAATGCGCCAGCCTTCATGTTGATTAGCTCTCGGTCACCCCTTGCAGCGGTTGCGCCGGCAAGCATGGATACAGCATAGAACGCCTTAACTTCATCGTCTTCTGGGTACTTTTGATAGAGGTTTTCCATGGCGTACATCCAAGCCGTGCGTCTTTCAGGCATGCCCCCTAGGGTCAGTGCATAAGCCTCGGCTGCGAGTAGAAAACCTTTCTCTCTGTCGGTAGGGGCTTTAGCTAATCGTTCTTGGCTAGACGCACCTAGCTTCATTAATGCTGCGCTGGGCCCGTCACTTTTTTGGCCAAAGAAAGGGTGCTGGTAGGTAAATGCTTCGCCCCAGTAAGCCATGGCGAAATCAGGGTCAATCTCCTGTGCTGCGCGAAACTCCTGCTGGGCTTGAGTCATGCCAAAGCTGTGTAGATAGCCGACTCCAAGTTCAAAATGGGCCTGAGCGGCCGGGGAGCCCGAAGTAGGGAAGTCAAACGACCCTACTTGATCAAGCTCTGCTGCGGCAGCAATGTTTGAAAATGCGCAGACCAGCATGCTAACTGTCAGTGCTGTCAGCGGGCCTAATGGTTTGTTTTTATGCATGTTGAATCCTCCAGAAAAAAATCGTTATGAAATAACTGTGCCAATAATGCCGACGCAATGCAAATTGGTTTTACTTGCAGGGGTAGCTAACCATTTCTCCTAGCTAAGTAAAGGGCTGAAGATAAGCCAAGTTCGTTCCATTAACCAAAAAGTGGCTATTCCTCCGGCAAGATAAATAGGGGCTTCTCGAAGTTCCTGCTTGAGTCTGGTTGGTATTAACTTCAACGCCAGTAATACCCCAGCCACTATTGCCACCTGG
Source organism: uncultured Gammaproteobacteria bacterium (assembly GCA_913031035.1). Taxonomy (GTDB): domain Bacteria; phylum Pseudomonadota; class Gammaproteobacteria; order Pseudomonadales; family Pseudohongiellaceae; genus UBA9145. The sequence goes on from CAJWGN010000092.1 coordinate 8,328, forward strand.
CCTAATTCGATACCAATATTGAAGTGCAGTAGAGCAAAAAATTGACCATTTTCAGGTAAACCAATTTCCTGCAAGGCACCGGCAAATCCAAGTCCGTGTAATAGACCAAACATAAATGCGATAAAAACCGGATAACCCTGACGTCGCTGGTTTGTGCTTTGTAAGTTTTCATAGGCCAATAGAATGATGCTTGCCGCAATAACTGCCTCTACTGGTGACTGGGGTAGGCTTACAATATTAAATGCAGATAAGGCTAGGGTGAGGGAGTGCGCGGCGGTGAAACTACTAATGACGAATAAAATTTTCATCGGGGTTTTGACCCAATAAAGTAGCATCAAAACAAAAAGGATATGGTCGAAGCCTAGTAGTAAATGACTCAAGCCTACTGATAAATAGACCGGTAGAGCTGTCGAGCTGTTGGTGAGGTCGAGTCGGGCTGCCCGCGCTGTGATAAGCCGATTGGAAGTGGAGCCATCAAGGCTGGTGATACTGACCAGGGTGTCGATTAATGTTCTATCAAGGCCTGCTATTTCTATGAACGTAATACCCTGTTCGCCACAGTTTAATTCGGCCACTTCAATCAGCGCACCATCGGTTACGCTGGCACCTAGATTGTCAGAGTCACAGTTACTAACAACTGCCAAGCCAAGAAAGCGCCCATTGATTTGAGGTTGGCGAAACGATGCTTCGAAGCTAGTCGAAGCCGAGGATGTGGAAAGTTCGGTTAGCTTCAGGAAAGCCGGACGGACTTCGTGTGCTTGAGCAAAAACCGATAGTAATACTATCGATAGAGCGGCGATAAGCCTCATTTTTCTTCGACCAATATCTCATAATCTAAGAGCAGCTCATCGAGGTAGCTCTGCCGTGCGGTGGCTTGCTTGTATTGACGATAGTCCTTTAAAACCTGATCTGAGATTGCTCTAAAAGGCGTTGCTTCTTGTTCGTAAATGTCTGTAATAAAAACAAGGTGGTAACCAAAGCTACTTTTAAGTGGCCCTTGCCAGCTATTTGCAGGGAAGCCCTGCAATAGATCTGCGAAGCCCGTGCCGAATGTCGCGTTGACGTCTAAGGCACTTCGATAAGCATAGCTGCTATTGAGCATGCTCGGTTCCCCGAATCCTGCAGCATTTTTTCCTGCGTCTATTGAGGCTAAGGCGTTATCCGCATCCGGTTTAGCTTGAAAATAGAGCTGACGCAGGGAGTAGCGACGAGGAAGGGTATAGGCTTGTAAATTACTGGTATAAAAGTCTTCTAAGATGGCGGTTTCTGGAGCCGCTACTGGCTCGGACTCCGCTATAAAATTCAATTTTTGAATTAGGCGCCTTCTGACAATCGAATCTTCTTGGTCTAAGCCTAGACGCAGTGCTTCTTGAAAAAGAACTTCCTCTTCAATCCAATTTTTCACAAGGGAATCTAATTCGTTGGCAGAGGCGGTGGTGCCGGTTTGGGTTTCCCAAAGTAACCCTAGTCGTTCTCTTATAGCCGTGGATACATAAATTTCGTTTCGGCTTACGGATAGCAATGAATCAGCAGCAAACAAAAAGCAGCCAATAAGGCAGAACCAAAGTAACGGTTGTTTGTGTATCCCTCGCATCAGAACTAGCAGCCGTCTATTGAACTGGAGTTATCCAAATGGGTGAGGACCAAACTCGCTCTTGAATAGTCGCGGCTAAATCACTTCTAGGCTCTACACCGGCTCGGATAGCGTCCCAGGTCGACCACCGGCAGCTAGGATTTTCCATCGCGCGCAAGTAATAAAAAGCATTCTGAGTGGCATCATAATCTGGGTCTTGCCAACTTGCTTTTAGTTCTGCAGCGCCAAGTCCGGTGCTTATACGGCAGTCGGCGAGATTTACATGGGCGCCGTTGTCAGGGCAGCGGTTGCTAACAGGATCTACTACGCCGCCGTCTGAGCAGGCGACATCATAGACGGCTTCTTGGGGTTCACCGTTCTCTACCCAGCCTTTAATGATCTGCACCCGCTGTAGCGGCGCGCTGTTAGGATCTCGCGCGACCCAGGCAATGAAAGAAGGGGCCCGATTGCCGTCAGCTAACAAATCGCTGCCCATTGCAACGCCGCCGGAATAGGCTTTGCCTGCGAGTTCGGGGTCACTAATCTGGGGTAGGTTGTAGCCTGCGAAAAATCTAGCTTTAATACGCGGGCCTGAGGTGCCAAAGGTTTCTTTGCGGCGAAAAGCATCAAAGATCGCTTCGCGAGTATTTTCTTCGGCCCATACTCCCGCAAGTCCAGAGGCGCTCCAAGTGTTGTAGTAGGTGTCGGCGTAAAGCTCGCCGTCATCACGGGGCTCTGCTAAAGGCACTGAACCGCGTTTAACCCCGTCAGAATCGCGAAGGCCAACTTTGCTCCAATAATCGTCCTCGTCGCCGGCATAAGTCGCGTTATGGGTGTCACTTGAGCCGATTACGCCAAATTTGTAAGGGTTAAAGCCTTGTTCGTCCTGCAGGGTTATTCCATTGAGGTACGCTTCTCTGACATAGCTACCCTCAGGCTGGCTTGCCAGCTGTGAGGCAATCATAAAAGGCATGATTTCAAAATCTGCCCACTCGTCATTAGGTGAGAGCGCAGGATGAGTGTCAGAGGTTCCCTTTACTTGGGTGATTTCAATAAGGGGCTCGTTTCTCATGCGCTGGTTTGCGTAGGCGCTATCTAGCGGATTTCCCGACCAATCGGTTAACATAAACATGTTCCCGTTAGAGCCGTTTGAATTGTGTGGGATAGCTAGACTTTCGATTCCTGCGGCTCGATTACGGTCCATCCATTGCCATAGATCTTCTGGGTTTCGAGAATCTAATCGGGAGAAAGGCAATTCAGGGACATTGTCATCTCGGAAAATGACATTGCGATGAAGGTTGCCGCCATCATTTGCAGTGGTGGTATATTCATAGGCTACAAATGTCGTAAAGTTGCCTGGGTCATTGTGACGATTCGCGCTTTGTATTATATCTTGCCATGCGGATTTAACGATATTTGAGTCGTTAATTTCATTGGCTCTATCTGATCTGATAAATCTCAAAATTCGCGAAAATTTACTGCCCCTGTCTGCCGAATCGCCAAGTGTGGACATTCCTTCTGCTATTTCATGTTTAGAAATTTCGTTTTCAGGGTTCGCCATTTCTCGCAGCACTCCTAAATAGAAAGCGTGATCACTGACCCCATAAAAATCCAAGGGCACGTCAAGTTTCATATCAAATCCAGCGGGATGCTTGATAGTGCCACCTTTTGCAAATGTGTAAGCATCGCTGGGTGACGAGGTGGTTCCAAAAATGAAGGCATCAAAGGAGTACATAGTATGCACATGAAGATCGCCAAAATAAGCGTTGCGATCAGCATTAAATTCAGGCGTGGCCGTTGAGACAGTGCCAGGTAAGTTGTCTGACACCTCGATCGGACGAGGCTCAGAAGAGCTGCTCTGAGGGCTGTCAGCTGCACCAGAATCGCTGCGATCTGAGCAAGAAGTCATGATAAGAAGCACAGAGAGTATTGTAATTATTTTAGTCATTGCCCACCCTTTTTATAGTTCAATTAATTGTTCGGTTTATCGGGTAATTGCTTGTTTTTTGGCTTTTGGTTTTTCTTATTGTTGCCAGTCTAATTGATCAGAAAAATTAAGTCTAACAGCTGCTTAGGGCGTCATTATTTTTCCTATGCTAAGGTTCTGTTTTAGCCCATTCGGCGTGCCTAGATTGCATGCAGGGGTGGATTTGTAACCATTTGGAGTCGCACTATGAAAAACCTATTGTCAGTCATCATTGTCAGCAGTACCTTGCTTTTTTCCGCACTCAGCTTTGCTGAGCCTGAATATGTCACTATAGAAATGGAAATCGATGTTGCTAAACCAGCAGCTGAGGTTTGGGCAGCAGTCGGCGGTTATTGCGCCATTTCAGATTGGTTTCCTTTGGACTGTGAAATTACCTCTGGCGATGGTGGTATGGGCACCGTGAGAGTTTTGGCGGAGGGCAGAATTATCGAGATTCTAGTGGCTCAGACTGAACTGTCCTATGGTTATACCCAGCCTGCTGTAGAAGGGTCGTTCTACGATCTCTATCACGGGTTCTTAGAGGCTCGTCCGGTTAGTGCTTCTCGCTCTAAGCTCCTATATACGTTGACCTTAGATGTATCCAATCTTGTCGATCAAGCAGCAAAGGATGCCAATATTGCGGGGCGTCGGGGCGCTTTTGAAGGCGCATTAGCTAGTATGAAAGAACTGGCAGAGAAATAAAGGCTAACGAGAAGTCGACATGATCCGCAAAAAACTTAGCAAAGTCTCACTAACCATAGCGTTATTGGTAAGTGTATTTAATGCTCTAAGTTTTGGCCAAGTCGGGTTGAGTGCTAACGAAGGCTTATCGGTAATTTTACTTGGTACCGGTGTTCCTATTCCCAACCCAGCTCGTGCTACTGCCTGTACAGCTGTGTTGGTGGATGCCAAGGTTTTCTTGGTTGATACTGGCCGCAACTGTGTGGTGCCTTTGAATCAAGCTGGAATTCAGGATGTAGAGGGTATTTTCTATACTCACTATCACTCTGATCATTTTATCGGTCTGGGGGAGATTCTGCTGGATTTGAGCATCGATGGTATCGACAAAACGATTCCGGTGAGAGGACCGGTTGGCGCTCAAGAAATCGTAGGCGCTATTATCGCTACTTATCGATTAGACCTTTCCTATCGATTAAGTCATCACGGCGATAAGTTTAGCGATCAAGTAATGGCGCCGTCTGTAACTGAACATGAACCTGGTGTAGTGCTTGAGAAAGATGGATTAACAGTGACTATGTTTTCGGTTTGTCATCCGCCGATAGAACCTGCAGTGGGTTACCGGTTCGAGTACAAGGGTGAGGTGGTTGCTATCTCAGGTGACACCGTGGTGTGTCCCGAGTTAGCGGCTGGCGTGCGCGATGCAGACATTCTTGTGGCCGAAGCTGAGAACGCTCAGATGTTTGGGCCAGCTCTAGGCATGGCCAGACGAGATGGAGATAGTCGGCGCTTGGGAATGATTGAAGAGGGGATGGAATATCATGCTGAGACTTTAGCCCTAGCTAAAATGGCCCAAGACAACAGGGTTAAAAAGCTAGCGCTAACTCATTTGTTCCCGTCAATTCCTCCCACGGATGCGGCCGAGGCGCGTTTTATTCAGGGTATGAGTGATCTTTATAAAGGGCCAATCGTTGTCGGGCGAGATGGCATGAGAGTTGATCCTTAGACCATCATGTTCAGTTCACATAACGACGATTGAGCATACTATGGCTAGGATTTTGGAGTTCTCAATTCCTTAGCAAAATTACCGAATGGCGTTATTGCTGAAAGGGATTGAAACAGCTTTTACGGGAACCATTACCGGAACCATTACCGGAGCTATTATCGGAGCTA
>CAJWGN010000093.1 GCA_913031035.1 uncultured Gammaproteobacteria bacterium
AAGTGGTGCCGCCACCAAGAGTCGAACTCGGGACCTGCTGATTACAAGTCAGCTGCTCTACCACGGCTGAGCTATAGCGGCACATTGAGATTGAAGCAAGCTAATTAGCCTTGCTCTGATCAGTCCAATCCCAGACATCTGATCAGGTCGCGCATACTACATAAAATCTAACACAGGTTCAATAGTCAAAACCCATAAGCGGAGCAATAATTTACACAAGCCCGCTAGTATATTATTTTTCATCATATATAACATAGACTTAGAAATATAAAAAAATCCCATGCAGAAACAATCTCAATGCCTAATCGGCATGACCCAAAGCACAACGCTGAAATGGCCACGCCCTGACTGCCAGTGCCCCACCTCCTCAACAGAGCATGCAGGAACTTTGGCGAAAAACAGAAATATTAACTTCAGAACAACTTTGCTAAAGTCCACGAACAGTTTTAGTACTCACGGCGCCTTAAATCTCCTGCTCTTGTTTTTGCAGTGCGGGACTGGAATATTCCGATAAGAGATTACATTGCAGCGTCTGAATCAACTTGCAACTTTTGATATCAAAAGTCGCGATAACCCATTATTAAAAAGCACGGACTATTAGTTGACCATGGTAAACCCTACACAAACATTAGCCTGGCAATCGTTAACAGCGCACTCTCAGCAATTTAAAAAACCCGAGTTTCTTCTCAGCTCCCTATTTCAAGAAGGCCGATTTAAGGAATTTAGCGCAAGTCACGGTGATTTATTGCTAGATTTTTCGAAGCATTATTTGACCAGCGAAACGTTTCGCCTGCTAACTCAGCTGGCAGAAGAATGTGGTTTGCAAGAAGCCATAGATGCCATGTTCGCTGGCGAGAAAATTAATTACACAGAGAACCGGGCAGTGCTGCACACAGCCTTGCGAGCGCCTGCAGCAGATCAACTTCCCGAGGTGTCCGAGGCGCTTGCCAAAATGACAGCGTTTGTGGCCGATGTTCACAGCGGCAAATGGTCAGGTGCCCACGGCAGCAAAATACGAGACGTCGTCAACATTGGTATTGGCGGCTCTGACTTAGGCCCCGCTTTCGTGGTGGACGCACTCGCAACATTTGCCACCGGCGATGTGAATCTACATTTTGCATCAAACGTCGACCCATCTCACTTAAAAGATATTTTGGCACCACTAGACGCAAGCACCACCCTTTTTGTTATCGCCTCAAAGTCATTCAATACCCTTGAAACACACCAAAATGCCCTGCTAGCAAAGCGTTGGTTTTTAGCTGCGGGTTTTACTGAGGACGAAGTCGCCAGCAACTTTGTAGCGATCACCAGTAATCTTGACGCTGCAAAAAAGTTCGGTTTAACAGAGCAAAACTTATTTCCGATGTGGGACTGGGTTGGGGGCCGATATTCACTTTGGTCTGCTATCGGCTTGTCCATTGCCTTATCCTGTGGGATGGACAACTTCAAGCAACTGCTTGCCGGCGCCAACTCCATGGATGAACATTTCAAACACACCGACTTTAGTCACAATCTCCCAGTAATCAGTGCATTACTCTCGGTGTGGTATATCAACTTCTTTGACGCGCCTTCCTCCGCGCTAGTGCCGTATAGCCAGAGACTGAATTTACTGCCGGCTTTCTTGCAGCAGTTGTATATGGAAAGCTTAGGCAAAAGTGTCAATGTCCAAGGCCAATCCCTCGACTATCGAACGGGGGAAACTTTATGGGGCACCCCAGGGACCAATGGGCAACACTCCTATTTCCAACTATTACACCAAGGCACTGAATTCATTCCAGTGGAATTCATCGCTTTCATCAAGCCAGAAAATCTAGAGTCCAGCACACAGTACAACCATCTATTGGCAAACTGCCTGAGCCAAAGCATGGCGCTAATGAACGGCGACCCGCAGTCAAACCCCCATACAAATGTCGCAGGCAACAAACCCAGCAGCACCCTGCTTATAGACGTACTAACGCCCTATAACCTAGGCAGTTTAATCGCTTATTTTGAACATAAAGTCTTTGTTCAAGGGGTTATCTGGAACATCAATGCGTTTGATCAATGGGGCGTGCAGCTAGGGAAGAATTTATCAGAGAAAGTAGTCAAAGTTTTAGAAGATGGCAATGCTTCAAACCAACTAGACGAGTCAACGATGCAGCTGATCAATCACATACATAAAGTCAGAAATTAAATTATGAGCAACCTCGAGAACAGGATCATTGTTGGAAGTGTCGAGTGGCTAGCCTTACCTGCTTTAGGCATTCCCAAAACTAAGGCGAGAGTGGATTCAGGCGCTAAAACCTCGTCTTTGCACGCCTTTAACATACGCGCCTTTAAGCGGGGCAACGTTCCATGGGTCAGCTACGAGGTCCATCCTCTCCAGAATAATAGGAAGGTCATTGTCCGCTGTGAGAACGAAGTGGTGGACAGACGCTCAATTAAAAGTTCAAGTGGCACTTCCGAAAAGCGCTACATTATTAGTACGACAATCATGTTGTCTGACCGCAGTTGGGAGATCGAAATCTCACTTACCAATCGCGATTCCATGGGCTATAGAATGCTGCTCGGTCGAGAGGCAATGCAGGATCGGATTTTAGTGGATCCTTCTGCGAACTATTTATGTGGCGAACTAAGCAAAGATGCCGCCAACAAGCTTTATGGGCATGCCTCCGACGAGGTCGGAGGTCTTAACATTGGCCTGCTCGCAAGCAATCCTGACCTATACAGTAATCAGCGGTTGATTGAAGCTGGGGAGGAGCGCGGACATCGCATCCGCTTCTACGACATCAAACAGTGTTACATGAAACTCGATGCCGACAACCCACAAATCCATTACCGAGGTGGGCGCATTCTTAATGAATTGGACGCGGTTATTCCAAGAATAAAACCAAGCATTAATTTTTACGGCTGTGGCTTGGTTCGACATTTTGAGAGTATTGGCGTTCACTCTCTCAACTCCGCTCAATCGATAACCGGCGCACAAGATAAACTGTATTCATTGCAGATGCTTCTGCAAAATGGCCTAGACATTCCTGTCAGCGGCTTTGCTAATTCACCCATTGATACCGGCGACCTCATCGACATGGTCGATGGAGCACCCTTGATCGTAAAGTTACTTCAAGGCACCCAAGGCCGAGGAGTGGTTTTGGCCGAGACCCGCAAAGCCGCCGAAAGTGTGATCAATGCGTTTAAGTCTATTCAAGCGAACCTTCTAGTACAGGAATTCATCAAAGAGGCAGATGGCGCCGACCTCAGACTCTTTGTCATCGATGGAAAGGTTGTCGCATCAATGCAAAGAAAGGCAGCCAAAGGTGAATTCAGAGCCAATGTCCATAGAGGAGGCTCTGTTTCTATCGCAAAAATTACCAGTGCAGAACGCCGGATGGCGATAAAAGCCGCCAAGGTACTCGGACTCAAGGTCGCTGGAGTTGATATTATACGTTCAGAGAAAGGGCCGCTGTTATTGGAGGTCAATTCATCCCCTGGCCTTGAGGGTATTGAAGAAGCTACTGGCAAAGACTTAGCCGGCAGCATGATAGCCGCCGTTGAAAAAATGCTAGGCTGGGTGCGACCGGCCTCCACCTAAACATTATTTTAGTGCCGTGTTGCATGCTTAATATTTAAAAAGCTGAACCGCAAAGCTGCTAACCGCAGGTCGCTGTATTGCAATCAATATGGCGACAGTGTTCGGCAATGAAAAAAGAGAAATAGGTGTGCGGAAAAGGCGTAGGCAAAGGTAGAAGGGATGAGGAGAAACGAGGGAGGTATTCCACAAACACACCGTACTACCCGTCAAGATATTCCAGTCACTTAAAGATGCAAAGTGCCTCATGCTCTAGATGCCGAGGGAGCGCATGACTCAGCCGAATCTTTTAGCAGGCGACCAACTCTCTGGCCTTGGCTTCGGCTTTAGCGAATACTAACCCAAGCTTCGAACTGCGCTCTTCCGGCATGTTCGAAATACCTAACGACTTAATCACAAAGTCGCGTCAAAACTAATGTCACTGTTTGCGCAGCTATTCATACGCAACTAGTTAGATCAATTTTTGCCCAGCGGGCACTTTTACATCTGGCGAAATTAATACGATCGCACCTTCAGAATCATTGAAACCGGTAACCAAACATTCAGACATAAAGGGCCCAATCTGCTTGCGAGGAAAATTCACTACTGCTACAACTTGCTTATCCAGTAAATCCTCCTTGCTATACAACACAGTAATTTGAGCACTAGATTTTTTAATACCAATTTCATCACCAAAATCTATAGTCAATTTCCAAGCCGGGCGTCTTGCCTCAGGAAACTCTTCCACCTCGATAATGGTTCCAACTCTTAATTCGACTTTCTCAAAATCGCTCCAACTGATCTCTTCCATCATCCCTCTCCCCTAGCCAAATCCATGACTATTTCCCATCCCATCGATAGTACATACCTTCGCTTGCCGGGCTGGCGTAAGCAAATCCAAACTTCTCATACAAGGCCGGAACATCCGCCATAAGTGTAATATAAGCGCCAGGTGTTGCTGTTGCATTTAAATACCTCATCAAAGCCTCCATGATCATTCGACCCAAACCAAAACCTTGATGCTCGGGGGCTACCGCAATATCCACCACGTCAAAATTGAGCCCGCCATCTCCTACAATGCGGCCCATGCCAACAACAGTGGATTCATGTCTCACCTGAACTGCATAAAGGCTATTTTGCAAGGCACTTGCCGCGGCAAATAAAGGTCGCGGCGATAGACCAGCCACCTCGCGCAAATGCATAAAGTCTTCGACAGAGGCCACCTCTTCAAGCAACTTGTAGTTTTTTGTACTGTGCATTTTATCACTTCACTCGCTATCGATTCTTCAATTGTCTACCGGCAGACTCTATGGACTTGTAGCTGCCTGCAAAGTTTGCGATTTCATCTTGTGTAGTTCTGGTGACGACTCGCTTGATGGATGCCATTTGGAATTCTAAACTAACACCTGTTCTGCGTGCCTTTTTTGGCCGCACCGGACGCTTGCAGAATCTACCCCCGCAGTTGGGGCAATCACTGTGTAGCACGAATTCATCACAGTCATCATAAAAGGTGAGCACGTAAGAGCAGATACGGGCATCAGGGCTGTTAGCCGGCAAGTCTTTATCGCAAAATTCGCACCTGAGTCTTAGCTTGAGTATGCAACAACACCTAATGAATTAAAAAACGGCGAATAACTCGGGCCTTGGACTATTACTCAGTCCCGGACTCACTGGCCAGGCTTCGGCGCAAAACAATATATCCGATAACCCCCGATAGTATTGATCCGGAGATAATACCAATCCTTTCATCAAAATCCGGTGCGGCGCCGCTAAACGCTAATCCGCCAATAAATAAACTCATGGTAAAACCAATGCCGCAAAGAGCAGCCGTTCCATAGAGCCTAGGGAATGTCATTCCTTTGGGAAGACTGGTTATTCCTGATTTAACAGCAAGAAAGCACAAGCTAAAAATTCCCAGCTGCTTGCCTACGACCAAGCCCAAGGCAATTCCAACTGGCGCACTATGCAAGAGTTGCTCGGAGTTCAATCCCCTCAAGTTTATACCTGCATTTGCGAAGGCAAAAACTGGCAACACAAAATAGGTGACGACACAGTGCAGGTCGTGTTCAAGATTCTGCAAGGGGGAAAACTTGGATCTGCCTTCGATCTCATCGGGATAAACATCGCAACGAGCACACCAGCAAGCGTTGCATGCACTCCAGACTTAAGCATGGCAATCCACATGATGATACCAATAACCATGTAAGGACTGTATTCGATAACGTTACTTCTATTGAGCATGTAAAGAATCGGCAAGCGGGCAACAACCACAGCCAGCCCAATAACCGAAATGGAATCGGTATAAAAAATGGCAATAATGACGATCGCGCCAACATCATCAAAAATGGCTAAAGAGGTCAAAAAGATTTTAATTGAGGTGGGCACAGAGGAGCCTAACAAGGTCAAAACACCCAGCGCAAAAGCAATGTCCGTAGCAGCATGGATGGCCCAGCCCTGAACTGCAACAGGATCATTATAATTAGAATACACGTATATGAGCGCGGGTATTGCCATCCCACCAATAGCTCCGACGCCTGGCAGGATAATGTTGCGAGGGTCCGATAACTCACCCTCAACCAACTCTCGCTTTAATTCCAAACCAACCAGGAAAAAAAATACAGCCATCAGGCCGTCGTTTATCCAAAGCAGTAACGGCTTAGCTATTTGCAGCGAACCAAAACGCGTTTCTACCGGAATAGCCAAAAAACTTTGATAGAGGCTGTCCAATGGCGAGTTAGCCAAGATCATAGCCAGGCAGGCAGACGCCATTAAAAGGAGTCCACCAAAAGATTCCAAGCGAAGAAATTTGAGGATAGCGGACTGAGGCTCTTCCATAGTATTTCTCGTGAAGATTATGTCCGGATGACTGTAAAATCAGCTTTGAATGATAGCGAGTAGTTCTTTGGTTTTCTCTTTCATCAGCGCCTCATTGGCCCTGGACTCTACATTGAGCCTCACCACCGGCTCGGTGTTAGACATGCGGATATTGAAACGCCAGCTATCAAACTCCATCGACAAACCATCGGTGTGGTCGATTGCAACAGCCTTGTCTTGGTACTGCTTTTGGATAGAATCAATCAACGCGGCAGGCTCGGCGATTGTTTTATTGATTTCACCGCTTGCTGGAAACGCCTCCATGCGCTCGTTAACCAGCTCAGCGAGCGTGCTGTTCTTTGCCGACATCAGCCCGGCAACCAATAACCAAGGGATCATGCCACTGTCGCAGTAAGAAAAATCTTTAAAATAGTGATGAGCACTCATCTCGCCCCCATAGACAGCATCCTCTAAGCGCATCCTTTCCTTGATAAACGCATGCCCGGTTTTGCATTGAACAGCCTTGCCACCAAATGCCTCTGCAATCTCTATAGTATTCCAGGTCAACCGGGGATCATGAATTACTTTAGCGTTAGGGTTTTTCTCTAAGAAAGCTTGCGCCAGCAATCCAACAATATAATAGCCTTCGATAAACCGCCCTTGCCCGTCGAAGAAGAAGCAACGGTCAAAGTCGCCGTCCCAAGCGATGCCTAAGTCTGCACCATGCTCAATGATCGCATCGATAGTAGGTTGACGGTTCTCTTCCAAAAGCGGATTTGGTACGCCGTTGGGAAAATGGCCATTGGCCTCATGATGTACTTTTATAAATTCAAACGGCAGATGAATCTCTAAAAGATCAACGGTTGGCCCCGCACCGCCATTGCCAGCGGTGCAGACTATTTTCAGCGGTTTAAGCGCGGTTGTTTGAACATAGCTAAGAAGATGATCAATATAGGCCTGCTTTGTGTCTTGCAGGGTAAGCTGACCTTTACTTACAGGATCTGCAAAGTCATTTTTTTCTGCCAAAACCTTAATATCATTTAGCCCTGTATCACCACTAATTGGTTTGGAATTTTCTCTGACCAGTTTCATTCCGTTATAGTCTTTCGGGTTATGACTCGCCGTTACCACTATGCCGCCATCTGCTTTAAGATGAGAGGTGGCAAAGTAAACCTCCTCTGTTCCGCATTCACCAATGTTAATCACATTGGCACCGGAGTCAGTCAACCCGCGAATCAATTCGCCGCAAAGACTTTTACTGGTAAGTCGAATATCGAAACCAACCACCACTGTTTTTGGGCTTAGGAATTCGACAAAAGCTCTGCCAATTCGATAGGCAATATCTTCGTTTAATTGATCAGGCACCCGGCCGCGAATATCGTAGGCTTTAAAGCAGGTAATTTGATTTTTCATAATGCAGCTTCTTTAGTTTTTTCTAAGGCATACGTGATGTTGGTGGCATTGATATAACCATCTATACTGCCACAGTCAAAGCGCTTACCTTTAAATTTATAGCCAAGCACTTTTCCTTGCTTCGCCAGCTTGAGCTGAACGTCGGCAATCTGAATTTCTCCATTTTTGCTCGGCGGCGTATTCCTGATAGTGTCAAAAATATCTGGTGTAATAATATAGCGTCTAATTATCGCCAGATTACTTGGCGCATCTTCTGGGACTGGCTTTTCCACCATATTACTGATTCTGTAAATCCCTTCTTCCTCGATTACCCCATCAATCAGACCATAGCGATAGGTTTCACCTTCAGGAACCTCTTCAATGGCCACGATGCTGCACTGATGGATTTCATACAACTTAACCCTTTGACTAAGCACAGAGTCGTTGGCGGAAACACAATAGTCATCTGCCAAAATAATAGCCAGTGGTTCATTGCCGATGAGAGTCGCCCCTATTAAAATCGCACGTCTAAGGCCTTTCATTTCCGCTTGCCTGGTATAGGAAAAAGTACGCTGCTCCATTATTTGCCGTGTTTCACTGAGTAAATTTTCTTTATCTGAGCCGGATATTTAATGCTCTAGTTCATAACTGATGTCAAAATGATCTTCGGTAGCGCGCTTGCCTCGACCGGTAACTACTGACATACCGGTGATGCCAGCTTCCATCGCTTCGTCTACAGCGTATTGGATTAGTGGTTTAGTGACAGTTGGCAACATCTCTTTTGGCATCGCCTTAGTCGCAGCTAAAACCCGGGTGTCATAACCGGCCGCCGAGAAAAGGCCCTCTTAAACCTTGTCATCTACAGCCTCTTAATCAGTTTAAAGTTTTCGCATGCTCGCCGCTCAAAATATCACGTCGATTCCTGTTCACAGATATTTACCCCCAGCTGCACTTTAATCAGCTCCGCAGCGCAGTCACTTTTATTAATCAATGCATAGCTGGCATCAGCCGGAACGAAAGTGGAATCACCAGCGCCAACTGAATAAATATCATCTCCAATAGAAATCTCTACTCTACCTTTTACCACGAAAAGCTGTTCAGCTACATGACACTGAGATGTTGACGGAACGCAGGCTCCGGGCGACACAAAAAGCTGCGTTATTTGATGGTTAGGACGCCTGCAAAGCAATTCACTAACTCCCCATGGACAATCCACTTTGATATGATTTTGGCTTTCATCCTTGTTAGCAAATTCAATTTGAGAGACAAGCTCCTTAACTAATTGTGCTTGCTCGCGGCTTGCAACTAAAACCGCATCTGCAGTTTCGACAATAACCACATCACTTAGCCCAACTGCTGCAATCAATCTAGATTTTGAATGAATCAGGCAACCTTGCACATTGGAGGTGATGACGTCGCCCTTAATGCTGTTACCGTCACCGTCTTTGCTTTCCAGTTGCCACACCGCGTCCCACGAACCGATATCATTCCAGCCCGCATCCAAGGAAATAACGGCGGCTTTTTCCGTCTTTTCCATAACAGCAAAATCAATAGACTTAGCCCTGCACTTTGAAAATAGCTCTAGCGGTATTGAGATAAAATCAGAATTTAAATTGGCGGACTCATAAGAATGCTTGCAGCCCATATAAATATCCGGCGCCAATAGATTAAGTTGATTGAGATAAACCGAAGCCCGAAACATGAACATGCCACTATTCCAAGAATGGCTGTTGCTCGCTATGAACTGCTCGGCTAACTGTCGATCAGGTTTCTCTGTGAATTTCTTTACCGCCCATGTGCCTTCCTGCAATAAAGGCTCACCTCGTTCTATATAGCCGTACCCAGTTTCAGGGGAATCCGGCGTCACACCAAAAGTTACTAAATGGCCCTCTTCAGCCAGCTTATTTCCTACCTCGATAGCCTCCAGCAATGCCTGTGAGTTACTAATAATATGGTCGCTAGGCAACACTAAAAGAACAGGATCTTGGTTTGCTGAGATTCCATGAAATGCTGCAAGAGCGGCAGCCGCCGCAGTGTTCCGAGAAACTGGCTCAAGCAGAATCGATGCCCCACCTTTGCCAGGCTGACCTATTCCAAGCTCACGCAGCTGCTCTGCTACAAGAAACCCATGCCCCTCATTGCAGACCACTAAAGGATTCTCGGCGCCAGCAACGCAGCCCAAACGCAGCACTGTTTCTTGGAAAAAGGTGTTAGCCCGACCCGGAAATCGAGCAAACTGCTTCGGGGCTAAAGCTCGAGAAACAGGCCACAATCGTGACCCAACGCCTCCCGCCAACACGACTGGCAGCAACATAAAAATTCACCTTAAGAAATAGCCGTGAATACTAGCAAATCCACCCTAAAATAAGTAAGACAGGCTCACTAACTGGACCAACATTGGCTTAGCTTTGCCAAATTACGGTCGATTATTTAATCTCCCCACGCTAAACTCGCTCGT
The DNA here is from genome assembly GCA_913031035.1 of uncultured Gammaproteobacteria bacterium. Taxonomy (GTDB): domain Bacteria; phylum Pseudomonadota; class Gammaproteobacteria; order Pseudomonadales; family Pseudohongiellaceae; genus UBA9145. Next base: position 10,209 of record CAJWGN010000093.1, read on the forward strand.
TCGTTACCAGGGAGCTCCCGAGAGCAAAGAATCTATGAAAAACAAGAATGAGAGCTTTGTTCCGCAAAGCTCCTACGACATGGAAGGATTGGTAGAGTGCGGACATGGGCAATTATTTGGGCCGGGCAATGCCAAACTACCCGTTAACAACATGTTAATGCTCGATCGCATCACTAGCATTACTAGCGATGGCGGCGAATTTGGAAAAGGGAAAATAATCGCTGAATTAGATATTCGCCCTGACCTCTGGTTCTTTGATTGCCATTTCCCGGGAGACCCGGTTATGCCGGGCTGTTTGGGTTTGGATGCATTATGGCAGCTAGTTGGATTCTTTCTAGGCTGGAGCGGCCACCCAGGCAAAGGACGCGCGCTAGGTGCTGGCGAAGTAAAATTTACTGGGGAAATATTACCAGATGCCAAGCTTGTCACCTATGAGCTTTCTGTCAAGCGCGTTATTGATCGCACATTAGTATTGGGCATAGCTGACGGCACAGTCGCTGTCGATGGCAAGGTGATCTACACCACCAAAGCCTTGAAAGTTGGCTTGTTCACTCCAGAAACTTCTTTTTAGCAGCAATATTTTGTCGAGGTTAATATGCGTCGTGTAGTCATTACAGGAATGGGGATCGTGTCTTGCTTGGGCAATGACAAGCACGCTGTGTTGGATTCACTTCAACAGGGTAAAAGTGGTATTCGCCATAATGCGTCCTACAAAGAAATGGGCATGAAAAGCCAGATCAGCGGATCGGTACAATTAGACACCACCGATCTGATAGACCGCAAACTAAAGCGTTTTATGGGAGCAGCTGCAGAATATAGCTACATAGCGATGCAACAGGCTGTAATTGATTCTGGCTTAACCGATGATCAAGTGTCCAATGTTCGGACCGGACTTGTAGTGGGTTCCGGCGGAGGCTCGCCGCAAGATCAACTTGAGTCCACAGATATAGTGCGTGAAAGAGGGGTGCGCCGTGTCGGGCCTTATCGTATTCCTCGCACTATGAGCAGCAGCGTATCCGCCTGCCTCGCAACTCCTTTTAAAATCAAAGGCGTTAATTATTCTATTTCTTCTGCTTGCGCGACGAGTGCTCACTGCATAGGTCACGCAGCCGAACTCATTCAGCTCAACAAGCAAGACGTAGTCTTTGCTGGCGGTGGAGAATCCGAACACTGGACTATGTCTCATATGTTCGATGCAATGGGAGCACTTTCCACAAAATATAACGACACGCCAGAAAAAGCTTCTCGCGCTTTTGATGCCAACAGAGATGGATTTGTAATCGCTGGCGGCGGCGCAGTATTGGTGGTTGAAGCACTCGACCATGCCCTCGCGAGAGGCGCGAATATTCTTGCTGAACTGACTGGCTACGCGGCTACGTCTGATGGCTACGACATGGTTGCACCGTCAGGCGAAGGTGGAGCGCGGGCAATGGTGATGGCGAAAGCCGATCTAAAAGGTCCAATAGATTACATAAACACTCACGGCACTAGCACACCGGCTGGAGATGTTTCAGAGCTTCGCGCTATAAAAGAAGTTTTTGGCGACAATATTCCGGCCTTGAACTCCACCAAATCCCTAAGCGGACATTCTCTAGGAGCTGCCGGCGCACAAGAAGCTATCTACAGCCTTCTGATGATGGAAAACGATTTCATTGCCGCCTCAGCGAATATCGAAAATTTGGATGAGGAAGCTACCGGCCTCCCAATCGCACTTGCTCGTCAAGATAACCTTCGCCTAAATCGAATCATGTCCAATAGCTTCGGCTTTGGCGGCACCAATGCATGTTTAATTTTTGACAGGTATAACAATTAATCAAAGTAGCAAAAATAAAATTGTACTTTGGCAGCCAGTTATAACAAGGTCTAGTTACTGCCATAACCGAGGCGACTGAACGTAAAGTTGTTAGCCATGCCAACAGGATTGCTTTTAAATTTGATGCATCGCGCAAAAATTCTTTTTGCGTGTGGCTTAGCAGTACTGCCGCAAATTCTTGTCGCTCAGCTAGACGGGCCCAGCCTGGGCAGCTTCACCGACTCAAGCCGAAGCCAAAGGCGCCCTCTGCCGTTGGAGCAGGCGTTTCCTTTCTATGTCAGCGAAGGTGAGCCAGGAACTTATAGAATAGTTTGGGAAGCCGCTGAGGAACATTATCTCTACAAACATCGATTTAAATTTTCCCTGCGACAGCTCCCAGCCTTAAAAATCTTGCCGGTAGCATTCGAGATTCCCGAAGGCATCCACAAGACTGACCAGTTCTTTGGTGAGGTTGAGGTTTACTATTCAAAACTTGCCATCGATTTAATCCTCCCCGAGAAACCCAGCGCCGACGCGATTTTAGTTGTCGAGTTCCAAGGCTGCGCTGAATGGGGGTTCTGCTACCCTCCTCAAGAGATACCCTTCGAGTTATAACGGCAATTATTGCTAGTGTGTCACAAAGTTAGTGATATCTCGGCCAAATTCTGAGAATATGCTGCCAACGTTGGTTAAAGACCAAAAAGCTGATTTTCAAATCATACCAAAATCAATTTTACGATTTTTAGCAAGATAGGCGAAGATGACCTCAATACTCGTACTGAATGGCCCAAACTTGAACCTTTTAGGGCAAAGGGAGCCAAATATCTATGGCTACGACAATCTTGATGACATCAATCAACGATTGAGTGCCCAGTGCAGCGACCTCGGCTTTGACTTTGATCATATTCAAAGCAATTCGGAAGGTGACCTAATCGATCGACTGCAGCAGGCCCGCACCGATGGAACATCTTTCATGCTAGTAAATTTTGGTGGTTTCACTCACACCAGCATTGCCATTAGGGATGCCATCCTTGCATCAGAAACCCCATTTATTGAAGTGCACCTTTCAAATCTTTTTAAACGTGAACCTTTCCGGCACCACTCTTATTTCTCTGACATAGCAGAAGGCTGCGTCATCGGCCTTGGTGCTCAAGGATATGAACTAGCCCTTCAGGCTGCAGCAAAAAAACTAGCAAACTAAATTAGTGTTTGGGAACCTATCATGGATATCAGAAAAGTAAAAAAACTCATCGAGCTTCTGGAAGAGTCGGATATTGCTGAAATAGAAATAAAAGAAGGTGAAGAATCTGTGCGAATCAGCCGCATTTCCACCTCGGCTCCAGCCCCTGTAGCGTATCACCCACCGGCAGCGCCGGCGGCTGTTGCTGCACC
>CAJWGN010000094.1 GCA_913031035.1 uncultured Gammaproteobacteria bacterium
TAGCCAGTATTGCGGCACTCACCGGCAAATTAAAACCGTCAGCCTCTGGCTGGGCGAATGAACACGGCCATGTAGTCGATCCAGATTCTTACCTAACTGCTCCTTCAGAAGAACTCTTAGGCAATACGCTGATCCGCGAATTAGAGGGCAATCTGTTCGACCCTGACAGAATCTATCACCAGTCTCAGGCCAATCTCTCTGCGGCAGATGATCGCCCATTGAGCTTTCGCATCAAAACGAAAAATATAAGCTCCCCTGTGCCTAGCAACTGGTCAGTAGTTAAACACGATGAAAAATTCAGCGTGGTGACGATCGCAGGCTACCTAGAAGTCATGCGACCGGAATACCGTAAGAGCCAAATTAATAGCGCAGGACAATTGCCAAGCGGATTCATCCCTGGCGAACTATCTGCTTCACGAAATCACCCACGCGGGCTTCAGCTCAGCGTATTTGCCGCCTGCGATGCATTGAACTCTGTCGGTATCGATTGGGACACGGTGAGGCAGCGAGTCGCTCCAGATCAAATAAGTGTTTATGCCGGCAGCGGATTAGGGCAACTGGACTACCACGGTAATGGCGGATTGCTTCAGGCTAGACAGCTTGGCAAAAAAGTCTCTTCGAAACAGATCGCATTGGGCTATGCAGAAATGCCCGCTGATTTTATCAATGCCTATCTACTCGGAAACTTGGGCACTACCGGCACCAGCGTCGCAGCCTGCGCTACCTTTTTATATAACCTTCGATGGGGCATCAAAGACATTTAATCAGGATCCTCTAGCGTTGTAGTAGTCGGCACAAGCGAGGCACCGCTGACATCAGAGGTGTTTGAAGGCTTTGCAACAATGGGGGCGCTGGCTGACGATGAATCCTTGCGCAGATTGGATAAACTTAGCAGTGACCAAGCGATCGATTTAAGGCGCGCCTGCCGCCCGTTCAGGGACAATGTTGGATTCACGCTGGCAGAATCCGCTTAAGTTATTGTGTTATTTTATGACGAGTTGGCCGTTGAACTTGGGGCAACTATTTACGGCGCGGCTAACGATGTCTTCATCAACGCAGACGGTTTTAAAAAGTCCATCGCAAGCCCTGGCCTTGGAAACTACCTTTCCATGGCAAAAGCAGCCGCCGCCACCCAAAACATAATCGGATCAGAGGGACTTAAGCATCGAAGCTACGTTCAGTCCCATGGCACTGGAACGCCACAAAACCGGCAAACCGAATCTAAAGTCCTTAATAATACCGCCAAAACATTTGGCATATCTGACTGGCCAATTGTTGCCGTCAAATCATTTTTAGGTCACTGCCTTGCCTCTTCTGCGGGAGATCAAATTATGGCGACCTTAGGATTTTGGAATGAAGGCATTTTGCCAGGCATACTGTCTATTGACGAAATAGCAGATGACGTTGCAAATTCTGCCATTGATTTCAAACTAGAGCATCTTGAGCTAGGCAACAAAGCGATGGCCGCCACCATTATTAATTCGAAAGGATTTGGCGGCAACAATGCCAGTGCTTCAATTCTCGCGCCCCACATCGTGACTGAGATGCTAAGCAGGCGTCATGGAAAAAAAGCAATGAAAGTTTGTTCGAAACGTAATGAAGACCTTAAAGCCAATGCCGAATTGTCAGAATCTAAAGCTATGAACGGCGTAAATCAAATTATCTATAAATTCGACAATAATGTTTTAGCCGGCAAAAATCTTACCAACGGCGAACAAACATTGACTGTAGATGGCATTAATACACCGGTGTCTCTGACGGTCGAAAATCCCTATTCCGACATGTGTGATTAACGATTTAAGTTAGCACGCCGCTATAAAATCAGCCTTTATTTGGGAGCTGCTTTCAAGATACATCTACTTAACTTCGATAACATGCTCTTCAGCAATGTGCTTCTTCCAAATTGCTGGGCCCGTGCGATGCACCGAGGTACCGTTCACATCAACGGCCACGGTGACCGGCATTTCATCCACTTCAAACTCGTGAATCGCCTCCATACCGAGGTCTTCAAAAGCCACGACACGAGACTTTTTAATAGCTTTGGACACCAAATAAGCAGCACCGCCAACAGCCATCAGATACACGGCTTTGTGTTTCTTAATCGCATCAATTCCAACTTGGCCACGTTCAGCTTTGCCTATCATTCCGATTAAGCCGGTTTTTGCCAGCAGGCCTTCTGTGAATTTATCCATACGCGTAGCAGTGGTTGGGCCAGCAGGACCAATCACTTCATCTCGCACAGCATCTACTGGGCCTACGTAGTAGATAAACTTATTAGTAAAATCTACGCCTTCAGGAAGCCCTTCGCCAGCCTCCAACATTCCCAACAACCGCTTGTGAGCTGCGTCTCTCCCGGTCAGCATAGTTCCTGATAGCAATAGAGTTTCCCCTGGCTGCCACTTCGCGATGTCATCTGCTGTTAACGTGTCTAAGTGTATTTTTCTTGCCCTGGGACCCACATCCCAAGTGATCTGTGGCCACTCATCTAAGCTAGGCGGTGTTAGTTCCACTGCACCGCTGCCGTCGAGCGTAAAATGAGCATGCCTTGTCGCTGCGCAGTTAGGAATCATCACAACCGGCAAGGAAGCCGCATGAGTCGGATAATCCATGATTTTCACATCGAGTACTGTGGTTAATCCACCGAGGCCCTGCGCCCCAATACCTAGCGAATTTGCTCTATCCATAATTTCGAGGCGCAATGCTTCAACCCGATTAGAAGGCCCTCTAGCTCGCAGCTCGTGAATATCAATAGGGTCCATCAATGATTCTTTTGCCAGCACTGCCGCTTTTTCTGCCGTGCCGCCAATTCCAATCCCTAACATACCAGGCGGGCACCAGCCTGCGCCCATGGTCGGTAAAGTTTTCTCTACCCAATCCACAATGCTATCGCTAGGGTTAAGCATGGCCATTTTGGCTTTATTCTCCGAACCACCGCCTTTGGCCGCGACCTTGACTTCTAGCTCACCGCCTTTAACCAGCTCCATATGAATGACAGCGGGCGTGTTGTCTTTAGTGTTCTTTCTAGTACCTGCCGGGTCAGATAAAATAGAAGCTCTGAGCACATTATCAGGCAACAGATAAGCTTGGCGCACCCCTGCGTTAACCATATCGGAGACGGTCATATCCCCTTCCCATTGAACATCCATGCCAATCTTTAAAAATACCGTAACAATACCCGTATCCTGGCAAATAGGGCGTTTGCCTTCAGCACAAAGTCGCGAATTAATAAGTATCTGAGCCATCGCATCTTTGGCCGCCTCAGACTCTTCCCTTTCATAGGCCTCGTGAACAGCCTTGATGAAATCCAGCGGATGATAGTAGGAAATGTATTGCAGCGCGTCGGCAACGCTCTGAATTACATCTTTGGTTCGGATAAGAGTCATACTGCGATTCCTTCAGATTGGCTTTAGGCCTTTCACTTGGTTTATTGATTTTAGCACTGATATTAGGGCTGACTAGATTCTGGCGCCGATCAGCAAAGTTATTCTTGCGCTAATAGGAAATCTTTAGCAAGGTTGATTTTTTTTGCTAGGTAGTCCGAGCCACCACGATCTGGGTGCATCTTTTGCATCAGGCTGCGATGAGCATGAGTAATTTCATCTTTGCTGACATTCGATTGTAGCCCCAGGATTTCATAGGCCAGCTCTGCTGTCATCTCAGCGCTGTCCTGCAAGCTAGCCTGAGCTGAGGACTGATAGCCCCCCTCTCGCCAATCGGGATGGCTGCGGTCCATGTAAGCCTCAAATACCTGAGCCGAATCCAAATCGATTGCCAACTCAGCCGCTAACTCAATGAGTTGAGCTAAAGCCAAGGCTGAAAGCTGAGAACCGGCAAACTTACCTTCAACTACCTCACCGTCCATCGCGCCGCTATCGTGATCTAGAGTCATTGCCAAATAGTGGGTCTTTATTTTAGAAACAGATTCAGCGGATTTTGTGGCAGAGCTACTGACGCGACTCTTAAACATCTGCCACATTGGCAGCAAACGCAGCAACATCGGTAGCATGCGAAGCAAATAGGTAGCAGCAACGCCAACTGGTGCCAAAATGAATTGCACTGGCAGGCGACCAAGAACAATAAGAACACCAATAACTAATAAGGCCACGACGAAGAAAAACAGGTATCGAGTTTGACGGGCCGACAACTTGAATCGCTTCGATGAAGACTTGACAAAATAGTAGGCCGCGATAGGCAAGCCGATAAGCAGTATTAATCTAAAAATCATAAAGAAGGGCTTTTGCTAGGTGTTAAGACTTCATTTGCCGGGTTAACAGCTTAACCGATTCAGGGGAGTTCTTGCTAAAGTTTTGCAAAGCTTTTAAGCCTCCAGCTGCGTAAATAGCGACCGCTTTAAGCAAGTCTTTTAGCTGATCGGCACTGGCGCTATCAAACTGGGAATAGGCGCCACCAGAAAGTCGGCTGAGTTCAAGAAAAGCCTGCTTGGCCGTTGGATCACCACGTTCTTGAAACATAAACAGCGGCACATTAAGCATGCCTAACTCACCTGCGAGTTGTGCTAACTGATCGAGGCTTTCCTCCATCGCATCGCCAATAAAAGTGACGCATTTGATTTTCCTGTTTCGATTCTCTGCCAAGGCATGGCGCAGCAGCGTTTCTATTTTAGTAGTCCCGGCCTCGCACCTCAAACCCGACATCTTATGCAGGAGGTCATCAGCATTCAGGTTCCAATTACTTTTATAAAACTCGGAAAACCCTCGAAAATAGCAAAGCTGCACCTGCAATCCGCCTAGGCTTTGCGCCGATGAAAACATGTCTCGCTGCAGTACGCTGGCCGAGTTCCATGTCGCCTGCCGGCTTGCCGTTGCATCAAGCGCGAAAATCAAGCGGGCATCGCCCGTTGTCTTAGGCAAAGACGCCACCTTAGCCAAAAATGAATTCACGTCGCCCTGACTTGAAGTCGGCAAATTTTCTGACTTGGTCTCAATAGCTGATTTTTTAAGTTTTGATTTAAATAGATCTTTCATTGAAATACCTCGCCAAATTTTCGCTCTAATTAGATTAGGCAGACAGCCTTTTTGATCATAGCTTGCTCTATTTTTATCAATAAGAAGGCGGCAAGGCTAGCCCTTAGTCAAATAGCAAAAGAACATGCAACGCGGGTATCATACCAATTCTGGTTGCAACATATACGCTGCCGGGAACGAAAAAGTTGCCCGACAAAGCGTGTGTGCCCGTTTCAACACTATTCCAGAAACAATCTCAAAACTGAAAAGTGACCTTTCGGTACTGCCGGGTTCGAATTCTTCAAATCACTTGCACATGAATTCGCGTACGCAAGGCCCAACACTAAGCACCGACAAAGCTTGGAACTTCACAATAGAAATCAGCCTCCACTTTTACACTGACCGCAGAATTTTTGTTGGCGCCAGCGCTCCAACTAGGCATCACCATTGAGTACAGGCCGCTGCCGCCGGACATCAGTATCAATAGCTGATCCGGGCCTGTGAACGCTTGCCTTGGTTTTAGAGTTTTTCGAGCAAAACCTGCACAAAGTCGATTTGCTTCGGCTCCGTCCATTTCGCAACGCTGATAGATTTCAGAAGCAATATCTTGGCGACTTAAGCCTGCTTTGTGAAGAACACTGGCGTGCTCCGGGTTTAGCACTATGGTCGCCATGCCGCCGGTTAAAATCGCGTTATTAGTGCCAGCATTCGCCAACCCAATTGCCAGTATTTCTAAAAGCAGCTCATATTGGTTCGGGTCGTCACCATCACCGCTGAATAAAACTGAGTGCGGCGCCTCCGCTCCTATGACAGTAACCACGCTGTCTTGCGAATCAAAACCAAGGTCCACATGCATAGGAGGAAATGGAGATACCTCTTCATTCTCTGCCAAACAGTAACTAAATTTGCCAGGGTGGCCCAATAGCGCCATATCGGAGGTACCGGGTCTACCACCCCCAATGTTTATCATCGCTAATCGCAATGCGCGGCCGATAGACGCGTTAGCTCGGTGACCAGGCCCAAGTGCGCCGTAGCTACTGCTAACAGGACCGCATGTGTGTCGTGCTGGACCATTCACAATAATAAGGGGTGCCGTACAGTGGGTGGTCGCCTGCATCTCAGTGAGGTCGAAACGAGGATCGATTACAGCTTTAACCGCTCCTAAAACCAAAGGCATATAGTCTGGCAGACAGCCCGCCATAACAGCGGCAACTGCTACTTTCTCGAGAGTTGCCATGCCGTTGGCGGGGCCCATCGCTCCCAGCACCATGTCGGCATCTTGTCCAGACGCCAACACCATTTTACTGACTCTTGCTGGCGTTGGAATAATCACCGGCAACCCATCAGTCATATTACGATTGTGCAAGTCTTCTAGTGCCGCTGCTTCATCTACCGCGCTAAACAGATCAGTCATGGTCTGCCTCAAGTGCTTTGATGATGGCAGGAGCGCAGTCAGCCGCGATTGCTTTCATGTTCTTGGTACCAGTACCCGCTATAGGATGAGGTAGTTGAACTCGAGGCACATCAGGCATTCCGAGAGACTGGGCAACAAAATCCCCCTGAGGCCAAAATTCATCAGTGACTAAAGCCACTGCAGGAATACCAATTCTTGCAAAGTTCACGCCGTCACGCACGGTGCCGGTAGTGCAGGAACCTCAATGCCCATAGGCAGCTACAACCGCCTGACACTCACGTTTAATCTTAGAAATCATTTCTTCATTGGCAGGCATGGATGCATTGCCTTTATTGTAGCTATGCACTTCGATCCCAGGCTCAAGTGCTTGCATGGCTTTTTGGACTTCATTCAAAAAGTTTTCTGAATCAGGAAAACCGTTTGCCAAAAAACCAATGCTGATTTCCTTGCCCCCCGTGAAGCTAGCAGACAATGTGTACGGCTCTAGCTCCACAGCTACGTGCCCTGCAGGATTGTGATATTCGATCATGATAACGTTCCTTTAAATTTAGTAGGCCAAAACTTAGCAAACCTGAAATAGGAGTTCTTTTAAGAGTATACCCTCAAGCACATTAGGGGCATAACTCATGTCAGGCCTCGGATACCTGACCACAAAGTAGGCTACAGACTTGATTAAAATTCATCACAACCCGCAACCGCAAACCAAACTTTGCTAGTAAACAAAACTGATTTAACCCGAGTTGCCGCGAACTAAAATAAAGGATGGAGCTGGAGCGTGGTTAAAGCGACTTTTGCCTTTACGGTGACGACACTCTTGTGTTGGAGCCTTATCGTAAAGCAATGCGAATTTTAAATACTTAAATGGTGCGGACGGGGAGACTTAAATAAATATATCAACCCATTGTTTTATATGTATTTATTGCAAATAAAATAGGGGCAGCATTACTTTTTTGGTGTCACATTAGGCCAAAGTCACCAAGCCCTTGCGCGCCCAGCCAGCATCCCACCCTGGGGGGCACCCCGACAAGTCAGAATGGTTCCGTCACACCCGTATACATACTATTGTGGGTGCACTATAAGTATATATTATGTCGAATACCCGAATAGTAGTCCCGTCTTCAAATTTATGCTTCATTCATAGTCTTTGGATACTACCCTGAGCGAATGGGGCCCCCAAAAACCGATGAGTAAGCATGTTGGGATAATATTAAAATGAGGCATCAATCAGATATGATCAAATCAACCCAATTCATAGCCCTTGTTGGACTAATGCTACTTTCAAAATACACGCTGGCGGATCCGGTTTGGAAAATTATTAATGAAACGGATTACTTAGAGGCACTAATATCTATAGAGGCTCCAGATAATGTTTATGCGTCGCTACCAATTGAAGTCCCCTTAGCTTATTTAAATTCACTCCGACCTAAGGATGTAATTGAAATCAGAACAAGCAGAGATGTCTCAATTAATTTTTCTATTGCAGATATTTTGAGCTTTCCGAATGGAGAAAAAGGTTGGCACGGAGAAAGCTATTCAAACCAAGGGCTCCAAACAATCTCTGTGACAGCTGGTCATAATTATTTTTTGGCATCAGTGACAACTCCAGAAAACTCATACAAAGTGATTGCAAAAAAACAAACCGATTTTGAGTCCTACGTAGGTTGGATTTTCCTAGAAAACCCATTACAGTCAGATTCCAGAAAGGGCGCCGATGTCGTCGAGCACATCCCCGCGCCAATCCGGCCTAAAATCTTTTCGCTTGAAAAACCAGCGCCCACTGTTTCCTTGTCTGCAAAAAATTCAGACGGAAAATTTATTTTTCCAGGAGATGTGACCGTGTGGACCATTACTGTAAAAAATACTTTTGACCAAGACTGGACTTCGCTCGACCTAGACATTGGCGGAAAATGGGGAGAAGACTTAGAATTTCCAGACACTTCGATAATGCTGGATTATCCCCAAAATTGCCGGGATTCTAGTTCAGAGCCTTATAAACTTCCATATACTATTACCTGTCAGATAGACTTTCTTGAAGCTAATAGTTCGGTTGAATTTATAATGAAGAGCCGCGGCCGAGACTCAGCCTATATTGGTGAACTAGGATTTCTAACGGCTATGCTGTATTACGAAATAGATGGAGAGTTTCAGGTTGCTATAGGAAGGTACAACGAAGGTGAAAGCAGCCCCGTTTATGTGAAAGATTTTCTTAACGATGCTGACTCGGATGGTGTCACTGATTTTAATGAAAAATTACTTAAAACAGATCCGAGTGACAGCAACTCTACTCGTGAAGAAGATGTAGTAATTGATGTGGCGGTACTCTACACCTCTAATTTCAATACAGAATTTTCTAGCTACCCTGAAACGCAAATTAATAGTGAATTTACTTACGTTAATGAAATATTTAGCGGCAGTAATACAGGAGTTAAATTTAATATTGTCCACTACCAGCTCTTAGACTATGTAAATAACTGCGATGCCTCTCATTGCAGCCCTGATCAAAAATGGAATGATACTATGACAGTTCTTGCTGAGTATGGGCGTAGAAATACAAACCGATGGCGCGTTAGTGAGAAAATTCGAGCATTACATGGGGCAGATTTAGTGGTGATACTAGATGGCCCCGCTGGTGGGGACCCTACTGCGGGCGCGGCGATATCCGCTGGCAATCTGAGAGGTTTTATTGCGCCTCACAATAGAACTGTCTTTGTGCATCAATATATAAACGATGAATCCTGGAAAAGGACGACTCTACCGCATGAGCTTGGCCATCTTTTTAGTTTGGCGCATTCCAGAAGACAAGACAAAAGCAAAGAAACATTCGCATGGGCTACAGGCCATGGCGAAGACTTTAACTTTGCTACTATGATGGCCTATTTTGACAAATTTAGCGCAACCAGAATAAACCGGTTTTCGGACCCTAGTCGGTCAGATTGTGGTTATGTTACATTGGGAATTGCCTGTGGAGTTGATCGCTCTGATTCTGTAAGCGGTGCTGATTCGGTTGGTGCAATGAAAGTTGTTCGCTATCAGATGGAAAAATTTTCACCTGTACGCCCAGCTCTTCCGACAGTGGCATCCGACAAAAATTCTTATTCAGCAAAAATTTTAGCCGGCGCTATAAAAGATATCGAGCTGGGGTTTAAAACGAAGTTCAAACCAAATGATGCTATTAACGCAAAGGGGACTATTAATGTCGCAGCGGAGCATATTGGGAAAACTGGAATTACCCACATAATAGTAGAGGCAGGATCATTAGGCACTTTTCAGGTGAACTCAGCAGGTCAATTTGTTGGGTTGGATATGAGTAAACCGGTTTTAGTCGGTTCTATTGAGCCGAAGCCGCTTAATGGGATAGAAGATCTCATGGTGCTTGACGAATTTGTCGCTGGACCTATAGGGGTGTCGTCAGCCACGCTAAACATTTTCTTTGGGTATACAGTAATTGAGACTGGATTAATTGTTTATTCGGCAAAACCACTCGTTATAGAGATCAGCGAGTAGCTGTAGCACTTATAAAAAAATTGTTTGCTAACTAATAACTCTGCGCTGCTTTTCTAAGCATTAGCAAGAATCCATATCTCTAATCTAAGCTTTTCATAGCTTAGTCTGCGCAATTGTCTGGCAGATTATCTAAATAGTCTCTAAAACTACTAAGCGCGGTCTCCCCAAAAGCCATATGTCGCAAGTGACACTGCGACCATCGCCCGCTAATTCTTCCCTGTATCTGATTTCAGAGTTCTGCGTTTATCAAACCCAACTCATGCTGATAATGATTATTTTCTAACATAATCCAAAAATATCGCTGTACCTGTTCACGAAGATTCTTTTGATAGTCAGAAAGTGCGGCCCAAGGTATTGTCATAGCGGCATGAAGCTCTACTTCACCCTCAAGTGCCGCCCCCCAAAGCTCACCTTGCATTTCAGTTCTAGCTTGTTGCTGTGCGCCCAAAGCTATAGTTTGAGACTGCCTCATTTCTAATCCAACAAAAACTAGCCCACCTGGTAAGCCAAACATACCCAGAAGCTGAATTCATAAATCTATATGAACTTTTTTCATAAATTGGAACTCCAAACAGGTGCTTAGGTTAACGGCCCGGCTGCTACTTTATTTTTCTTTTACGTTTACTGGAACCGAGGAATTAATCCCGTATTTCCATCTGCACTATCGCCACAATTACTAGTAAGGTTCCTGACATAAATCTCGAATGATTTCATGATTTCCAGACCTTCAAAGACATGGCGCAGATGGCAATGGTTCCATTGCGTGGCGATATGCCGCGCTTCTCTCTCCCAAAGCTCTTCACTTAAAAGGCCAGCTTGATACTGATAAAAGTTATTTTCGTTTACAATCCAATAATAAGATTGCCTCTGCTCGCGGATATATTTTTGAATTTCAGATTGGTCTTCCCAAGGAATGTTTTCAACACCAATTTCTTCTTGGTTAAAATCATATGTCGATAATATTTGATTTAAGCGCGCTTCAGTTCGTGCTTGTTGCTGGCCAGCTACTGCGATAACTTGGTTTTGTCTTAGCTCAAGCCCCACAAATAGCAGTGAAGCAATAACGCCCAGTACAGCTACAATGTTGAGAATTCTCTCAAATTTCATTAGGCCTAAACTCCATTGAATTGATACTTAGTTTATCGGACTGATACCTGTTCTATTCGATGTTCCTTTGGGACGATGTCTTTCGCTAATAACGCTTTAAACTTTTGCCCTTTAACCCTAGCACCGGCAGGCGGTAGGCGGTAGGCGGTAGGTCAGGATGCCGCCTAAGCCTACATTAGCTCTTTTCTAGGTGAAGGGGCGAGAGTAGTTGAGTCTCCAGAGCTTCGTTCCAATCGGCTTCACGCGCAGGCAGACACCATTGCCATCGGCTAAGTTGTGTTCTTTTTCGCGGGGTTTTGTCTGCTTAACCTCGGTGTTGGTAAGCGGCTTGGTGGAGTTCGCGATGTAACATTCACCCGTCGTGATGAGCAGGTGCTACAAAGAGCGTTACATTAAACTCTGGATACTGCATCACAACAGTAGACACCATAGCGCCTAAACACATAGATTAACTAGGGTTTAAAGGTGTTACTAGACTTTGAAAAAGCCTTAATATGGTGCGGATGGGGAGACTTGAACTCCCACACCTTTCGATACTAGAACCTAAATCTAGCGCGTCTACCAATTCCGCCACATCCGCATATTTGAGGCTTTCACCTCGAGTGGGCGCGTATTATACCTAAACTTTAGCATTTGCCAACTCTCCTTTTCAAAGAAGATTTTTTAAGAGGGCCTAGGTATACTTTCCCGCATACATTTTTGCAAAACATCATAAAAAAACGCTAATAAGTAGCTCAAACCTAAGGATGAACTCATGTCAGATTTAGAACTCACTATTGATGCAGGTATTGCCACACTTACGATGAACCGACCGGAGTCTCGAAATGCGCTCAGCATGGAAATGAGATCCTCCTTATCTAGCGTTCTTCATGATGTTGAAAGAGATGATTCGGTTCGCTGCGTTGTATTGAGAGGTGCGGGAGATCACTTTATGGCAGGCGGTGATGTTAAGGGTATGGCGGAGACCGTAAAGGTGAAATCATCTGAAGAGATACGCAAAGAGTTTCTCATGCGTATCCATGACCTTCATACAATCATGTATGCCATGCGCCGGATGCCGAAGCCAATAATAGCCTCTTGTAAAGGTGCAGCTGCCGGTGCCGGCGTCAGTATGGCTTTAGCCTGTGATTTAGTCATCGCCGAAGAGGATGCTTTTTTTACCCTTGCTTACTGCAAGATTGGGACAAGCCCTGATGGCTCCTCATCTTTTCATTTACCAAGAGCCGTAGGCATCAAAAAGGCGATGGAAATCGCCCTGCTAGGTGACCGATTCAGCGCTCAAGAAGCGAAAGATATGGGAATGATTAACTATGTTGTTGCCACCGGCGATCTAGAATCCGAAACGTTAAAACTGGCAACTCGCCTGGCTAACGGCCCAACTCATGTCTATGGCAACACTAAAGCACTGTTTTATCGGTCGCTGGAGAGTGAGTTTGAGTCGCAGTTACAAGCAGAAGCAGAAGCCTTTGCTGACTGCGCCTCGCAACCTGACTTTACTGAAGGCGTGACAGCCTTCGTAGAGAAACGAACCCCCAACTTCAAAGGCAAATAGCCTTGCGGCTTACTGGCCTGCTGAGGAGATAGAGCGCTGCAGAGCCTCAATGCTTTCTTGCAAGCGAAACAAGCTCTCATTGACTTGGAGTCTGTGTGCATTCACAGACTCCATCCCTACTTCAATATATTCCAATCGCCCTACTAGCCCCAGCACAGTGCTGTCGCCGCTGTTCAGTGACCCTCTAATAGCTTCTATATCGCCTCGAAGTGCCGCGAGATTCTCTATATTTGCATTCATTGTGGCAACCGATTGATCAAGCTGGTTGTAATCCGTTGTTAGGCTATTGATGCGAGCCTGGGTAGAGGTAACCTTCTGACTGGCCGTAGCTAGCAGTAAACTGTTATTGGCTGTTGTTTCATCTTGACCTTCATTAATTAGCTTAAGCCTAGCAACCTCGCCCTTAAATTCATCAAAGGTTCTATTATTGCTACGCCAATTCGCCCACAGCAAGTCATATTGCTCTATGGTTTTTTCAATATTTTCCATAAGCGTATTATCGGTTTCATCAGAAGACTCACCGGCAAGTGCTAACCGTGTTTCCAGATCGCTAATTCTGAGTTCCGCCCGGCGTAAGTCTGTTTTCGACTCTCCGTAGAAATAATAGCCCGCGTAACCACCCGCTCCAGCTGCGCAAGTCAAAAGCAGCAACATGATGCGCACTGGCCACGTGCTAACCTTTACCTTCTCAGCGTAGTAGCCCGGCCTCACAATATCGTTGTTTTGGCCCCGCCGATTGCTGATATGAGAGTCTACATCAT
>CAJWGN010000095.1 GCA_913031035.1 uncultured Gammaproteobacteria bacterium
TTTTAACAAAAAAATTGATTATTTGATGGGGTATAATACGGAACCAGAAATAGAATTTTCAGAAAAAACAATTTTAGATTTTTACTTATCTCATAAGCATAGGCCTGCAAAAATTGATCAACCGCAATAACCAGTGAGGCAATGATCGTCATCTGTATAATGATACGAATGCTCGAGGGCATATGGTTTCGAATCATTGATATAAATAAGTTTGAGAACGCCGTAACAGAAGTCAGTGCGACACACATAACAAGGGTCACACTCAACTGAGTTGTCACCGCAAGAGCTGAGCATACGCCCAATATTTGCAGTGCAATTGGATTGTTCTCAAATAAAGGAGTTAAAATTACTTCTTTAGCCGTTGCCATTTACTTTTCCTAGTATTTCTCAGCACTCGAGCCAACGAATTGGCACGTTTAAAACAGAAATTAGTCACTTTTACTAATATTTTTAAGCATTCTTAAAAATCATCAACATCTATCGAATATTAGTCTAGGGCCCCACAACGGACTTGAGTACAGGACCAAAGCCATCGTCCCCAAGCCAATATTTGACCATGTCATCGACACCGCGACTGGTGAGAGTAGCACCGGACAGACCGTCGATTTCGTAGTCACCAGTGCCTGCGCCCTTCACTACTGCGAGCCCTACTGAACCGTCGTCAGAATAAACTTTCTTTCCTGGCCAAAGCGCTGTCCAGCGCGGATTTCGCACCTCAGCACCAAGCCCAGGCGTCTCTTTTAATTCGTAGTACGCTAGACCTTTAACCGTGTTCGCATCGCCTTCGAGAGCGATATAACCATAGAGGATTCCCCACAGCCCATAGCCAGAAATTGGCAGAACAATGGTTTCTAATCCCGAATCATCTTCAACAAAATAAATTGTCTGATATAGCGCACGTCTTTTTACGTTAGCTTGATCTTGCTCAGAACTGATTGCCTCTGATAACTCAGGGTCATTCATTATTAAACGTTGATCGTAACTACCAGCGTCCAAGCCTAGATTCTCTAGCTCGGTTTCACTTAGCAGTTCACCGCTGTTTATATCCACTATTCGCGTTGTGAACTGTGCGAATAAAGAATCTACGTCACTATCGGAGTTGACCGCCGAATCGTAGAGTCCTGCAGCAGCTAGGATATTTTTATTTCTGTCTAATATACGATTTGCATCTTGTCGAGGCTTCAGAACAACGGCTGTTCCCGACACAATGATGGAGCAAACCACGCACAGACAAAATGCGACAATTAAAGTACTTTTGATCGAATTTTTAGAGGACACCGCGGGCTCTCCTCCTACTTACGTTGGCTTTAACCACGTAGTAATCAATGGTGGGTGCAAAAAGGTTAGCAAATAAAATGGCAAGCATTACCCCTTCAGGATAGGCCGGATTCACTACTCGAATCAGTACTGTCATAAATCCGATAAGCCCTCCAAAAATAAACTTGCCGGTATTGGTCATCGACGAGGAGACCGGGTCCGTCGCCATGAACACCATGCCGAAAGCAAATCCTCCCAGGACAAAATGCCAATACCAAGGTGTCGCAAATGCGGGGTTAGTGTCGGAGCCTATGGCGTTGAATAAAACCGCGGTAGCAACCATACCTAAAAAGACACCTAACATAATTCGCCAAGATGCAATCCGGGTGAAGAGCAGAAGACAACCTCCAAGCAGTATTGCGATTGTAGATGTTTCTCCGATCGAGCCTTGCATCTGACCGAAAAAGGCATTCAACCATGTCAGCTCTAACCCAGTGTTGGCGGCCATTGCCGGAAGACCTTCTGCTGCAATCTGGCCCAATGCGGTCGCCCCGCTATAGCCATCGACGGCTGTCCATACTGAATCGCCGGAGATTTGAGGTGCGTAAGCAAAATACAAAAAAGCACGGCCGGTGAGCGCTGGATTTAAAAAGTTTTTACCAGTTCCACCAAAAACTTCTTTGCCGACAACTATTCCGAACGTAATCCCCAGCGCTGCCTGCCAAAGAGGAATATCTGGCGGAACAATTAGAGTAAACAGTACGGAAGTTACGAAAAAACCTTCGTTAATTTCATGACCGCGCTTGGTGGCGAAGAGTATTTCCCAAAAGCCACCTACGGCAAATACAACCACGTAAATGGGAATATAATGAACCGCACCATACACTACATTATCCCAGAGGCTCGCAGGATTATGCCCAGCAAACAGACTGATGATTCCTTCATGCCAATCACCACTACCCTGCAGACCCATGGCTTCTATAGCCATATTGGCCTGAAACCCCACGTTGTATATTCCGTAAAACATAGGGAAAAATGCGGCGATCCAGACCGTAATCATCACCCGCTTCAAATCTATGCCGTCGCGTACATGAGGCTCAGCTACGGTGACTTTACTCGGGCTGTAGAAAATTGTATCCACGGCTTCGAATAAGGCATACCACGTCTCATATTTTCCGCCGGGTTTAAAATGCGGCTCTAAGTCGTCAAGAACTCTGCGTAAGCCCACTACTATCCTTCCTTCTCAATTCGAGTGAGGTTGTCCCGAAGAATCGGGCCATATTCATATTTACCTGGGCATACATAGCTGCATAGCGCCAAGTCTTCCTCGTCTAACTCTAAGGCACCAAGATTGGTGGCGGTTTCAAGATCGCCAACAATAAGCGCTCTCAGTAGCTGCGTGGGTAAAATATCCAAAGGCATTATCTTTTCGTAGGCGCCGATCGGCACCATTGCCCGCTCACTGCCTTGAACACTAGTAGACAAGGCAAATTTCCGACCTTTAAAGAACTGGGAAATGTAAATGCCCGTGGCCGAATGTCGATTTGCACCGAGAGACAGATAACCTAGCACCGGACGTTCACGCCCTTCGCGCAATGCAGTTACCTGCAAATGATAGCGGCCGAGGAATGCTTCCACACCTTCCACTTTGCGCCCACCAAGAACACTGCCGGAAACGACCCGGGTTTCGTTACCCAAGAGCTCCCCAGCCATTAATTCGTCAAGGCTGGCACCTACACGGGTTTTAACCAGTCGAGGTTCGACCACCTGCGGTCCAGCAATTGAAATTATTCGGTCAGTGCTTAATTGTCCTGAAGTGAACAATTTGCCAATCGCAATAACATCTTGATAATTAACTGTCCAAATGTGCCTGCTTGCGCCAGCCGGTTCCAATGTATGAATATGCGTGCCTGGCAATCCTGCTGGGTGAGGCCCCTCAAATTGGCTAACTTTAATCGAATCCTTGAACTCCATGCCTCGCAAACCTGCGGAATCCTTGGCACCAACAATCAAATGAGTTCCATTTTCAGGCAAGGCGCTCAACAAATTCACTCCCCGAACGAAATCCTCCTGCTGGCCCTCTATAACTAGATCAGGGTTAGCGGCCAACGGGTTTGTATCCATGGCGTTAATGAACAAAGCATAAGGTTTGGATTCTGGAGCGGGGACTTTACTAAAAGGTCGTGTACGAAACGTGGTCCACAGCCCCGAAGCGACCAAGTTGTCGACCACCGCTTGTCTGTCGATAGACGCTAACTGTTCTGGGGTGTAAGTGGCGAAAATCTCCTCTTCATTACCGTCCAGCTCGATGACAATAGAGAGAAAAGCGCGTTGAAAGCCTCGGTTTATCGAGCTAACAACACCAGAACCAGGTGAGGTATAGGCTACGGAAGGATTTTTCTTATCAGTAAACAATACCTGACCAAGCTTAACTCGGTCACCTTCGGCAACGGCCATCGTCGGCTTCATACCGACGTAGTCACGCCCTAAAAGCCCGACACTACGGACGCTACGGGCATCTCCCACACTTTGGCGAGGCTCGCCTGCTAGTGGCAAATCCAAGCCACGTTTGATTCTAATCATCACTCATTTACGGCACCCTTGAGGATACCGTTCTCGGAATAAAATACTGAAGGGCTGTCGCCACAAAACTCTTTGTGGCAATTGAGTATAGACGATGAAACAGACCCGCATCGTAGCTTGGCCTTCGTCTATTTGAGCGGGGCAAATTATAAGGCTAAGCCCTTAAATTTACTAGCTATAACGACAACATCTAGGCAGTTTTAAATACACTCTTCGACAGGATATTCCTGATAGGTGACTCCCGCCATTTTATAGACCATGCGGCCAACCTGACAGCAGTAACCAAATTCATTGTCATACCACACGTAAAGCACGCAGTGATTCCCATCAACAATAGTGGCAAGGGAGTCGACTACGCCTGCCTCTCTAGTGCCAACAAAATCTGAAGAAACAGCATCTTTAGATTCAGTGTAGCTAATTTGATTTTGGAGTTTTGAATGCAATGCAATTTGGCGCAGAAACTCGTTAAGCTCTTCTTTGGTGGTCGCCTTCTCTAGCGACAGGCTCATTATCGCCATTGACACGTTAGGAATCGGTACTCTGACCGCATTGCCAGTCAGCTTTCCAGCCAACGCTGGTATCGCCTTAACTACTGCTTTAGCCGCACCGGTTTCTGTGAGCACCATATTCATCGCTGCACTGCGTCCGCGCCGACTGCCACTATGGTAGTTATCAATCAGGTTCTGATCATTTGTGTAAGCATGGACTGTTTCAACATGCCCATGAACAATTCCAAACTTATCGTTAACTACTTTCAGTATTGGCGCTATAGCGTTGGTCGTACAGGACGCAGCCGTGATTATTTTGTCATCAACAGTAATTTCGTCATCGTTAATACCGAAGACGATGTTTTTCAAATCCCCCTTACCAGGCGCCGTGAGTAGGACTTTGGACGCGCCCTTGGCTTTTAAATGCAGTGACAGCCCTTCTTTATCTCGCCACTTGCCCGTGTTGTCGATAATTAAGGCATCATCGATACCGTAATCATTGTAGTTAATCTCTTCTGGCCCGTTGGCATAAATAACTTTGATGACGTTGCCATTGGCAATAAGGCAGCGGTTTTCATTATCAACTCGAAGAGTTCCTTGAAAAGCCCCATGCACCGAATCAGCGGAAAACAAATTGGCTCGTTTCTCTAAATCGTCCTCACCACCGGGCCGAACCACAATCGCCTTAAGACGCATGACCTCACCGGTGCTAGTGCGCTCCACGAGTAGTCTCGCCATAAGCCGACCAATGCGACCAAAACCATACAGAACAACATCTTGCGATTTGACAATCGGAGATGTTTTCACTCCATCTAGATGGCCCAACTCAGATTTGACGAAGGCATCAACACCCATAGCCTTGTCGCCCAACTCTTCTTCGTGCTGCATAAACCTAACGGTGAGTTTGCCGAGATCTATCTGAGCATGCCACAAGTCTAATTTCGCGAGTGCCATCAAAACCGGATGAGATTCAAACTCTGACATTTCGTTTCGCTCGACTTGACGCACAAAACGGTGGGACTTCATGATAAAAGTCACAGAGCGGTTATGAAGGGGTCGCCCGTAGATAAATGTGCCTACATTTCGCTGGCTAAAAAACCGACCAATGACTGGTATCATTTCCTGTACTAGTGCTTCGCGCTGCTTCCAGTCATCAAAGTAATCATCTACGCTCGGTCGATTCACAAAACCCCCTTATGTTTAGCCAAATTGAAAAGGCCCGTATTATCTGGCTTATGCATTTCTTGTGCAATGACACAATCGAATATAGTGCACAAATTCTCCATTATTTAGCCCTAAATTAGTCGCTCTAATTAGGATACAATCTCGCGCCTGTTTTTTTACATCGTAATCCAAGACATTTGACACAGAACCAGGAACTAATCCCAGCTTCTTATGCATACCAAACAATCACTATTTGACCCAACCTTACCCGCAGATAACCAGAGCGCTAGCTACTGGAGCGACGCCCATGGCTTCGCTCCTAGCCTAGCTATCTATGAGGCCGCCACCAAATCACCGGGGCCAATCCTAGTTGTCTGTGAGGACAACGAATCGGTCGAACGCTTCAAACGGGAATTAAGCTATTTCTGTGCAGACGATGACAAGTTGCAAATATTCAGTTTACCGGACTGGGAAACACTGCCTTACGATAATTTCTCGCCCCATCAGGATATTATTTCAGATCGTCTAAACGCCCTTTACCATCTTCCACAGTTAGAACAAGGCGTTTTGATCCTTTCTATAACCAGCCTGATGCACAAGCTTCCGCCCCACCGCTACATCGACGGAAACAGCTTGCTATTAAAAGTAGGCCAAAAACTCGACCTAATGGCCATGCGCAAAAAATTGGTGCTGGCTGGGTACCAAGCAGTTGAATCTGTATTTGAACACGGCGAGTTCACTGTCAGAGGCTCTATTTTAGATATTTACCCAATGGGGAGTAATCAGCCTTTTCGCGTAGACCTTTTTGACGATGAAATTGAAACCCTGCGCACGTTTGACGCTGAGACCCAGAGATCTAACGAGCAAGTCTCTCAAATACGCTTACTGCCAGGCCGAGAATACCCCCTCGATGCTGCCGGAATAACGGCGTTTCGTAGTAATTTTCAAGAACTATTCGATATGGACCTGCGTCAATGTCCTATCTACCAAGATGTCAGTGACGGTTTAGGCTCCCCTGGGCTGGAGTATTATCTAGGGCTTTTCTTTAAAGAGCTGGATTCCCTATTCGATTTTTTGCCAGCTAATACAACCCTGGTTCGTATCGGCAACATCAGCAAAACTGGCCTTGAATTTTGGTCAGACATCGAGAACCGCTACATTGACAGGCAAATAGACAGATTTAGGCCCATCTTAAAGCCAACTGAAATTTTTATTCCTGTGGCCGAAATTTTGACCAAGCTGAAACAATTTCGCCAAATTGAATTCAAAAATCACAGCCAAGCATTGAGTTTAAAAACATCGCCGCTTCCCGACTTCGGCAGCAGCAGCCAATCGCTAGAGCCATTCCTAGCGGTCAAACAGTTTATCGATGAAAATAACCCCAAAATATTGTTTTGCGCTGAATCTGCCGGCCGGCGCGAATCCCTGATTGAGCTGTTAAGACAGACTGAAATCTATCCCACTGTGTGCGAAAACTGGCAGGATTTTTTGGCCAGCAAGGACAAATGCCACATTACAGTGGCCCCTTTAGATCAGGGCCTTTGGCTACCTCACCAGAATTTTGTCGCCATCAGTGAAGCGCAGCTTTTTGGCAACCGGGTGGCTCAGCGCAGACGGCGTAAGCGAACCGTAACCAATACCGAATTCATAATTAAAAGCTTAACCGAGTTGAGATTAGACGATGCCGTAGTGCATTCTGATCATGGCATTGGTCGATACCGTGGCTTGGAGACGATTTCCACAGACGGCCAAAGTAACGAATTTCTAATGCTGGAGTACGCTGCCGGGTCAAAGCTTTATGTACCTGTAGCCTCACTTAATTTGATTAGCCGGTACAGTGGAGCTGACGCTGACAATGCCCCACTCAATACATTGGGCACTGACCAATGGCAAAAAATCAAGCGCAAAGCAGCCGAGAAGATCCGTGATGTTGCCGCCGAACTGTTAGACATCTACGCCAGAAGGCAGGCGAAGAAAGGGCATTCATATGCTCTAGAGCTGACTGATTACGAAAAATTCTCTGCCTCTTTTCCTTTCGAAGAGACTGCCGATCAGGAAACAGCTATCGAGGCGGTTGTTGAGGATATGCAAAGCGATCGCACAATGGACCGCCTTGTTTGTGGCGATGTCGGTTTTGGAAAAACTGAGGTCGCAATGCGGGCTGCCTTTGTTGCCGTGCAGAACAACAAGCAGGTAGCGATTTTAGTGCCCACCACCCTGCTGGCTCAACAGCACTTTGAAAGCTTTAAAGACCGCTTCGCTGACTGGCCTTTCGTGGTTGATGTGGTCTCCAGATTTAAAAGCTCCGCCGAACAAACTGTCACCTTAGAAGGTGTTAAAGCGGGCAAAGTCGATGTTCTCATTGGCACTCATAAGCTGCTCCACGGTGCGGTTGTTTACAAAGATCTAGGACTGCTGATAATCGATGAAGAACATCGCTTCGGAGTCCGTCAAAAAGAGAAATTGAAATCCCTGCGCGCTAATGTCGACATATTAACGCTTACAGCAACGCCAATACCGCGCACTCTAAATATGGCTTTAGCGGAAATTAGGGACCTTTCTCTTATCGTTACCCCACCCTCGAAGAGACTTTCGGTTAAGACGTTTGTACGCGAGGATCAAGACAGCCTCGTTAAAGAAGCTGTTTCTCGTGAACTGTTACGTGGCGGTCAGGTTTTTTATGTGCATAACGAAGTAAAAACCATTGAGCATGCGGCCAGACACCTACAAGAAATTATTCCTCAGGCGCGCATTGGCGTTGCCCATGGCCAAATGGCTGAGCGTGAACTAGAAAAAGTCATGGCCGACTTTTATCACAAGCGCTACAACATATTAATTTGCACAACAATCATTGAAACTGGAATCGATGTGCCTAGCGCTAACACCATCATTATCCAGCGAGCGGACAAGTTCGGCTTAGCCCAATTGCATCAACTTCGAGGACGTGTCGGTAGATCCCATCACCAAGCCTATGCTTACCTGTTACTGCCCAGTCAGAGCAAGATGAATGCAGATGCGCACAAACGCATAGACGCTATTCAAGCAGCCAGCACCTTAGGCGCTGGCTTTACTTTGGCAAGCCATGATTTAGAAATTCGTGGTGCTGGAGAATTGCTAGGAGACGACCAAAGTGGTCACATGCAGAAAATTGGTTTTTCTCTATACACAGAAATGTTGGAAAAAGCCGTTGCCGCGATTAAGTCAGGGAAGTCTCCAGATATAGCGCTAAATCAGGACGACACCATAGATATAAACCTTCGTATCCCGGCACTTATTCCCGAGGACTATTTGCCAGATGTGCACACCAGATTGATTATGTATAAGCGCTTAGCGACTGCAAAAACAGACGACGAACTGGTAGACCTCCAAGTTGAGATGATAGATCGCTTTGGCCTGTTACCCGAACCGCTTAAGCGCTTAGTTCGAGTTACTGCTCTGAAATTGCGGGCCCAAAAGCTAGGAATCAGGAAAGTCGATGCTAACGCAAAAAATGGTCGTATCGAATTCTCGCCCACTACTACAGTCGACCCTTTATCCTTGATTCAGTTGATCCAGCATGACCCAATGACTTTTAAATTGACCGGCACCAATCAGCTGCATTTTATTCACGACTGTGAAGACCATGAAGACAAGTTACACTTTATTGACGAATTATTGGGTAAGATGAAGCTCGACACCAAGAAAGCAGTCTAAGAAATGAATTCACGAAGACAGCGCCGACAAGCTAACAATTGGGCGAGACTACCCTGCGCCGCGTTATTGCGACCGGCCGCGGTAGCAATTTGCTTGATCAGCGGCGGGTTAACGAACCTCTCTGCACAGGAGCCTTGGTACAAAATAGAGTTGAGTATTTTTAGCAATGAAACCCTCGCTGACAGAGAGCGAGAGCGATGGCAGGCCGACCGTAATATTTTAGATTACCCAGAAAATATGACGCGCTTGAAGGAACTTGGCGATTTACTGTTAATTGAGTCACTGCTACCAGCACCACTGAAATTGAAGACCGTAGAGCAATTAGACACACAAATGGGTCAGGTCGGGGCGATCACTAAGCTTAGCCAGAGCACCCCAGATGAAACCCTTCTCTCAAAACAGGAATTACAGGCTGAAGCAATCAGAAAAGTCGGGCCCTTTCCTATTCAGGCCGGAGTTCCCTTTAAGTTTTTGGATTTCGAGCGAGACGAATACCTCAAATTGCCTAGCAATTTAAGTGATTTTGCCCAAACTAACCGAGCACTGCGCAGATCTCCAGATCATAGACTGTTGTTTCATGCTGTTTGGCGACAACCAGTAACTTTTGAGGACAAGGCCAAAGCTATATTGGTAGAAGGTGGAGAGCGCTACGGCAATCAATCTGAACTGCTCGGCAGTCTCACCATACGATTTAACGAAAATGCAGACCGAATTGTACTGGGCGCTGACATCTGGCTGACCCAATTTGTGATTGATGATGGCCGCAATCAGTTAGAACCGCTTACTTCGCCGGCAGTAAAAAGGCCGCAGCCCCCTGCTACCCTAAAACACTGGCAGCTGCCAGAGCTGCCCACTAGCATTGCCGACGGTCCTCTCCAAATCCTGCAAAACCGGTTACACACCGATGAGGATTTGTACCACATCCAAAATGTGTTCCATATGCTACAAAATCGTGCGATGAGAAGTAATGAATTTCACTATTTGGACCACCCGGCTTTAGGCATCGTGGTTCAAGTGGAGCAGTATGAATTGCCAGCTCTGCCTGAAGCTGAGGATATCGAGGATATCAGCTTAAACGATGACAGCGAAAATGGGACAATCTTAGAATCCACTGCCCCTGAAGCCGCAGCAAGTGAGAGAGATAACTAACTGTTTGCTATGCGAGCCAAAACTCTGCCAACGAGTCCCATTCCCTCATCCAGCACTTTGTAGATTTCATCCATGCTTATCTCCCCAGCGGAGAGCCCCGCAGCCCAATTTACCGACAATGCCAGCATCGCATAAGGGAGCTTAAGCTCTCGCGCCAGCGCCGCCTCAGGCATAGCTGTCATCCCGACAAGATCGCAACCGTCCTGACGCAGCTTACGTATCTCGGCCGCCGTTTCTAAGCGCGGTCCCTGTGTACAACCATAGACCCCCGAATCAAGAAATTCTAAGTCTGATTTGGCCTCTGCCTTTAGCTTAGAAACACTGCTTATTAGGCGCTGCCGAAGCTTCTCATCAAAAGGGTTGGTGAAGTCAATGTGAGTGACTTCATCCAGATTGTCTGCAAAATAGGTAGAGTCCCTCCCCCATGTGTAATCAATAATTTGATCTGGTATCGCAAAGCAACTCGGGCCTAGCTTTTCGTGAATACCACCAACAGCGTTAACCGCAATGATTCCAGAAACACCAAGCTCTTTTAACGCCCAAATATTTGCCCGATAATTTATCTTATGAGGAGGCAGTTTATGACCTTCACCATGACGAGGGAGAAATGCTATCGGGATTTCACCTGACCTCAAAAGACTTACTGAAATTGGCTCATCAGCATAAGGGGTAATGACTTTTTCACAGCTGACCGGCTCAAAACAGTCTATTGAGGTCAGACCCGTTCCAGCAATTATTGCTAACATACATTAATTCCAGCGAGCTAAATGAAGTACGAGCTGATAAGTAATTTACAACTAGCTCGAAGCGAGTAAAGAACCATAAACTAGGTATTGTGTAGACGCAACATGAGCGACACAAAAAGCTTGTGCAAGCAGATATCCAAAGCAAAAGATCAGGAAATACAGCGACAATGCTGATTTTGGCGGGCTACCGCGCCGCACAGAGCCCACAATGGCAATTCCAACGTTTAGAGCCGTCAGCTGAATTGGACAGTGGCAGCAAACCATACCGGCAGGACGTTTGATTGCTAGGCTAAGCATTAAAGGTTTGGCGAAGCTTCTTCCTAGCAAGTAACTGTATCGAGTATTATCTAATTCTCCAAAATCACCACTCGTAAGGACGATAAGGATTCACATTTTGCAATACGTTTCACAGAATGCGCGATTTTCTCGCTGCGGCCTTTACCGGTACAGCCTAGAACGGAGCTGGATAGGCGGTAATGGCCGTGCGCTTTTCATCGGCTTAAATCCATCTACCGCCGATCATCGCAAAGACGATCCTACGATCAGACGCTGTGTCGGCTTTGCAAAATCCTGGGGCTATGAAGCCATGGAGATCGTTAATTTATTTTCTTTCCGAGCAACCTACCCCACTGATTTAAAACTCGCCCCTAAGCCAATCGGCCCAGCGAATAACAGCTGGATCGGCAAAGCGATAAATCGAAGTGAAATAGCCGTAGCTTGCTGGGGCAACGATGGAGGTTTCTTGAATAGAGACAAGTACCTGTTAAAAAGATACCCTAATCTGTACTGCCTCAGACTAAACGGCTCTCAGCAGCCAGCCCATCCACTTTACCTGAAAGCGAATCTGAAGCCCTTTCCAATGAATCAAGCCATGAGGTCAGCCCAATGAGTGCGAGCAGCAGCCTAGCAAGACTGATATGGTCAATGAAATGGCTAGGATTGAAATACAAGAAATCTGCTTACAAAGTTTTAACAAAAACTGGCAATCCTCCTGACGCCCCATTTGCAACAGACTTCTTCGGCTTGAAATACGAAGGAAACCTGAAAAATAACATCGAATTTAGCATCTACTACTATGGCGCCTTTGAGAAACCATTGTTGTTTTTCCTCCGTGATGCGCTGGCCAACCTATCCCGTGCCTGCCCTACCCAATCGTCTAGCTGCTTTTGTGACATTGGTGCAAATATTGGCCAGCATTCCTTATACATCTCCCAATTCGCTGGCACTGTGCATGCTTTTGAACCCTTTGACGAGGTCAGCAAAAAACTGGAGCGGCAGGTAAGCTTAAACAAAATCAAAAACATATCACTGCATAAAGTGGGTCTTAGCGATATCACTGAAAAGCTTACCTTCTACGCCCCTACGGGAAGCAATCAAGGTATAGGCTCTTTTGATGCAAGCACAGTAAGCAAAGGTAATGAGGCATCGGGCGAGCTCTCTCTTAAGAATGGTGATGAGTTATTTTCAGAACTGGCAATCAAGCAAATCGACTTAATGAAAATTGATGTTGAGGGCTTCGAGAAACGCACTCTTAAAGGACTTAGCCAAACGCTAAAGCAACAGCGCCCCATTATTGTCTGTGAACTTAGCTATGGCACGGAATTATCATTTTCTAGCAGAAAAGAACTCATTGCAGCGATGCCTGCGAACTATGAA
Organism: uncultured Gammaproteobacteria bacterium; assembly: GCA_913031035.1. Classification (GTDB taxonomy): domain Bacteria; phylum Pseudomonadota; class Gammaproteobacteria; order Pseudomonadales; family Pseudohongiellaceae; genus UBA9145. The sequence goes on from CAJWGN010000095.1 coordinate 12,737, forward strand.
TTTTTTGTCTTTGATATTCGTAAACCAGATGGCAGTAAAGCTCGCAGAAAAGGCGCCAAAGCAAAGCGCTCAGGATCCTACAACCTTATCCCTCATCGACGCTGGCGAGACACCGGCCAAGATGACATCGTCGCTTGTCCGAAAGAAAAGATTGGACTACTGCCACTGAAAAGCATTGTTTAAGGGATCTACTAAAAACTAAAACCTGACTGCAAGAATTGAAACAGCCTAACGTCAGAACGTAAACCTAGCGCAGGCTAACAATATGAGCCTGTTACAGTCTACTGTGAAAATAATATTTAAGATAAAGGCAGTAACTATCTGATTTTTTATTATCTAAAATCATTGGCGTTAATGAAGAGGCTCGTCAACACCGCGCACGCTTTCGTGTTGCCTCGCACAGCCCTTAAAGAGTCAAATAATAGCAATGGGACTAAAAAAACTGGTCGCAGGCGATAACTCTGCTGGTTCGAAGCTAGATTTAATGTACAATACCGCCGGATTTCAGCACCACATATGCGCCCGTAGCTCAACCGGATAGAGCACCGGCCTTCT
>CAJWGN010000096.1 GCA_913031035.1 uncultured Gammaproteobacteria bacterium
CCTATCGCTGACTGTCAGTTTGTTCCTCTAAGGAGCTAGCAAAGTATGAACACTGCAGTATAGGCAGAAGTCGTGTTCGTATATTTGCGAGTGATGGTGGAGCTAGACTGCATACTGAATAATCTCGGCCGGGAAACGATCGCAGGTTTACATTTTCGATACAGTCTAGACCAGAATACTGTCAGATTGGGAGTTAACTTGTCAGTACCATCTACGGCATAAGTTTGCTACTCAGCCCTAAGATTCGTAGGTCGTCCGCCCCCCCAGAATTGTCTGCAATACCTTGATGTCGACGATGCTGTCAGGATCGACATCATGTGGGTCCCTATCGAGGATCGCTATGTCAGCCAATTTACCGGGGGTCAGTGACCCTTTAATGTTTTCCTCAAACGACGCGTACGCACCGTTCATCGTGCAAATCCGCATGGCCTCGGCAACGGATATACGCTGACTCGGGCCCCATACCCTGCCGTGGACATCTTTTCTTGTAACCATGCTTTGAATTGCCATCATCGGTTCGAAGGGACCCGGAGTAAAATCGGAAGCCGGCGCAACGGGTATCCCGTGGTCCAAGAAACTTCGATGCGCGAACATCGATTCCATCATTGCCTCGCCGTAATCAGCCCATTTATTACCGTGGTAATATGCATACGTGTAAAAAGGTGCGGGTACGACGCCGGCACTTTTTATGCGCTGCAACAATGATTCATTCACCAGCGAGCAGTGTTCAATTCTAAATCGTGGGTTTTCGCCCTGCCAGCCTTCGAGTACACGTTCATAGGCGTTGAGAGTCATATCGATCGCGACGTCGCCATTAGCATGAATACCAATTCTAAAATCGTGTGCAACTGCATCGCCCACAGCCGCATGAATTTCTTCTTGAGTCGCTGTCAGGATTCCATAGTCTTCCGCGGTACCAGGGTACGGCGTGCTACGACTCATGGTTCGCTCTGACGCCGATCCATCGGCAACAAATTTTACCGCACCAATACGCAGCATATCGTCACCAAATCCTGACGCCATTCGCGCCAGCTTCAAGCCCTCGTAAACTTCTGAACCGAAGAGCGGCATGAACGATAAGCGAAAATCCATTTCACCCGCTGCTCTGGCGTCCTGATAGGCAATGAAATTATCGATGATACCCAATGAATCTGTCGTCGACGTCAGCCCAGAGGCTGCCATAGTTTGCGAAGCCAGATACACTGACCGTTGCCTAGTCGCACGATCCATGACTGGCCACACACCGATCCGCTCAAACGGTTGGAACGCCGCAGGCTCTGCAATCTTGCCGGTGAGCTCCCCCCCTTCGCGGTAGTATCTGCCGCCGACCGGGTCCGGAGTTGCCGGAGTGATTTCCGCGAGATTGAGCGCCCGCGAATTCACCACGGCGGTATGACCTCCGCGATGTCTCACCATAACAGGATGGTCCGGCACTACCTCGTCAATGTCTTGGCGCGTCAGCGGCCGCCCTTCCTCAAATTTCGTGTCATCGTACATGGTCCCTTGAACCCACTGACCAATTGGTGTCTGACTAGCTTTCGCCACAAGCGCTGCCTGGACGTCCGAAATTCTTGGCAAATTAACGTTCGCTGAAATCGCATCCTCCGCAAGCAATGGATGACTGTGAGCATCGATAAAACCGGGCACCACAGTTTTTGTCCGTGCATCGATAAGCTTTGTATTTGGCCCCTTGAGATTGGACACATCGCCATCGCTGCCAACCGCCAGAATGTGCTGCCCGCGCACCGCCAATGCTGTCGCTAAGGGATTGCTCGGATCCATCGTGTGCAGGGTAGCGCCAGTAATGATCAGATCAGCTGGACCTGTAGCGTCACTAACGGATGCCGCCAGTTTACCAGGGGCGACTCCCAACGTTGCTGCAGCTGCTGTCGCTCCAAGAAATCTTCTTCGAGAAAATGATGTCATCGTGCTTGCCCCTGAGTATATTTTGGAATGGACAGTGTATCGGGTATTGGCAAGTTAACCACCCAAAGAAACAAAAAAACTTCTGATTTGGCCTTCCTAAAAACCCGCGGCGCTTTCCTAAAACACAAAGGCACGCAGGCGAAAATACCGATAGTTCTCAGCTGAAAATAAGTGACGTCCTAGATTGAGCACATCGTATACGGCGGCGCGTGCAGTAAAAACCCTTTTGCCTGCTCCATTGATTCAAGCTTCAGGATGCCTCGCTCTGCTATCAAGTATCGACGTCGAAGTATCTCAGGTTAAATTGATGGTGAAGCCATACAGATATTAGGTTATTTCGAATGGAAATCTGCGGCGCTTATCCATTTTTAATTAGGTCACATAACAGATCCTGACAGATTGGTAATTAACTTTTCAGTATTTCGCGTCAAAGCAAAGCTTTGCAAGGACAGGTTATCCGTTAAATCCATTATTAAAAGGAAAGAAGCCAAATGCATCAGGGCCGTAGCAAAACCAATAAGCTAAATATCAGTAGATAGACCTTACTTGGCAGCCAGGCTTTGCTATGTCAGCAAGTCCATAAACGTAAAACTAAGTGTGAACAGCGCAAGGATAGCGGGCAGCGGGCGCACATTAATTTTACATCCAGACAATAACCGGTATTTAGAGTTGCTCACAATGGTGACACCTGCTGAGCTGTACACAGTATTTTGCTCTAAGTTTTTAAAAGGTGACTCATGTTCTTGTAATAATCACCATAGCATTCAAAGATGTCCTGCATCTTAACAATTGTTCTGGAATTTCTAGTCCGCTTTCACTATGCAGGCTCCCGCTTGCATCCAGTACTTTTCGGTTCAGGCATTCACTAAATTGGCTTGCTATTGCAATAGCCATGCTCGAGTTTCAAACAGTTTCCGCTAATACTATTTTTTAAAATGATTCCTCTTTTATTTAATACAACAGGGATTATCACTAAGCTAAATATAGTCACTTTCCATGCCTACCGGTGAATCAGCATCTACTGATTCTGAATAGTTTTCGCTTAGAGCCTGCCCATGAAATGAACACATCATAGCTCAGAGCCTATACCACTACTCGCGTCGCTCCAGCGTAAGGAAACGGGGCAAGTAGCTTAGAGATCCATTTGACAGAGATTCAAGTCCGTTTGGAGCGAGGCGGTTGAACGTATTTACATGACGACGCGAAGCATTTGCCGCCATCAATTTAATATCCTGCAGTTTGCTAAATTCAAATGATGGCCAGACCTCAGTCAAGTAATGATCCCAACTGCGTCTGCTTTTTAAGAAATGTTCCTCACAAATCAACCAGCCATATACGCATCGCCGCTTTCGCACATTTCTTTCAAACATCTCTGCCAAACATCTCAAGGGAAAATCAACGCACTCTTAAATTAACTCCTCTAGTATTTTGAGCTCTAGTTTCTGGTCAATAGCATCGCTACGCGTCGCCCCAATGAGTATGGCCTGATGTGTTTTAGCTGCATCTATAGTATCGGAAAGCTCTTTTTTTACCCCGCTGAATTGAGCGCGTGAAAATACTCTAGAATTCAGAGTGAAGGGTTCTTTGAATTATTTAAAAGTTTGCTAGCCACCAGCCACGACCTTTCTGTGGTTACGCTTTAAGCAATAACTGTTCAACTGGTGTTATGGAAAAGCAAAAAGTAGCACCGTTAAACTAAACCTGCAAAGTAAGGCGCCATTTTTCAAGAACAGGTAACAAGCAAGCCTATGAGATTTTTCTATCTGGTGCTTTAGCGCATGAGTAGTTCTTATTTAAAATCAACAAAATGTTTAAATCTACCTGCACCGACCCTGCAAGGTTTGGAACAAGGGGCCGCTGCATATTTTCAGTTAATGATAATGATTCTCATTTACATTTGGACATTCTGCTGATAGAGTCTTGGCATTCATCCTCCGGTTGATAATACTCGACCAGAGCGAGCGTTTAACTGAACGTGAGACCAACACAAATGCCTGCGGTAGACCCGCGGTTTGGGAGTTAAAATTTATGAACAGGATTAAATCTTACTTAACAATTATATCCACATTGCTTTGTTTGGGAATCAATTCGGCAAAAGCACAAGATTGCACATTGGAGATTCGAGTAGGCGATAACCTGACTTTCACGCCACCGCAATTAAGTATTTCGAAGTCGGAATGTCCCACAGTAACGCTAAACTTGACTCATTTAGGCAATTTACCACGCAACGCCATGGGTCATAATTGGGCATTAACACTAGCAGAGAATGCCCAATCCGTGGCGCAAGCCGGCTGGCAATCAGGACTAGAAAATCAATACATGCCGCTAGACGACGAACGGATTATAGCAACTACAGATATTATTGGTGGAGGTGAATCTGCGAGTGTAGTTTTTGCCAGCTCGCTACTTGATGCTAAAGAAGACTACACTTTCTTCTGCTCATTTGTAGGTCATTTTTCGCTAATGAAAGGTGTTTTTACAGTTAATGAGTAACGCTTAACAATTTTATTAACACACTCACAGCCAGCTCCATGGCTGGGAAGATTAGGCGTACAGAGAAAACAAAATGACATGGCAACTATTACTCGCAACAGTCACTACAGTGACTGCATTGTTGATCGCTGGATTGTTGGTCAGCGCAATCTTTCATCGGAGATACCGCCTATTCAAATTTCAACGAGAACGATTTTTGGCAGGCCCTAGGCATATAAATCACTCACAATGTCGGTGTTACTTATGCGAGCTAACGGACTGATTGCGCATGCAGTTATTTCATGTTGGCTCCACTGCCTGATCCGACCTGAGGGTATTGTCAAGTTAAGTGTATCCACTCTCAAACCGTTCGGCTTAGCCGCGTCTATATTGCCACTGCCTTTTCCCAAGATTCAAAGCCACGCTGCCTGGAAGCGAGAATTCCTAGCCAATACTAGTTGCTGTCCAAGGTTTAACAAATTGTAAACTGCCGCATGTGAACATAAAAATCGTTGTACTTGATCCATCGATTTGATCCTCCTCATGCCCGCTCCGACATCAAAACTTCAACGTCACGGTGAATCAGTTGGAATTGGTGGTATCGCCACACAGCATATTGGACTATTTCAAGCGTGAATCAGTGACGCCTAACCATTTTTGATTGGGTCATACACCAAATCCTGACCGATTAAGGGTTGACCCGTCAGCACCCTCGTAAAACATAGTGACTGGGAAAGAACATCTAAACCTTTTTGAGATTTGCAAATGAGAATGATTATCATTTATAATATCGGCTCGTGTAGAAAATTTACGCCCCTTTAATTTCTAAATTCAAACCGCTTTTAACATCAAGTCGAGATTCCCCAAATTATCAACGCGTTAACCGGACCAATTACACCGATGTCGCTCATCCAATTACTACAATGCCTCTCCAAGCAGCTTGCCGGAATCACACTAATTGCGCTTGCAGTCCAGTGCCAAGTTGCCAATGCGCAAACCTCTTCGATTCAAGAGCTGCAAAATTTAGTGCAAAAGTGGGCTAGCTTGGAGCAGCAGAGCACGGCGCTATTGACTGGTTGGCAGCAACAGGAACTGTTGGTGCGACAGCGGCTGAAATTACTTGAGGAAGAGAAATCCCAGCTACTGGAGATACTTGCTAGCAGTGCGCAAGATACGTCAGGTGTGGAGCAACGCAGATTAGAATTATTAGCACTTCAAAATACCATGGAATCGGATCAAGTTGATCTCTCGCGGAGCCTGCAGCGGGCATCGAGCACTATTCTTAGCTTACATGAACGACTACCTCCACCGCTATATTCGGCATGGCAAGAGGGCATGACCGCACTTGATGAAGCTGTGGCTGCCGAACCAGATCAAGCACCAAATTTGCGCCTGCAAAGTATCACCAGCATGCTTAATCAACTGGAAGACTTCCAATTGCGCATCAGCGTTCACGAATCGCCAATAAATCACGAAGGACGGGAAATCCTAGTGAGGCAGATATATCTCGGCGCTTCACATGGTTGGTATGTCTCTGATGATAGCTCAGTGGCGGGATACGGTCATGCTGATGCTAACGGTTGGGATTGGCTAAATGATGTCGAAGTTGATGCTGCCACCGTTAAAAATGCGCTGAGCATGCTAGAGAATAACAATAATATTGAGCTTGTTACGCTGCCAGTTCGTTTAACCACTTTGTCGAATAACAATCCTGACAATCGCGATTCATCGCAGCAGCTCCGCGATGAGTAAGCTCAGAATTGGCAAGACTTTAATGGCCAAGCTTTTGCCAGCAACTGGACAATCTCCCTCACTAGTTTCAGGGCTACTTCCTAGTCTCGGAATTCTAGCTGTTTTACTTTTGGTCGGCATGCCTGCTTCGGCTGCGTCTCTTGAAGAGGCCGAATACGCCATTGTTCAGCGAATCGAATCCGCTGAGCAAATGCTGAATGAGACCGAACTGAAAATCAGCAACGAGCGAAGCTTACTAGTTAAAGATTTACGCGCACTGGAAAACGAAATACGGGCGCTTCGAGAAGAAACTGCGTCGAAGCGACGCTTGGCTGATGAGGCAACGTTAACCTTAGAGCAGCTGGAAACTCGCCTGCAAGGCTGGGAAGAACAAAATCGCTTTCAGCAAAATTTATTGGGCCGATTTGCGCAGCAGGTAGCCGGGCTAACATGGACCGCACAGGTGAACTTAACGGACAAGATTTCTTGGTTAGAAGAATTCGTCCAGTCAAGACAGCAGTCGCTACATCCAGATTGGACAGCACGAGATATCATCGCCAGTAACGGTGAAGTGCAGAAAGCTGAAATCCTGTCATTAGGACCCGTCAATTGGTTCTGGCAACAAGAACAACTCACTGGCGGATTTATCGAGAACATTGAAAACAGAGCGCGAGTCAGCTTTGTCTTCAACCAGGCGCAAAAAGACCAGCTATCAGCACTAAGAACTAATTTGGAAGGAAAGATCCTTTTTGACCCTACTCTGTCAAGAGCACTCAGGTTAGCGCAAGCTGAAGAAACGTTGCTGGATCACATTAACAAAGGTGGGATTTGGGCTCTCCCGATCATCGCGTTTGCTCTGTTTGCCACTGTCATTTCCTTATTGAAGGCGCTGCAAATCTGGCGCTTACCAAAACCTGTACCCGCTCTTGTTGAACGCTTAATCGCTTACGCGGACGCAGGCGATGAAAAGGCCTATAGGGAACTCAGTGAAAAAACAGAGGGAATGCAAGGTGAATTACTTAATGTGGTCAATCGTTATGAAAAGAGCCAGCGTCGAGACGACCAACTTTTTGCTTGCCTACTCGTCAATAAAAACAAACTAGAAAACTGGTTAGGCGCAATTGCAATCACCGCAGCAGTCTCGCCTTTACTCGGCCTACTCGGCACCGTCAGCGGCATGATTGAAGCTTTTCGGTTAATGACCCTATTTGGCGCTGGAGACCCGGCAGCCGTGTCCAGCGGGATTTCTGAAGCACTCGTCACAACTGAGCTGGGCTTAATCGTAGCAATTCCCTCGCTCGTTTTACATGCGCTGCTATCACGATCGGCTAAATCCTATTACAGCCAATTGGAAAGTTTTGCTTTCAAATTAAGCCAATTGCAAACGTGCTATGAAAACACTCATGGGAACGTTTCTCAACGCAGTCCGGTAAGTGAGCAAGAAACAACGAACGGGCCTCTAATCCCTCAAGGCGCGGCGACATGACATTCGCTATGTTACTTGACAACTGGATAGTTTGGGTCATCGTCGGGCTGGGTTTATTTATCTATCAACTATCGATTTACCACATCGTCATCTTAAAAACTGATCACAACAATGAATCACTTGGCCATTGGCTTGAGACATTGAGCATACTTATCAGCGCACTCCCATTGCTGGGCTTGCTGGGAACCATAAGCGGGCTGCTTGGAACCTTCTTTGCCATGTCAACCGGTCAAGGCCTGGATCAATCCGACCTCCTGACCAGCGGTATTGCTGACGCCTTGATTACGACTCAATGTGGACTGGTGATGGCTGTCCCGGCTTGGCTTCTACTCGCTTGGATGCGTCAGTTAACACGAAGAGTAAACGAACAAAATCAGCTCGCGGGCATCGAAAGTAATGCGTCCTAGTCTTCAACAACGAGTAGAGCAAGAGAATGATAAGGGCATTGATCTCTCTCCATTACTGGATGTCGTTTTCATCATGTTGATTTTTTTTATTGTTACCACAGTTTTTGTGAATGAAACTGGTGTCGAAGTTGATAAGCCTCAGGCTGTTACAACAACACAGCTGGAACGAACAGTTATTATGATAGCAATCACTGCTGCCGGCGAGGTTGTTTATGATGGCGCAAATATCGGCGCGGTAGGCGTCAGAGCGACTGTCGCGCAACTGCTTCGCACTCAGCCTGACCGCCCAGTGGTCGTGCAGGCTGACGAAGAAGTACCTACCGGCCTTTTGGTTCAGGTAATCGATGAAGCAAAATTAGCCGGCGCCATCGCCGTGAATATTGCAACGACATACTAGCGGAATAGAGACTTAGCAGATGGTTTCTCTAGATAAAAGACGTCACGCACTGGCTTTTGGCCTCAGTCTGATACTGGTAGCTTCTTTACTCAGCCTGCTGATGCTCAAAAGTGGTCCAATGAACTTGGTCACTTCGGAAATTACAATTCGCGAGGTGGCGATAGCGTCGGCACCGCCGCCGCCGCCGCCAGCGTTGCAAAAGCAGCAAGAACAACAAGTTGATTTGCTTCTGGATGTTAGTGGGGAGGGAGCTGCTATGGTCGTAAGCCAGGCTGAATTTCAAGAGACAATAGAAAATATCGAACTCGAAAATATCGATATGCAAAATTTTTCCGCGGCACTAGACCTGAAGCTCAATGTAGATTGGTCGGCATTTACTTTGGATCAATTGGATGCAAATCCAGTACTGCTAACGGAATTACAAGCACGATTCCCACGCAAAATGAGTGATCGCGGTATAAATGCGGCTGTCGTTAAACTTGATATTTTTATTGACGAGAGAGGACAGCCCAGTCTCGTTTCAATTACGCAAAACGACTTTCCTGAGCTTGAGGAACAAATTCGATCTATCGTCAAACGAGCCAGATTCACCATTCCCAAGCACGATGGGATAGCAGTCCGAGCCAGATTTATTTGGCCGGTTGAATTCAAGCACTGAGGTTTAAAAGCAATGCCAAATACTGATCTAGACATTGCTGTTAAATCGCAGGCAGGCAATGGTAAACCCAAGATATGCAAGCTGGTGACAATCTTCAGCTTGGCGCTTTTCTCGCTAGCTTACGACCAGAATTCAATTGCACAGCCCAAGCTTGAAATCAACCTAGTAAGGCCCTCTTGGACATTTGATGTAACTAGCGCACCGTTAGAAAAGCGCGAAGCAAAACTTGACCCTAGCGAAAGTGGATTAGCCACAACATTGCGGCCTCTACTCGACTCTGGTGACTATCAAGGTGTTACCAGAGTTATAGCTGAGCAGACGACGCAAGGGCAATCGTTCAGTCCAGCGTTGAATCATATTCTCGGTCAAGTCTATATGACACTTGAAGATTTCGACCGCGCCGAATTGGCTTTTGTCGCAGCTGTTGCAGATATGCCCGATTTTGCTCGCGCTCATCAGTTACTGGGATTGATTTATCTACAAAAAAAAGAGTATGAAAATGCCCGTAAACACTTAAGTCGTGCCATTACTTTAGGAATTTCTGACGCCCAAACATTTGGTCAACTTGCGTTTGTTAATTTAGAGAACCACAGTCCTTGGAGTGCCATTAGCGGCTATCAGCAAGCACTGCTTCTCGATCCGGGTAACCGCCAATGGCAGCAAGGTTTATTATATGCACTGATCAACGCGAAGAACTTTTCTGCGGCTCAAGCCTTGGTCGATGAGATGCTAGAAGTCGATCCAGAAAATCGGACACTATGGCTACAATCCAGCAATATCGCGCTAACTAGAGAGGATTCGATCTCCGCGCTCACTCGACTAGAAATTGCGCTGCTATTGGGTCCAAGCGATCCTGCGAATGAAGCTGTGGCTGCGAGCCTGCATTTGCAGCATGGCAGCACTGCACGAGCTGTCGAGCTCTTACTAGGCGATATGGCCGGGGACGGTAACTACTTTAACCTGTTTGAAGAAACAGCCGGCTGGCTGGTTTACAGGAAGCAGTGGGATCTGGCGGAACGTCTTCTCACAGATGGTTTAGATACATGGGCTGACCTAAGCGCAGGTCAAGAAAGTCGACTTACTGCACACCTCGGTGCAATTTCGCTGGCAAGGGGCCAGGATGGTGTAGCGGCTAAATTCTTGCTCGAGGCTATTGAAGGAGACCCGGTCAACGGTCAGGCTCTCTTATCTCTTGCTGAATTACAGGGGCGTCGTGGCAAGTACATTCAAGCAAGCCTGTTCTTTACCCGGGCAGCTGCGTTGGAAGGATTTACTGAACGTGCTTTGCTGAGCCATGCGCAGTTAGCAATTGATCAACAGGATTATGACCAAGCCCTGCTATTGCTACGCAAGGCTTATCGTCGAAATCCAGCCAGGGAAGATTTGAATCAAAACATTAAGACCCTTGAACGTATAGCACTAAATGACTAACTCTCGTTGATTATACGTAAAGTCAAAATTGAAGCCGGTCTCTCTGCCCTGCCTGCAAGCTGAAGTAAACGATCTCAACGATCGTCATGGACTGTTGACCGCAGCAGCCAAAACCAAGGAGGTCGTCATCACTGATCACCAGAACATACTAATAACCCGAATCGCTCGAGGCACGTGAAGGTTTATTTGTCACAGCCCGCAACGGTTAGTCTATGCAAATCTTCCATTTCTCATGTTCAGATAAAGGGTAGTGATGTGATCGCTAAGCCGAATGTTGCGAAAAATAACTCGTTATGGCGCGAAAAAGTTGCTGCCAGAAATCGGCGTGGTGCTTGATCTCGTCAGCACCCTCGAGCTGAATCCATTTAGGTCTCCACCACACCGCAATCTGCGTCTCGAGGATGATGAAGTTAAAGGGCTGCAGAATTAGCGACCGCATTAGCAAAGCTTTGATGTAAGTAGAGTCAGAGACTTAATGCCACCACAGCAAGAAAGTCAGCGGCGCAAACTATATACTATCGTTACTATGGCTACCCAAGTAAGTTTCTATTGCTTTTTCACATCAATTTTTACGAGATAAGCGCTTGCATCTGTGTTGGGTAATCGCGCAGCCACAGGCGAGAATTCTGCTTGTAGAACAAAAATAAGCATAATCAGGTTTATTTGCCGGGTAGCTGCTCTTTTATTGCAAATTTTAGGCGGAGCATATTGGGGTTGAACCGATGTCTTTCGAAAAAACGAAAATAGCGTGCAGGGGTCCCTTGGCGCAATTTTAGCTGCTTGACCATAGTTTGGCAGGCTAAAAAAAATCTTTCCTCACCTTCCCCCCCATCGGAAATAAATACTGATGGAGCCTGCTTTTGGATGTATCAATCTAAATAGTCAAACCTCCTCATCGACGTCCTGCAGTGTTTTGTTCCGCATCTTTATTGATAGACACTTGGGTAATGCACAGGAGATTTTCCAAATGTCTATCGTTGAGGTGTTGAGGTGTTGAGGTGTTGAGAATATCGATCAGTTCTTGATTATCCGCTGAGTGGATTCTCTTTTTATTAGTAAATCCAAAAATACCCGTGCTGGTAATGTATTTTAAAATCGAAAGCGCCGCTAAAGTATATTCTTATGAATGAATTTCAAATTTAAAAAAGATAGTTAGTCTAATAAATTATAGGATTAGATGTTTGCTAGATGGCTTACTGAAACACCCAGTAGCATCGATGGGTGCGTCGACTAAATCGACGAAACAGCATAGTAGATAGGGGTCTCAGTGAGGGTGACTTTCTTCGCGATCATTCTGCTTTTTTTCTCGATTTCCTTATCACCAGTATCAGAAAAAAATTAAAGACATTCGATATTTACAAGCTGTACTTGCAGAGTTAGAAGTACCGCCGCCCAGAGTCGAGTTGTTAATTACAGCTAGTCTTTACTTTCTGAGTTACCGGTTTTGAATGCTAGGCGCACACCTAGCATAAAAATTGTTGAGATATGTTTTGGGGATATTTGCAGAGCAGTAGTGCCCGCAATAACTATTGCTGTGAAAAAAAAGCCAGAGAAAATACATTCCTCTGGCTTTTAAACTATTCCGTGGACCTTTAAAAGCCGTAACTAAGATTCAAAGATGCATTCCTGCCAGGATCGGAAAAACGGTCGATCCCTGTTCCACGTACTCCTGAGAAGAATCCACCATCGCCGGTTCGCACGCTGTTAACAACTTCCCATCGAATGTAATCTTCATCGAACAGATTGTTAATTGATGCAGTAACGAGAAATTTCTCGGTAACGTTAAAATACCCAATAATGTCTACCACGAGCCATGAGTCAGTAAACAACGCCGGTCCACTAGTATTATTCAAGGCAGTGAAACTCAAATCCTTGCTGTCATCTTTACTGTCAGTCCAGTTTGCATAAGCAGACAAACCCCATTTTTGATCGGAAGAAGCATAGGTTGCGCCCAACACCATATTATTTGGAGAAATAGTTACCAAATCGTCTCCAGCATTGTGTTGGTTCACAAGAGGTGTTTCATGTTCACCGTCAATCATCGACAAAGCTAGTGATACCGATAGATTTTGATCGAAAGCGAAAAAAGACTCAAATTCCCATCCATCAACAGAGACTTCACCTACATTCTGTGCAACTGAATACTGATCTACACTAGTCGTCACAGGGGCGGTACAACCGAAACGTCCGCATGAAGGAGCAATAAATATCTCCTGCCCCAATGATCTTGTGAAAGTTACGTTTTGAATCATGTTTTCATAATCAGCAGTGAAATAGGTCAGCTTTGCCCTTGCACGGTCTGTTTCCCAAAGGTAAGAAAACTCCAAGTTTACCGATTCTTCTGCATCTAATTCTGGATTAGCTAAAACATTCCAGTCATCAAAAGAGGCATTCGTAATGCTGTCTATTAAGCCGCCTGGCTGACCGCTGTTGGTATCTAAATAAAGCTGCTGAGTTGTTGGCGCTTTGTAGCCTTGGCCAAAACTGGCAACCAGGGAATGATTGGGTGCGATTTGATACTCGGCAGCTAGCTGGAAAACGGTTGAGGTGAATTCCGCATCACTAACGCTATTTCCGATAACGTCGACGAAATTTTCGTCCACTGAAGCCTCATACTCAGTATTGTCATATCGAA
>CAJWGN010000097.1 GCA_913031035.1 uncultured Gammaproteobacteria bacterium
TGGAGTCATTTTTTTCATGCTTACCTTAGGTTTTACAAAAAAATATAGATAATGCACCAAATCACCAGCTTGAATCTTTATTTCAAAGCGCAATAACAACGTTTGTTCTGGTCCGTGGACTAAGCACGGCTATACCGGTGTTTTAAGGAACTGAAGTCGCGATTGAACATAGCGGGGTGTGGGTTGTTCTTACCTCAGGTCAAATACTTGATCTGGTAAATGATCTCACAGAGCGGTTCTCATGGGTTGTACTAGCGCCGGGAACATCCTTGGGAGCGCAAATCATTTTTTGAGATTTGGATCTTCCCTGTTGGTGAAAGTACTGCTGCCTTTAGCGGGAGGCAAATTTTTGATTTGTATGTGGTCTTTGGTGTCAGACAATACTGCTGTGCGGCCAGCACTCATCAAATTATCGCTGTTGATTTTGTTCTTAAGATTTCTGGTTTCTGCTGTGCTGCTCTCAAATGAAGCAAGCTATAGGGGCTTTTCCGAAACTAACCCATGTAGAATTTTTCCACGCTCTCCAAAAAGTCGCAGAGGATGCAGATGACGTTCAGTGCCAAGAAACCATATCTTTAGCTTCTGAATCTGGACAAGGGTTATCCTTCTCTACAGGCAGGGTTTATGAGCGTACAACATAGGGCATGAAAATTGTCTGTCGCTGTAGAGAGTTTTCTGATCGTATTGAAAATAACTCTAAAGACATTGTAAATATGATCGCGGTTTATACTTTTCAGACATTTGTGTTTTCCCTGTTATTCTTGATGTTTGCAACAAGTCTTGGTCGCGCGATAATTGCAACTGAATGTTGGATTAAACCAGTGCTATCAGATAGCATCAAAAAGAGCATGAAAATGAACTTATAGTCTTAATTGGGTTTGTGATTAGGATTTTTGGATCTAAATTATTGAGAGGAACTTTAAGAATATGAATGAATTAATGTCCCCATTTGAGCTCGCTGAGCTAATTATTAACGTGACAGGTCAAATGGACTCGCTTTTTAATTACTGGATGTCAGCAACTTTCGCTGTACTAATTAGCTCCTATATAGCTAAAGAGCACTTTAATTATTCAATAACACTCTCAATATCAGTTCTGTATTTTCTCGCCTCGGTAATGTTTCTATCACGCTACTATGCAATGTCTACGTTGCTCCTTCATTACATGGAATTAGCTGGGGATTCACTGCCGTCACAATTTATTTCGGCTTCACCGGTTATTGGAATCACAAGAGCGCCTACGTTTGTTATAGGTGTGATAATTTCAGAGGTATATTTGTGGCATTCTTATATGAAAAGCTCACGGGTGAACTCGAAGGATTGATAGAAAAATTGTAGTTTCGCATTAAGAAACGCCATGACAGCAGCGTATCTATGGACGGTAGAGATCAAACCGATTTTTTTCAGAGTTACTCTAATTATAAGGAAACGGTCTTTTGTGAATACTGAACCATAAATTTAATGGCATCGATGGTGCCGTGTGTCGTCTACCCCCTCAATGAAGAGAGTCTCAATGAAGAGAGTCTCAATGAATAGAAGTTAAGGGATCCTGCTCACTACTCCTGTGACGGTGTAGAGCCATTCAAACCGAACTTTGAGTCTTGCTGGAAAGCTGTAGATGAAAATAGAGTGGTTCAGGCAGTCAGCAGGTGCTGGGAGTGAATGAGAAAGGGCATAGTGTGGGATTAATGATAGAGTCGACGTGAGCGTCAGTGAGTGAGCCGGTGAATAATAGAGCAGCCAGTTGCCTAAGAATTTTTTAGGCGCTTAGAGCGCAAGTGAATTTGGTTAGGGGAGATTACCGCTAGTGTTGATCGAGACATAAAGCGGCTGAGGAGCCAAAATTAAACTCATCTAAAGTCATGACAATATTACGGTTTTGCACTTCGCGAAAAATATTCAAGCACTCAACGATATTGCTTTCTTTGTGAAAAATGAACATACCATTTCCAGTGGTGGTAGGCATGAGCAATGTGTTTCTTGAGCTTTGGACTAATCAC
Organism: uncultured Gammaproteobacteria bacterium; assembly: GCA_913031035.1. GTDB lineage: Bacteria > Pseudomonadota > Gammaproteobacteria > Pseudomonadales > Pseudohongiellaceae > UBA9145. The sequence continues at coordinate 2,000 of CAJWGN010000097.1, forward strand.
GATGAAGACTATGCCAGGGCTAGCAAGGTCATAGATAGTGAAGTTGTGAACCCCAAGAAGAAGGATTTATGAATCGCCAACAGTGCCAAGAAGAAAATGAAGGCGGATTTGAAATATGTTAAAACTGTCAGAGTATTTTGCCACTTTAGTGAGCTGTTTGCCGAATCTGGATTGCTCTAAAAACATGTGAGCTGATAGAGGTACGGCTTTTGAATTGGTCGTGATTATATAGCTGATAAGATCTAAGTTCAGGTTGAGTGGTGAATATGAAATCTTTGTTTTTAGTGTGTCTGCTGATGGTAGTGAGTGCTTGCAATGCCGCCGAAGTTGCATTCGAGAAAATGAGCGAGGATGAGCTACTTGCCTATAATGGCTCTGTCGGCTATTTGGATTTTGTGCATTGCTCAGATGACGTGAGACTTGGTAGCTTTATTAGAAAGCGCTCTTGCTTAACCATGCGTGATATCTTGGAAGGAGGTATTAGTCGTTTGAATACTCCGAGTTCTAGTCTGAGCATCACCTTTGCGAAATAAGGGCATTAAGCAGCACTGTCTGCTTGTCAGAAGCGGATAGGCAGCAGGCCTTCGCAGCCTTTTTCCTTTCGTATTTTCAGCGCTAATGTCACTTACTGACATGGGTAGTAGTTGATGGTAATTCAAGCAATTGATTAAATTAAAGGTGACGTCAGGTAATGGAAAATGAAGAGCTCGTACAAAATTGGCGGATACGCATCATAGATTTATGCGAATCTAAGCTCGGGAGGCATCTGATCGCAAAAGAGATCAAGTATGTAAACTCGCTAAATACGTTTTTGACCTTGGAGTATCTGCAGAACGAAGCCGAACTGGCCTCGGAAGGAGAACTTGAAGACCATTTGAAAGAAGCTTTGTCTTTTTTTGAAATCAAAATTGTGGATTAAATTGAAAAATCACAACTAATTCAAAAATAATATGGCGACGCAATCCCCCCCCCAGTAAATAAGCGCACTATGGTAACTGGTATCGAGGCAAAGTTTTAATGCTAGTTTGGTTTATTCTTTTTTGTGAAATCGGTTTTGGTGATTCTTGCCTAGGGCTTATTTTTTAGAATTTTATTGGATATGACCGCGTTTAGTAAATTTAGTTTGCTGTGCATGTCACTTTTAGACTTATCACTTTTAGTGGCGACTTTAGTCGACCTTAATAGCGGCAGGTCCGTGGAGTTTGCCCATGGGTAGCTGCAATATATTTGGGTTTTACTGTGATTGCCGGCGCAGCAATATTCAATGGGCGGATAGTAATGTATCTCGCAAATTAGATTTAGGCTTAAATCCAAAAAATATCGATTATGGTTGTTCATACGCTAAATATGACTGGTTTTAGTCGCTTAAAGAGCTTTTAGCTTGCGCCATTGCGGCAACACTTCAATCTGTTGCGATAGTTTATACAGATAATCCTGAAAAAAACTGCAGCCCTTACTCAATGATATTCTCAGCTTTGGTTGCTTTGGTTGCTTTAGTTGTATTGGTTGTTTTGGTTGCTATGGTTGTTTTGGTGGCTGTTATCAAAATCGCCGCTAGGGTAAGAGGAAACAGCAATTAAATCTGCGAAGTATGCTGGTTTAACTAGAATTACTAAGCGTTAAGAGGATTTGTAATGCCTTGATAAAAGGTTAAGAAAGGCTGGTTATAATTAGTATGAATTGCTGTAGCTATTTTTTGCGTATGAATGTTGTAGCGTGTTGGTGACGTCTTACAGCGATCGTAGCTAACCATTTTGACCGTGCAAGCATTACCTTAGGTTCTGACATTGACGGATTTTTTAATTGTTATAATTCAGCGGGTAAAAAAAAGACATAACAGAATGTTATGCCTTTTAATTTAGTTTTTTGAAAATGTCTTAAGGCGTTGAGCTGATCTTTATTGGCTGCTACATGGGCTTGCGAAAGCTCAGTGTAAATCGATCAGTATTTCCGCGCACACCTGGGCTGCCTACTTCTTGAGTTAAGTCGTCTTCGCCGTGATAATGCATGTCGCTATAATCTACCAATTCAAAACCCACATTTAGCATCTCCTTAACCACAAGCATTGGGTCGAGACGACGACCTATTGCGCGACTATTTGGCTGCATGTGACGACGAGTGTGATCTACTACACCGTAAATTCCGCCGGGCTTCAATGCATCGAATACAGCGCTATTCAAATTCTCACGGCCTTCAGCTGAAGGGTTGTGAAGATTCCAAAATGTCAGCACCATGTCGAAGTTATTAGTGTCGAAGTTGAACGCAGGTAAATTGCGGAGCGTAATATCGCTATTGATAGCAGTTACGCAATCCATGCCGTCTAAACTCATGACGTCACTTGCGTATGAGTCACTTACCCCGACTGAAACCACTAGTTCGCCGCCATTCTCGCACAAAGTTGGGCCTACAAACTTTGACCAATACCCGGAGGCTGGCGAAATTTCTAGTACTTTCATGTCGTCTTCAAGGCCAAAGAACTCTAATACCTCTGCTGGCTTGCGATTAGTATCGCGTGCAACCTCTGCTGCATCTCGAACATTGCTTTGCAGATTCGCTTCAATTGTAGCTCGGGTTGCGGCTGGATCTGCACCAAGTGCTTGGCTTGCTAGACATAACCCACTTAGCGCGATGATTAACTTCTTCATATTCTCTCCTTATTGAGTGCTTACTGAACTGGTAATGGTTAGGGTGATGCTGAATTCTTCGTAGTTTCTTTCAATTTCATTATATTAGCTACAAATTCTAGGGTCGACCTCTAGACGCGGCAAAGGATAAGTTTGTTGCCAATAGCCTGTCTTTGTCTTTCTGTAAAAGTGGCCTTTGGCAACATCCTTGAGTCTTTCTGTAAAAGTGCCCCGTTGCAACAGCTTTGAGGCGTGGCTGGCTTGTGCTGCGTTAGACTATTTTCTCGGCAATACATAAAGCGACCGCTGAATTTGATGCACAGGAGGCCGAACCGTTGTTAGTCGGGGTTTGGACCAATTTTCTAGAACTTTTCAAACATTTCATTCTGATACTTGTTGGTGGGCTGCCAAGGCAGGTGCCGCATAACGATGGGCGGCTATTCAGGAATCATCAGGTAAGGCCGCATTGGTTCACATAAGCGATGGGCTGGCGATGGCTAGAGATGCTTAAAAGCCGAGAAAAGCCCGTAAAGGCTGCTAGCGGCCTCAAAGAAGAGAGATTTCTTTTTGTCTGAAATTATAGAGGGAACTCCATGACTGTTCAGTGGCTAGGTCCGACGCTAGCGCTAGTTGACTGACTGGGTTGCAGCAAGTCTGACGCCGGAAGCCTTCGGTTTCATTGGCTTTTGCCCGGAGACTCATCGCAGTAAATTGATTTTTATTCTTTTTTTTCACCAATTTTAATGTGGTTTATGAGGAATCTTGGCTAAGCTGCGTCCTAAGGTCTTGCCTGTAGCCACCATTTTAAAGTGGTCGTCACAAGCTCTGCTGCATCTTGCTGAACAAAGTGGTTGGCAGTTGGTGCAGAAACGATCGTTGTGTCGCTGTCATTCCAATCCCAAGTATTGTTAAGGCCGTCTGAATCTAGGGCGGTGTCTCGCAGACCATGAAAAATAAGCAAGGGCACATCTAATTGAGGTGCGGCTGGTGCGGGACTGCCTAGGCGAGGGAAATTTTGTTTGTAATAAGCCAGCATGCCATCAAAGCTGGACAGCGCAAAGGCGTCTTCATAGCGGCTACGGGCCTTGGGATCGCTTACCCAGAAGGCTAAAGACTGAGCATTCATTGGTCCGCCAAAGAGAATGTTAGGGTCAGAGGGCTTGCCTTCGATAAATGTTCGAGCATAGGCACTATTTGCTCGCTGATCTGGATTGTTCGCAAGTTCACGAGCGAGGCCGTTAGGGTGGGGTAAATTCATTATAACGAGCTTGTCCACCATTTGCGGCAATGCAAAGGCAAATTGCCAGGAAACGATGCCGCCCCAGTCATGACCGACAATGGTGGCTTTTTCTTCACCAAAATGTTCTATCACTGCGGCTATATCGCTGACTAAAAAGCGCATATTGTAGTTTTCGTCCCCCTCAGGTTTGTCACTTAGGTTGTAGCCGCGTTGGTCAATCGCCACCACCTTATAGTTATCTTTTAATCCTTCCATCTGATGCCGCCAGGTATACCAGAAATCAGGAAAACCATGGACCATAACCACTAGAGGGCCTTCCCCTATTGTGGCGTAGTGGATATTTACACCATCGCTGTCAGCATAGCCGTGCTCAACCTCATCCCAAATATCAGCGTTGGCCTGACTTGTTAGTCCTAAGCTGATACAAAGCCCTAAGGCTATAAATTGGGCATAGAACAGAGGGCTTAGCCCTGCAGTTATCAAGAATTTATTCATGGTTGTGTTCTCAAGTATAATAGGGAATCCTTACGCAGCCTTGATTAGATTCTAATGATAGAGTCCTAAGGCGCTTTCACCGGTCTTTAAACTCGTATCGGTTATCGCCCAGCCAATGATTCTTGTGACAAGCTGATTAGGATCAAGATTAAAGCAGGTTTGCAGTAAAATGTTTAACCTAATCGCTAAAATTGAGGTAGGTTTTTCCCGCGGAGAGTCAGCAAAGGGCTTACCCTCAGTCTACTATAGAAATGAGAAAACCATGTTCAATTCAGTAAAAAACAGTATTGCTCGTTTAAAAATTTTAGGCTGTATCATTTTAGTCTTCAGCCCGGCAGGCGCGGCTACTGCAGTCGAACCCCTTTTAACCGTCAAGCAAATTATGAATGCAGTCATTACTCCGAGCACAAATACTATTTGGGGCGCTTATCAGTTAGAAACAGACGCCCAATGGAAAGAAATTGAAAGTGCTGCTTTGGCAGTAATTGCTGGCGCAAATCTACTGCAAATGGGAGGCCGTGGTGGTGATGAGGCAGTAATCGCCCAGCAGGCTCAGTGGCAACGTTTCACCGGTCAAATGGTAGCCGCTTCCGAAAAGGTCTTGGCTGCCGTTGCAGTAAAAGACGAAGAAGCCTTGTCTGCGGCAGGCAATGATGATTTGTATCCGCCGTGTGAATCTTGTCATCAGGCTTATCAGTCAAAGTAAGCAAGCTTATCGCTGGCCCGCTTAACTCAAGAATAAGATTGGCAAACGCTCGCTGAACCAATAAACAGACACTCCGCCAAGAGCATAGGCCGAGGTAAGCTCTAGCGGCTTTGTCCAGGATTTCCTAAACCGGTTTATCAGCCACAGGGCGGTCGCCAGCACAGCGATAAATACTATTTGCCCAGCCTCTACTCCTACGTTGAAAAATAGCAGTGCTAGGGGTATGTCTTTGCTCGCTAAGCCGAGTTCGCCCAGCGCCCCAGCAAAGCCAAAGCCGTGGATGAGGCCAAAGCCGAATGCCACGAACCATGGTCTGGCATGAGTGAGGGACTTTTTGCCCCTGTAGCCCATGATGATTTCTCTCGCTAAAAATGCGATGGAAAGGGCAATCAATGCTTCAATTGGTGGGCCGGGAACCGGGAAAATTCCAAATACAGAGGCAGCAAGCGCTATGCTATGAGCCGCTGTAAACGCTGTTACTGTAGCGATAAGTGATTTCAGGTTTTGTAACAACAATAAAAGGCCTGCAATAAAAAGCAGATGATCTATGCCAAATAAAATGTGTTCAGCTCCCAACAACAGATAGCGTGAAGCAAGGCTAAAAATCGAAGCAGCGCCAGCTTTAAGCTCTGCCAATGGCACCTCTATTTGGCCTCCCTTGCTTGGAAAATATCCAGAGATACCATTTCCACCTTTCCATTTGGCAACTACAACAACGCCTTGAAAATTCCATGGGAATGTCAGTGAGTCATCGGTGCTTAGTATTGGCTGGCAGCTAAATTGATAGCTATAGCGACTTGGAGGTAGTTCTTTGCAGCGCGGCGGTAGAATCTTTTCGATATTAAATAGAGGCGGTACCTGTTGGTCGGCGATTGAAAGGCGGTAGATTCCCTGTGGGGTTTCATCGAGAAAAATCCGTGCTACACCGGTGACGTCAATATCGTGAGAATGAGCGAGAGGCGATAGCACTAAACATGTCAGGCAGGCCAGAACAAATCGGATTTTTAGAAACGGGTTAACACTGTTAGTAGAACGTTTATTCTGAGTCATTGAGAAAAACTATGGAATACTGTTTAACCAATGCGTCTACTTGAGCGTTGAGGCGGTAATCTTCTTCCGTAGCCACCCAGTCTAACCTCACAAGATCGGCTATATCGCTAAGCTCCGGTAGACGCTCTGGGCTGCGTTCGATAACCTTAAGCCAATGTTGACCCCTATTGCTTAGATAAGGGCCGCTCCATGACTGGTCGGTGGTGGCGAAAACCTGTGCCGCCAAGGCCGTGTTAAAAATGTTGCTGAGATCAGTTTGAGAGACTCTAGGTAAGGGGCTAGCACTACCAGCTTCTAAAATTAGAATCGCTTTGCTCTCAAGGTTTAAGCTTAGAGCTTGAGTTGTAGCTGCCGGTAATTCATCTCGGCGGTTAAACACTAATTCGTCGACAGAGACGGTGGCCATGCTAATGTAGCGGGCGGCGTTCTTAGAATAAAAAAGCTCCAGTTCAGCAGTTGTTGGTTGAATGACGTCTCCGCTGAGAACATGACGTAGTTTTTGCGCCAATATGTCGTGGATTCGAGTGTCATTGTCCAAGCCCTTTATTTGAGCTTCTGTCACTAACACTTGTTCTTCGATATAAGCGGCTGTGATGGCATTTTTCTGGTCAGAGCTTAGCTCTTCTCCCAGGCTTATTTCGGCCAAAAATATTCGAGCATCAACTTCTCGCTGGCTTATTTCCAAGTTCTTGTCGGTCGCCGGGCTAAACACGGAAAAGCTAGCAAACAATAAAGTAGCAATGAGTGTGAAATGAAAAAGCGGCTCAGAAAAGAGGGGCTTGATAGCTTGGAATGTCATTGGAGGCTTGGTCCGATTAATTTTATTCATCTGTGGTGTAAGGGCATAAGTCGCACGAAAGTGTAACCTATCACCGGGCTTGCAAATAGCTGTTAAATAACGCCCCATAAGCGCTAAAGGAACGTTTCATGAATGTATTGTCTCAAGAGTTTCTAAGCTCCTGCCGCCGCGATGGAGGCCGGATTCTTCGCGGTGAAAATATGTCCCGGATCGAGACCTTTGTCGATGCGGCGTTTGCATTTTCGTTCACCATGCTTGTCATTAGCATTGATCAGATACCCCGAAGCCCGGAAGAGCTTCTAGTGCTCTCCAGAGATATTCCGGCATTTGTCTTCAGTGCCGCTATTATTGGCTCTATATGGCGGTCTCATGTGACCTGGAGCCGCACCTTTGGATTGCAAGACGGGGTGACGGTGCTGCTTAGTTTGAGCTTGGTTGTGCTGGTATTAATCTTTGTTTATCCAATCAAATTAATGATTCAGGCCTCCGTGCTTTATCTTTCAGACGGCGCTTTTGGTATGCCGCTTTTTGATGGTGATGGCTGGACTCCCAGCAGCGTCGCGAGCCTTTTTGTGTATTTCTCGCTGGGTCTTATTGTCTTGTCTGCGGTTTTGATCTCGCTGTATATGAATGCCCTTCGTTTTAAACGCGAGCTGGTGTTGTCTGATTTTGAGATTTATTTTTGTAAATATGCCTGTGTGCGCTGGGTCGTGGTGGTACTGACGGCAATAGTGTCCATCCTTACGGCGTTGTATGCGGACGATAGCAGGACATCCACGGCGGGCTTTGTATACAACGCTCTTCTGGTTGCCATTCCGGCATCGGAGTGGACATACCGGCGATTGATGCCCGCCCCGGTCTCGGTGGGTGTATAGCCTTCGAGATTCCATTTAGTTAGTCTTCAAATCTATACAAACTGTGGCTTCCTCTGTACAATCTCCGTTTTGTAGAAGTGGTAATCTTATGTTGCGAATTGCTGAAGAAGCCCTCACATTCGATGATGTTCTGCTCTTGCCTGCTCATTCCAACGTTCTCCCTAAATCAGTAAACCTCGAATCACGTATTGCTCATGGCATAACGCTGAATATTCCGTTGGTTTCCTCTGCTATGGATACTGTCACCGAGTCTCGTCTTGCCATTGCTATGGCGCAAGAGGGTGGGCTTGGTGTTATCCACAAAAGCATGAGTGTGGAGAATCAGGCACGAGAAGTGCGCATCGTAAAGAAATATGAAAGCGGTGTTGTAAAAGACCCGTTCACCATTCCTGTCTCAGCCACCATTAGAGACCTTACGGCCTCCATGAAAGAGAACGGTATCTCAGGCATGCCTGTAGTCGATGCCTCCGGGCTGGTTGGGATCGTGACCAGTCGAGATGTTCGGTTTGAAGTCAATTTAGATGCATCGGTTGACTCTATAATGACGCCGAAAGAAAAGCTGGTCACGGTTGGCGAAGATTTCGATCTGGGTGAAGTAAAAGAATTACTTCACCGCCATCGAATTGAAAAAATCTTAGTGGTCAACGACGAGTTTGTTTTAAAGGGTTTGATAACCCTAAAAGATATTAGGAAGTCTGAAGACTATCCAAATGCCTGTAAAGACTCCCAAGGCCGATTGCGAGTCGCTGCGGCGGTGGGTACTGGCCCGGATACGACAGATAGAGTTGATGCGATTGTTGAAGCAGGGGTCGATGTCATTATTGTCGACACCGCTCACGGTCACTCACAGGGTGTTTTGGATCAAGTGAAGTTCATCAAGACGCGTTATCCGGAAATTGCCGTCGTCGGTGGTAATATTGCGACAGCTGATGCCGCGATAGCATTAGTTGAGGCCGGCGCTGATGCCGTTAAAGTTGGCATAGGCCCGGGTTCAATATGCACGACCCGCATAGTGACCGGTGTTGGGGTGCCCCAGATAACGGCGGTGGCTAACGTAGTCGAAGCGCTTAAAGGAACCGACACCTGCGTTATTTCTGATGGCGGCATTCGTTATTCGGGTGACCTCGCTAAAGTCATTGCGGCAGGAGCACACGTAGTGATGATCGGGAGTTTGCTAGCCGGATCTGAAGAAGCGCCAGGTGAAGTAGAGCTTTTTCAGGGGCGAAGCTATAAAGCTTATCGGGGCATGGGGTCGATAGGGGCTATGTCTCACTCGCAAGGTTCCAGTGATCGCTATTTCCAAGATACTGATTCAGGTTCAGAGAAACTTGTTCCAGAAGGTATTGAGGGCAGGGTGCCTTACAAGGGGCCAATATCTGCTATTGTCCATCAGCTGATGGGCGGCTTGCGCTCCAGCATGGGGTATACCGGTAGCGAAAACATCGAACAGATGCGGACCAAAACCCAATTTGTGAAGATCACCGCCTCAGGCATGAGCGAATCGCATGTGCATGATGTATCCATTACAAAAGAAGCGCCAAACTACCGTGTAAGCTAGGGTAGTTTGTCGCCTCCTTCTAGAAAACCATCCCATGAGCATAACCAATATACACAGTCAGAATATTCTTATTCTGGACTTCGGTTCTCAATATACTCAGTTAATTGCCAGGCGGGTTCGTGAGCTCGGCGTTTATTGTGAGGTCTGGGACTACACTGTTGACCCGGCAGAATTTGAGCGCTTTGCACCTAACGGTATCATTTTTTCTGGTAGTCCTGAGTCGGCTAACACAGAATCTTCGCCGCGGCCGCCAAGTTACATTTACGAGGCTGGAATTCCCATACTCGGAATTTGCTACGGCATGCAAACGATGGCGGATGAATTCGCTGGCAAGGTCGAAGCATCTAGCAAGTCTGAATTTGGTTCCGCTCAGGTAGTCGTTACTAAAAAGAATCGATTGTTTGATGGTATCGAAGATAGAATTTCCGCCACTGGCAGCCAAGAATTGGACGTCTGGATGAGTCACGGGGATAAAGTCACTGAAGTGCCGCCAGGTTTTGAATTGATTGCCGCCACAGACAGTGCGCCAATCGCAGCAATGTGTGATGAGAGCCGTTCATTTTATGGTATTCAATTCCACCCTGAGGTTACTCATACGCTACAAGGCGATAGGCTTTTAGGTCGGTTTATCAAGGATATTTGTGGCTGCGAGTCGCTGTGGAATTCCGCCAGTATTATTGAAGATGCAATAGTGTCTGTTCGGGAGAAGGTCGGCACGGACAAGGTTTTATTGGGCCTTTCCGGTGGCGTCGATTCCTCTGTTGTTGCGGCGCTTTTACACAAGGCGATCGGCGATCAGTTAACCTGTGTGTTCGTAGATAATGGCTTGTTACGCCTAAACGAAGGCGATCAGGTTATGGCAACTTTTGCCAGTAACATGGGTGTGAAGGTAATTCGCGTTGATGCTGAGGAATTGTTTTTATCAAAGCTAGCTGGCGTCGATGAGCCCGAACAAAAACGCAAAGTTATCGGTAATACCTTTATCGAAGTTTTTGATATCGAAGCCACTAAATTAGAAAATGTTAATTGGTTGGCGCAGGGGACTATTTACCCTGACGTTATTGAATCGGCAGGTTCCAAAACGGGTAAGGCTCACGTAATTAAATCTCATCACAACGTTGGCGGCTTGCCAGAGCACATGAAGATGGGGCTGGTTGAGCCGCTGCGAGAATTGTTTAAAGACGAAGTTCGCAAAATAGGAGTTGAGTTAGGGCTCCCTTATGAAATGGTTTATCGACATCCATTCCCGGGCCCTGGTCTTGGCGTTCGCGTGCTTGGTGAGGTGAAAAAAGAGTACTGTGATGTGCTCAGGCAGGCCGATGCTATTTTCATGGAAGAGCTGCATCGTGCAGACTGGTACAATAAAGTGAGTCAAGCCTTTGCGGTTTTTTTGCCGATCAAGTCAGTTGGTGTGGTGGGTGACGCGCGGCGGTATTCATGGGTGATTACACTGCGGGCAGTTGAGACAATTGACTTTATGACGGCTCGTTGGGCAAGACTGGATCCAGAGCTCCTAGAGACAGTGTCTAATCGAATCATGAATGAAATCGTCGATGTGTCGAGAGTTGCTTATGATATCTCCAGCAAGCCCCCAGCCACTATTGAGTGGGAATAGAGATTCTTACTTCTTAGTATTAAATTTTTCTAGATACTCTTTTTGATGATGATCTAAGGATTCTTGAAATAATTCATCATCAATAAA
>CAJWGN010000098.1 GCA_913031035.1 uncultured Gammaproteobacteria bacterium
TCTTGGCAGCCGCCTCCAAGAACTTCATCGCAGCCTTCACCTTCCTTTCCTCAGCCTTCTTCGCCTTTTCGGCATCATTGGCTAACTTCATAGCCTTAGAGGCATCGCTCTTTGCTTTTTTGGCTGCGTTCTTCTTTTTGTCGAGCTTGCTGGACGCGTGCTGCTTGGGGGGCTTCTTCTTGGCAGCCGTGCTTTTTGCGGTGCTGGCTTCATCGATGATATTTTTTTAAGACCACTCTTGAATGGGCCTTTAGATAATAATAGCGGGGAATTCTGCGACAAAGCTAGCTGCAGATTGGAAAAAGTATTGCTTTATAATGTACCACTTTATAAGATATGGCATCGGATAAAGGTAGTTCATGAAAACATTTGCACGTAAGAAGCCAAGCCCCGCTCGAAAGCGAGATCCAGAGCTAAAAACAGTTTTGATTCTTAACGCGGCTAGAGAATTGTTTGCAGCACAAGGTTATGAAAATACGCCTACAGCACAGATTGCTGAGACAGCGAATGTCTCAGAGGGAGCTTTATTCCACCAATTTCCCACCAAGCGCGATTTGTTTTTTAGGCTGGCAGAGGACTATGGCCGCGAATGCGCGGCGGCTGTCATGCCGTTAGAGCAAAACAATGTGACGTCCGAATCCATCGTTCGCGCAGCTTTCAAATTTGCCGAGAAAAATCCAAACCTATTTCGGTTTTTTTCCACAGTAGGTCCAAGGCTTGACCAGCATGATGAGACGCCTATGGGTAACAGCATAGTCTCGGTAATCCGCGAATTAATAGAAAGGGCGGTTGAGAATGGCAAGGTTCGGCAGTGCAACCCTCAAATCATGGCAGAGTTGCAGTACGGAATTGTGCTACAGGCCTATAACTCTTGGCAGAAATCTGGAGCTAACGCTAACAAAGAAGATTATATTTTAGAGGCAGCTCAATTAATGAACATCTCAAAATAATCGTGTAGGTGACTTTGTAAATTTCATTTACACGATACCGTACTTACTTTATCTAGATGAGCACAGGCACTCAAGGCTCATTAACACTTTTTTTCAATGTCCCTATTAGATGTAGAACCGAGGATGTAACTATGATGTATACCCGTATTTTTGCTTTAGCGCTCTGTGCTTGGCTTTCCAGTGCTTCGAGCTATGCTCAGTCAGTAGAAGACTATCAAGTGCCGAGAACGGAGCACGGCCATCCTGACTTTCAGGGCGTCTGGAGCACTAGGTTCAACACTATGTTGGAGCGTCCCGAAGGTCTTCCTCTAGTGCTGTCTCCAGAGCAAGCAAATGGATTTGCACAGGCGGTTGCTGACGGGAGTGCTGACAATAATGATCCGGATATCGACATACTAGGTCCGCCAGTTCTGGCTGTTGTAAATGGTGAGTATCGTAGTTCTGTTATCGTGTCTCCAGAAAATGGGGTTCTTCCTTACAATGATCTTGGCAATCAAAGGTCTGCTCACACCTATTTCGAAGGCGTAGGCTACGATGGCCCTGAACAGAGACCTGGAGTAGAGCGCTGCACAGAGGCCTGGGGAAACCCGCCCATGCGTGCTTTCATGTATCAGTTGTTTCATGGCTTTGTTCAGACCGCCGATACGATCGCGATCATTAGCGAAGAAGTCGCTCCGCTGCGAGTTATTCACATGGACGGGTACCAACGAGCAGAAGCTAATTTAAGTTTTGACGGACACAGTGTTGGTCACTGGGAAGGGGACACGCTGGTTGTGGAAGTTTCTCACTATAGCGACACCAATCCAGAGCGAGCCACTATTGGGCGTCCAATGTTGTTAAGCAGCGCAGCTCGCGTGACGGAGCGTTTCACACGCACCTCACAAAGCGAGTTGAATTATCAGTTCACAGTGGATGACCCGACGTATTACACCCAGCCGTGGAGCGGCGAATTTTCATTCACCCGAGAAGAGAATAGCCATATCTACGAGTATGGCTGCCATGAAGGAAATTACAGCATGACAGGCGCACTTCGCGGGGCACGCGTACAAGAAAGAGATGCGAAAAAGTGAAATCAACGGAGCAGCCACTCGCACAAATCACGTCCTAGTACTAGGGCGTTATACTCAGCGGATGGAAGTATGTCAGTTTGTTCAGGTACTATCCGCTGCCACTTTAGTAGATGCTAGTGGATTTGATTTAGCTGGAGACGCTGAGCGCCAGTTTCCAGATAAGGGATTTCAGATTATGATAATTGCACCTATAACTTCAGACTGTATCGAATCACCTGCGCCGGGGATACATAGAAGATTAGAGAGACCGATAACCTCTAACGCCCTCATCAGGCGGTAATTCCTGCGTCCTTGGCTCAGCCTTCAAGTTATTCGACTGCAGTATCGTTGCCTGAGCAGAAATATTTTGGTGATATCAGAGCTTTGGTGGCGGAAGATAATAAAATAAACCAGTTGGCTATTAACGGCATTTTGAAGAAATTTAAGATCACTCTCACAGCGATCGAAGATGGCGCTGATGCGGTGGGTAAGGTGAAGGCGGGAAATGATGAATTTGACTTAATTCTTATGGTTTATGAAATGCCAGTTTTGGACAGGTGGGAAGTTACGAAGATGATTCGCGCTCGCGAGATGAACGAAAAACTGTAGAGGCCTGTAAAAATAATAGGCCTAAGTGCCCATGTTATAAAAGATCCAAAAAAGGGTGATTGCCTCAGGTATGGGTTGTTTTGTCTCCAAACCGGTCAATATTGATTCGGTAGGAGAAATCTTACATGAATATTTCCCTCGCGCTGTTGAACCTGAAAAGCAAGATCAGGGCCCATTTTCAGGAGATAGTGTTCAGTGATTTTAACTCCCTCCTTCACGCAATAGATCTTGAGTTTTTATTTGCAAAACGCGCTGCTTCGCTTCATTCGCCCGCTGAAACTCTCTGTGTAGTTGCCTTAGCTGCTGTCTGCCTAATTGAGGGTTCTTAAGCACAACTCGATTTATCCCTTCATCGCCATTTTCAAGAACATCTTTTGCTTGCTGTTTGATTTCGTTCTTTTTTTGATTCTTGTCAGTTTGGTAATTAGACGATAGTACTCTGTCCAATTTTTGTGTTATTGCTTCCACATCACTGTCGCGCATAACCCTGCCGATAAATTGAAGCTGACGACGCTTCGCTTCATTGCTATTGGGCAGTCGATTATATTCATGGATCACCGCAAAGGCCTCCTCGCTCAATGGCAGTTCATTGAGTTGTGTGCTGGTGAGTTCAGTCAATCGTTTGCCTAGTGCCTGCATTGCATCGGCTTCACGCTTACGCTGGCTCTTGCTGATGATGCTTTCTTCATTTTCAATATTCATGATACATAGAAAACCTGTGCTAATCCGAGGAATGCTAAAAAGCCTACGGAATCTGTTACTGTTGTTAGTGCTACTGATCCTGCTAATGCCGGATCAATATTAATCCGTTTCAAGAACAGGGGTAAATAGGCACCGGCGAGGGCAGCGGTAACCAAATTAATCATCATGGCCGCGGCAATGATGCAGCTAAGCTGGATATCTCGATACCAAAAAAATGTAACTCCGGAAATCACCAGCGCCCAAAGTAGGCCATTGAGAGCGGCTACCCCTAACTCTCTGGTTAATAACCAGCGACTATTAGAGGGGCCTATATGACCGAGTGCCAAGCTACGTATAACAAGGGTGAGCGTCTGTGTTCCTGCGACGCCACCCATATTCGCGACAATGGGCATTAACACGGCGAGATATACCACTTGATCTAAAGTATCTTGAAAAAGATAGATGACAAAGGATGCAAAAACCGCAGTCATCAGGTTGACGCCAAGCCAGAGAGCTCTTCTTCTCGCTGTTTTGAACACAGGTGCGAAGGTGTCATCTTCCTCATCTAGGCCGGCCATACTCATCAATGAGTGCTCAGCGTTATCCCTAATAACATCAACCACATCGTCGATGGTGATTCGGCCAAGAAGCTTGCCAGCTTCATCTACTACGGGTGCAGAAACCCAATCGTGTTGCTCGAATAGCTGAGCTACCTGAGTTGCCGGCATATCAACCCTTATGGCTTCTATATCCTCTCTCATGATCTCTCGAACACTGGTTTGAGGGTCGGATACCAGCATGTCTCGCAGGGGCAATATGCCCAAGAACTGGTCTTCGCGGCTAACAACTAACAGATTGTCAGTCATCTCCGGAATGCGATCATGTCGGCGTAGATAGCGAAGGACGAGCTCTATAGTGTGATTTCGACGTACTGTAATAGTGTCCGTATTCATCAACCCGCCGGCGGTATCCTCATCAAAGGCAAGTAGGGTCACCATTCGATCACGGTCCTGCTGATCCATAGCTTGTAAAACTTCCCCAGTGATCTGAAGTGGAAGCTGTTGCAGTATGTTCGCTATGTCGTCGGTTTCTAGTCCCTCGGTCAGCTCAAAAACTTGAGCTGCATTGAGTTCACTGAGAATGTCGTTCTGCAAATCTTCATTAAGGTACTGGATGACCTCGCCTTCAGACTCCTTGTCTACCAGTTGCCAGAGTACGCTTCTCGTTTTCGGAGGCGAAGACTCGAGAAGGTGAGCAATACCAGCGGTTGGCAGGGTTTTAAGCATTTGCCTAACTCGATAAAGGGAGCCACTATCTAGAGCTTGGTTAAGCTCAAAGACGCGGTCTTTATGAGTTTGAGAATCGTTAGGTTGAGTCATTTTCTGCTCTTATTGACCACACTAGCTAAATTGAGGTCGGCGATTTGTAGCTATGCTTAGGCCCAGACGGCTGGGGCGGCGCAATTCTACAGTTATTTGTAGAACAAAAGAAATCTCTTGATTGTCACGAGCTAGCGTAGCGAAAGGTGATGTGAGCGGATTGGCACGCTATTCCGATTCGTCGAATCTATCGGTTATAAGGCTTTTTATGGCTTGCATTGCTTGCTCTTCATCGCTGCCTTCTACTTCCAGTTGCAAGACTGTTCCTTGAGTGGCTGCAAGCATCATTAAAGACAAGATACTTTTTCCGTCAACCATTTTTTCCTGGCCAATTTTTATCGTGCTGCTAAAGCTGCTGGTTAGGGTGACGAGTTTAGATGCTGCTCGAGCATGCAGCCCCGCTTTATTTATTATTTCAATGTTAGCTTGCAGCATTGCTATGGTCCTATTTTTAATCTAACTCGCGATGACGAACCTGCACGTTATTAATTTTGTTAGCAAACCTTTGCCCTAATTTTGTGCATATATAAACAGACCGGTGCTGGCCTCCAGTGCAGCCAATTCCTACTGTCATGTAACTGCGGTTGTTGCTTTCAAATGAAGGTAGCCATTTATCCAAATATTGAGAAATGTCGTCTAGCATTTCGGCGACTAGAGGTTGTTTGTCGAGATACTCAATTACAGAAGTATCTCTACCGGTAAGGCCTCGCAGCGACGTGTCCCAATAAGGATTAGGCAGGCATCTGACATCATAAACTATATCGGCATCAACTAAGATGCCGTTTTTGAATCCGAACGACTGAAACGCTAAAGCAATACTCGTATCTTTATTTTCCACCAAGCGACTCATGATGGTATCTCTGAGGTCATGCAAGGACATGCTGCTTGTGTTGATGGACAGAGTTGCCATAACTGAAATCGCTTCAAGCAATTCCGATTCCTTATCGATTGCTTCCTTAAGACCAATGCTTTCTGAAGTTAATGGATGCTTTCTTCTGCTTTCGCTAAATCGTTTTAAAAGAGTCTGGCTGTTGGCATCCAAAAAGATGACTTCAGTTGAGAAGGATTGCACCTCAAGGCTAGATATAATGCTCGGGACTTGCTCTAGATCTGATGAGATATTTCTGGCGTCAATGCTTACAGCTACGTTGGGCGTCCCAATGGCTCCAGAGGCTACCCTTTGGGCTAGTGCAGGTAGCAGGCTAGCAGGTAAATTATCTATACAATAATATCCTCTGTCCTCAAGGATATGGAGGACGGTGCTTTTTCCTGACCCAGATCTGCCGCTGATAATTGTGAGTTTCATACTCGCTACCTCAAGGCATTTAAGCCTGCTGATTAATTAGCACAAGCCCTATTACTACTGCTATTACTAGTAGGTAATTGCGATATTGTATAGATCTTCAGAATCTTGAGTATTTCTCAATGTGTAGCAAAAATCTTCATCACTGAATAATCTGGCAAGCCCCGCAAGTGTTTTTATATGTTCATCTGTTTTTTGTTCAGGGACGATTAAAACGAAAATTATATCCACGGGGCTATTATCAATAGAATCGAAATCGATCGCTTCTTTCAATGTGATTAGCATGCCTACAATATCTGAGCAAAGTGGAACGCGGCAATGTGGTATTGCGATTCCCGCACCGATTCCAGTGCTGCCTAGCCGCTCTCGAGCCATCAGCGAGTTAAAAATATCTCCAGCGTCCAATTCGCTGCCTGGGTTCGAGAAATATTCGCCGATCGTTTTCAAAACACGTTTCTTGCTACTGCCTTCTAATTGGCAATGGCATCTAGCCTGACTTAAAATTTTATCCAGTTCCATTACTACTTTCTCTTCAACCTCTTATTTAAAACGGGCTTGCATTTAGGTGTTTTTGGCGACCAGCTACATTAATCAACTAGGCGCTTTCTTTCATTCGATGGAGGAATCGACAGTGATTCTCGGTACTTTGCGATGGTGCGCCTAGCAACGTTTATACCTCTCTCCTCCAGTAAGGTGGTAATTTTACTATCACTTAGTGGTTTACGTACATTCTCAGCTGCAACTAATTTTCTAATAATTGCGCGAATAGCCGTAGATGAGCACTCGCCTCCGCCTTTGGTGGACACATGGCTGGAGAAAAAATACTTAAGCTCAAATATGCCGCGAGGCGTATGCATGTACTTTTGCGTTGTGACACGAGAAATTGTTGACTCATGCATACTGACAGCCTCTGCAATATCATGCAGAACGAGAGGTTTCATGGCTTCCTCGCCATATTCTAGAAAACCCTTTTGATGTTCGACTATCCGCGTTGAAACTTTCATGAGAGTTTCATTACGGCTTTGCAGGCTTTTAATAAACCAGCGAGCCTCCTGTAAATTATCGCGCAAATAGTTGTTGTCATTGCTCGAATCAGCACGTTTAACGAGAGATGCGTAGCTGCTATTTATCCTGATTTTCGGTGCAGTTTCAGGGTTCAATTCAACCTTCCATTTACCCGTATCCGCTTGTTTGGTAACGATCACATCGGGGACAACGTAGGTGGTGGTGGGAGGAGAGATTGCAGAACCTGGCCTCGGGTCGAGGCTTTCTATCAACGCAATGGCTAATCTAAGTTCAGGTTCTTTTAGCTTAGTTCTACGCATCAGCTGAGCGTAGTCTCGGTGACCAAGTAGCTCTAAATGCTCACATACTATTAATTTAGCATGAGCTACATGGTCAGCTGAAACAGGGTCTTCAAGGTGGTCTAATTGAGTTTTCAAGCATTCGGAGAGATTTCGATAACCAACCCCTAAAGGATCAAACTGCTGAATCCGGTGGAGAACAGCGGTTACTTCATCGAGTTCAATTTCCAGTTCGGCGTCGAAACCTGAATGAATTGACTCAACATCAACTGTCAACATTCCATTGGCATCAATAGCATCGATGATTGCAAAACCAATAGAGAGGTCTTTCTCAGACAGCGGCGTTAGATTGAGTTGCCAGTGCAGATGATCTTGTAATGTTTCCTCTGCGGCATTTCTGGATTCGAAATCCGAAGATTCTGAGTCAAATGACGACGAAGACTGACTATTAGAATAGGTGTCATCCCAATTGCTGTCGACTGTTGAGTCTGATGTAATATTATCTTGCCAGTCAGATTCATCGGAAGTCTGATAGTCGTTATCTGAAGCTTCTTCTGAGGGCGCGGTGTCACTCTTTACTTCTTGCTGTGTATTTGAATCCGTCTGAAGCTCTTTAGTTTCATCATCTTCGATTAGCTCCAGCATTGGATTTGATTCTAGCGCCTGATGGATTTCTTGCTGTAAATCTAGAGTCGATAGCTGAAGTAGTTTTATCGCTTGCTGAAGCTGAGGTGTCATGGTCAGCTGCTGACCGAGCTTGAGCTGTAACGATAATTTCATAGTGTTAGTAGCTGATGCGTTCTGCTCTGCTTAATGCCGAGCGATAGGATGAGATGTGTCGAGTATAGCAAGTATCATGCCTGTTTTAACAGCAGCGTTTATCTGCTAGATAAAGCAATTTATTTTGGTTTGCTGAGGCATTGCCTAATTGGGTACGGTTCTTTTTATTATGTTTAAGTTACTGATAAACAGCGATAATTTAAGAAAGCGGCGATAGCCCCCAGCGCCACCGCAGTCGACTTGAAGACGGTATTGGGAGATGGAGTCTTTTTGTTGTATGCAGGGGTAACGAGCGTGGTTGAAAGGCTAGGCGGGCTGAAACGTCAAATTCGAAACTGGTCGCCCAAATAGACCTCTCGAACCTTACTATTACTTATAATGGCATTCGCGTCACCTTGTGCGATTATTTTGCCTTCACTGACAATGTAGGCATTCTCACAAATGTCGAGAGTTTCTCTTACGTTGTGATCTGTTAGCAGCACACCGATACCACGTGCCTTAAGGTGTTTTATTATCTGCTTAATATCACTCACTGATATCGGGTCCACTCCTGCAAAAGGCTCATCTAATAAAACGAATTTAGGATCAGTTGCTAGCGTTCGCGCTATCTCTGTGCGGCGCCGCTCGCCACCGGATAAGCTCTGGCCTTTGTTAAGGCGGATGTGACCGATATTAAATTCATCGAGTAACGATTCCAATTTAAGGTGCCGTTCTGAGCGACTAAGGTCTTTGCGTGTTTCGAGTATGGCAAGAATGTTCTGTTCTACGGTCAATGTTCTAAATATTGAAGATTCTTGAGGTAAATATGAGAGCCCGTAGCTAGCTCTTTGATGGATAGGAAGGTCTGTCAGATTGTGCTTGCCCAGTTTTACACTGCCGCTGTCTGCGTGCACCAAACCTACAATCATATAAAAACAGGTGGTTTTCCCCGCGCCATTGGGGCCTAACAGGCCAACGATCTGCCCTTGTTCAATGCTAATTGATACGTCTCTAACTACCTCGCGGCCCTTGTAGCTTTTGGCGAGGCTGGATGCGACAAGCATAAAAGTACTCTTTATTCTGGCTGATCTGTTTGGCTGAGAATTCCCGCGCACGGGCCGGTCGCTTTTCTAATCAGATCAGTGTTTGGTAAATATACGATAGCAATGCATTTCATCGTTGAGTCTGGAGATTCAATGAGGGCATTGCCGATCAGTTCAATGATTGTGTCACCGCTTGAGTCTTCGGTAGTAAGGACAATTGAGTCGCTAGTGCCGCTAACCGTGGCATCGTCTGAGTTAAGCTGTTGCTGATAACTTACCGGGGTGCCATATACCGTGGCTTTGATTAATTCTTGAGTAGGCTCATCAAATTCAAGTATTGCGAGGTCACCGAGAATTTCTAAAGTCCCCTGTGTCAGCACAACGTTTTCAGAAAGGTTTAAAGTGCGAATATTGTTTGCCAAAGTCATTGTGAGTTCACCGTCATTCCGATAACCAAAGTCCTGACGTAGGCTAGCGTTTTCGGACTCTTCAGCGGCATTGGCTAATGTGCCCAGCCAGGCTGTCGAGATGCCTAAAAAAAAGGTGCAGAATCTAGTTAGGAGGCGGATATTCATAAATTCCTCTTACATCTCGGTGAAAAACAATTTCATCAGAGTTCAAATCAGCGTCCATACCAACTGCGCTTTGGCGAATGGAGCTGGTTTCAACTCGGACAGGCTGGTCTGTCATTAATGTTTCTAACTGTGGGTTAAGCATCAGCTTTTGGGTTGTCATGACAGTCCGATTACCAAAGTCGTCCAAACTATAGACTTCGACATTGCCAGATAATTCAATAGAGCGCATTTCTTTGCTGTTTGCCATTGATTCGGGAGAGATCACGCCAGTGTTTGCGAGAAGGTTCCAGCGCGATTCACCATTTTGAAATAAGCGAACAAAGGGTTTATCTAACTCTGTTGAATCGTCGTTATATTGAACCTGCCGATCTGCTTGGATAGTGTAGTTGATTTCACCGTTGACGTCATATATCACTGTGTTAATGCCAACCGAGTAAGCATTGAAATCCAGTGCTGCTTTGTTGGAATCCTGTGTCGCACTACTGGGTATCAGTTGCTTGTAATTGACGGCAAAGGCAGTAATCAGAAGAAGTGAGATAGCAGCGATGATAAGTTTTTGCATGTCTTTGACGCTTAAGGCTAGTGCTAAAAGCTTAGCATGGATAGGATTGTAGCAAAGTGTCCTAAACTCATTGATCGAGCAAGGCTTGATAAAGCCCTTGAGCTTTCAGCAAATAGTCAGCAATCTCCCTCACAGCCCCTTCACCGCCTCGGCGCTGGGTGACGAGGTTGGCTGCAGAGCGCACATCAGGGTGCCCATCAGGGACCGATGCGCTGAGCCCAACGGCGCGCATAACAGCAAGATCTGGGAAGTCATCCCCGACATAGCAAATTGCTGCTTTCTCAATGTTGTTAACAGCCAAAATCTCTTCTAGGGCGATTAGTTTATCTTCCCTTCCTTGAACAAGGATTTTGATTCCCAAGTCGCTGGCCCGTTGTTCGACCAACTTGGAGGTTCTTCCCGTGATTATGCCGACTTGAATGCCAGATTTAATCAGCATCTTTATTCCGTGGCCGTCTAATGTGCTGAATGCTTTGAATTCTTCGCCAGAATTAGAAAATAGCAGGCGGCCATCAGTTAGGACGCCGTCGACGTCCAAAAGTAAAAGCTTGATCCGGCGTGCGGCTGATGCACAGATGTCGTGTTGTTGGTTGTAAATCACGGTTAAACCACCTTCGCTTTTAGCAGATCATGCATCTTGACGATCCCTACTACTTCGCCGGCTTTATTTTTGACGATTAACACATAAATATTTGCTTCTTCCATTAGCTTCACGGCTTCAGCAGCAAGAACATCTTCAGCGATAGATTTGTAGCTAGGTGAAATAATTTCACTGATTTTCAACTGCTGTATATTTTTACCGGCGTCAATTGTTCGGCGAAGGTCGCCATCGGTGAAAACACCAACTAAATCACTGTTCTCATCAACCACAGTGGTCATGCCAAAGCCTTTCTCACTCATCACAGCAAGCGCTGCAGATAAACTGCTGTCTAATCTTACCGACGGGATCTCGGTGCCGGAGTGCATGACATCTTTGACTTTTACTAGCAGGCGCCGCCCAAGACTGCCACCGGGATGGGACATCGCAAAATCGTCTCGAGTGAAGCCGCGAGCCTCAAGTAACGCCATTGCAAGGGCGTCACCCAGAATCAAGGTGACGGTGGTGCTGGAGGTGGGGGCTAAGCCAAGAGGGCAGGCTTCTTCACTAACACTGGCGTCAATGTTGGCATCGGCGGCCAGCGCTAATTCCGAGGACCGGTTGCCGGTAAGTGTAATTAATTTAATACCTTTCCTTTTGAGAACCGGTAAAAGGGTTGTGATTTCCGCTGTGTTGCCAGAATTTGATAAGGCAAGAACGATATCATCACCCGTAATCATGCCTATGTCTCCATGGCTTGCTTCTGCTGGATGAACAAAGTAGGACGCAGTGCCCGTGCTTGCAAATGTGGCTGCTATTTTATTTCCAATATGGCCGGATTTTCCCATACCCATGACAATGACTCGGCCCTTCGTATCAAGCATCATTTGGCAGGCTGTTTCGAATGTGCTGCCAACCCTGTCAGCCAGCAACGAGGTGGCGCGGTTTTCTATTTCTATAGTCCGTATAGCACTTTCGATGAAGGGTGATTGAGGGGGCGACTTTTTAGGCATGGATAATTGCACCAAGATTGCAAAGGATGGTAATTGTTTTGTTGGAAGTTGAGCTGCCAGCTTAGCTATTAAGCTGAAACACCATTACGGTAAACCAGCCGCAGTAGATTGACAACAACCCGATACCATTTAATCGGCTAATTGAGGAGTTTTTCTTAATTCCACGGTAGCAAACTAAAGCCAGTAGGAGGGTAAGAAGTAACACTGTTGAGTAATCTCTGTAGAGAAGTGCTGCCTCAACAGGGCCGGGACTTAGCAGGCCGGGAAATGGTAATACTGCCAGTAAATTTAGAATGTTCGATCCAACAATGTTGCCAATGGCCAGATCGTGGTGGCCTTTGAGGACGCAAGTCACAGAGGCTGCGAGTTCTGGCAGACTGGTGCCGAGAGCGACAACTGTGAGTCCGATAATTCCGGTAGAAACATCCAGTGCACCCGCGATAGACGTGGCTGCCGCGACCAAGGCCTCAGCGCTTAATACCAAAAGCACTAAACCCAAACCCAAATAAGCACCTGCTTGAACATTGCTTACTTCGGGAGAATCGTCGGTCTGAGCCTTTGGCATGGAGTTGGATTTTGCTTTTTTTCGAAACAATTTATAACCGAAGTAAAAGGTTATCGTGATCAAAACGATGGCGTCAAATGCGCCTAGATGAAGGTCTATTAATAAGGCGCCTGTCACTAAAGTAACCATAATCAGGGCAGGTATTTCCTTTTCGATCAGTGACGCAGGGGGTTTTAGCGGACTGATAATCGCGGCTATGCCGAGCGCCACACCCACATTAAACATGTTCGACCCGAGGGCGTTTCCAATCGCTAATTCAGGCTGACCTTCCCAGGCCGAGGCCGCTGAGGAGAAAATTTCAGGTGCGGATGTTCCGAACGCAACTATAGTAAGCCCGATCATTAGGGGAGAAACACCCCAATTTCTGGCGAGCGCAGAAGCGCCGAAAACGAACTTGTCTGCGCCCCAGATTAGACCGATAAATCCGAGGACAATGATGAAGGTATCTAGGAGCATAAGTCGTAGAATTCTGTCTGACTTCGAGGAAGCGGCCAATTAAAAGGGTGTTTGTAGTTGTTTGCAAGTAATAATTTATTGAACTGGGCAATTCATGTAAACTTACCTCCTCTTGTTTTGGCCCAGCCTTTGTAAATTACATTAGGCTAACATCACAATCTC
>CAJWGN010000099.1 GCA_913031035.1 uncultured Gammaproteobacteria bacterium
ACATTACTATCTAAATATATACGCAAAACTATTAAAATCAATACTTTGAATTAAAAAAACAAGTCCTCTTCTGGGCACCAACTATTTTTAAGCCCCCAAAAGACCCCGTACTTATAGGCTATTGAGCCACCTTACATCCCTGCTTTATCCCTTTGTAGAGTGTATTTTAGGTTAATACAAGGAATGGGTTGACCCTTAAAGCTGGACATAGGGTAAATTTGATGGTGAAACGAATGCCGGCAGAAGGTCTTAAAAATTATTAGCAATCTCAAAATTATGGCGGCAATAAACCCTGCGGAAATACCCCCCCCTCTAAAAACTACATCACAGCGCCCAATCGAAACTGACCTAGAGCCCTTTAACGATTCAGCCTGAAAGCTATTCCAGCTCAGACGCTGAGGTCAGCTGAGGTCAGCTGAAATTCAACGGGCTCAATACCGACAAGGGTGAAGCTGATTTGAGACCGTTTTCTGACACAACAAGCAATGGAATAGCTACTAGGTCCTCTGAAAATAGCGTGCACAATGGGTAACTAGCCACCACCGTTTCTATTGCTAAATAGCAAAGTAAATCAGAGTCCAGCGGAATCAACTCGCCCTTTTTCACCTTCCAATTAGCCTCATTAGTTGGGTATATAATGCGACTAATGCATCACGCTCAATTTTGGGAACCTGAGAATAGGTCAGACAGCTGAATAAGATAAGGTGGAGAGATAGGATTGCATGAAGAATAGACTTAATAATAACGCAGAAAATAAGCAACTACCGTGCATTAAATTCTTTTTACGGAAGAATTAACAATATCCCAATTATCTATTAAGTGACTACAGCTAACGGCCATATTTTTAGACTATTTAATTTCATCTGTCCTTGGCCGACCATAAAGCGTGCCAAGATAAAATAGATATCTAAATCAAAGCGATCATCAGTATTATCATAGTCGGGGGAGATTATAGTATTGGAATCATTATTTTTTAAACTAGCAGTAGGATTAGTCTCACCTATAAGCTGATACCCTAAGTCGTAGATATCTTCGAGAATCGAAAGCTTTGCTATGTAGCGCCATCGATCGATAATATGAAACGCTTCCTGATCAGGGCACTGCGGATCACGTTCCTCGATTAGTACGGGGCCACTATAGGGCCACAATTTTATTTGATAGTTTTTAAGCGCTGTATTCATTCGCTCATTGTAATTAGCGGCAGACTCTGACCCATTACAGGCGCCGAAACATTTTTTTAGCTGGACGCGAAAACAAGGATCTCTACTATTTCTATCGCCCTCAAGCCCAAGAAGTTTGTGACATAAAAAATACTGGCCAGCCAACTTTTCCAATTGCTTAGAAGCCTGTCGGGGTGATCGAAACAATCCAAATTGCTGTTCTACCCGCGTATCTTCGGTTTCAATCACTTCAATATTAAGTCGCAAATAGCCGTTCTCATCTTCTACGCTGCGATACTGAAATAGTTTTCTTACCTTGCGCAGCCTCTGGTTATAGAGTGGATTTAATGCCTTAATCTGATTGCTCTCTCGAATTTGCGCACCAAAATCGCTGGGTGTCTGTTCAAAATCGACATGCGCTATTTTAGTACTCATACGCAAATCTTTGGGGTTCTTATAGTCAGAGCTAAAATGGCTCATCACGCGGTTACGGATATTTACACTTTTTCCAACATAGAGAAGGTTGCCTTTTTCGTCATAAAAATAATAAACACCCGCACTATTTGGTAGTTTCTCTATTTCTTTTGCATCCAGCAAGATCGGCAAGCTGGGGCGTTTCTGCAATAATGCACAGGTAGCAGCTATTTCATCATCAGAAAATAAAGCGGATGACTTTTGAAAAAACTGGTAAATCATCTTAGCGTCGTCTAGAGCTCTGTGCCGATTTTCAATCGCTAAATCAAAGCGGGTGATGATCTGCGATAAGCCATGTCGATTAAATTGTGGGTAAAGATTACGACTAAATTTTACTGAGCAAAGTGGCTTAGCATTATAGCTATAGCCAGCCCGCTCGAATTCATTTTTCAAAAACCCATAGTCAAACCGTGCATTGTGGGCGACCAATGTACGCCCTTTTAATTTGCTCAACAATTCTTCAGCAATATCAGAAAATGCAGGTGCACCATTCACCATCCCAGGTGTAATGCCTGTAAGCGTCTGTATGAAGGGCGGCAGCGCTACTTTAGGATCGATAAAACTCTGCCAAGTCTCAATCATTTTCCCGCCTTCTATCACTATCAAACCAATCTCGATAATACGATGGTAAATGGCTTTCCCCCCCGTGGTTTCGCAGTCGAGGAGAACCATAGCATCTGGGAATCCTGAAGAAAGTTTGGCAGGTATTGGATGGTCAAGAAAATTTAGTTGCATGGCGTAACTGGCTCTACACTCCGAATCGGTAGCGAAATTTTAGTGCGAAGGAATCAACAATCCGATAATCCCAAGCCTGTTCAAGCAAATCTTGGAAGGTGAAGATGCTATTTCCGGAAAAATTTGATTCTCGGATATACACTGCAAATAGGCCGGATAAGGGCGCTATTTCCCAACGATAACACGCTTGAAAAATCAGCCCACTCATCACAAACTCGTCTGCATTATTATCCAGATTTGCTACCGGATTCAAATACTCCAGCCTACTCGGGTCTACCTCCCAGAAGCGATCTTCAAATGCCTTTAATGAATTCCATTGCATGCTAATTCGAAATTTCTGCCTTGAGGAAATAAAATAATTTGACCCGAATTTCGAAGCCCCTTGGTGTGCCTCTAACCTGGTGTAATTTTCACTCCTTTGATGCACGAGCAAAGGTTCGTTATCGGTATAACTCAATCCAAGGTCAAATGAGAAGCGATCATTTGGCCACCAGACTACCCTTAACCCACTAGTAATCACCTTGGAACCTAGATCCGCTTGGCCGGCTTCTAGACTTAATGATAAAGCAATATTCTGAGCCAGGTTTGAGCTAAAAGTAGAGCTAAAGTTAGAGCTCAAGCTATAGCGCTCTGGAAAACGGAAATCTCCTGAGCCTCACCCTAGCCCATCGTCAATTCTTTTGGGAAGATACAAAAATCGAAAATCAAATCTGCTATTTTTAGTGTTACTCCAAGCTCTTCCATTGGACTGACCAATCTGTGGAGGCACTCCATCAATATTATGTTGGCTAATCGAAGTTGAGGTAGTTTTTCGTGACTGAATTCCTAGAATATTAGACTCGGTCAGCACAAAGTTATAACCCAGGTTCACTTGAGAATTCTGTAAAAGAAAACCAAGGTCGTTCATATCTGGCTTTTCCCTATTAAAATGAACGTTGTCTAAGTATTAATTTTGACAGTTTTTTGGAGAAGGCTTAGCTGCACACTGTCAATTTAATAAAATTTTATATCTTTACTTTTATGCAGGACAGCGAAACCTTATGGCAGCGCTGTCTCGAAGGGCAAGATACTTGGTTTTTTCCCGCTAATACTTTCCGCTAAACCTCAGAAGAGGATTTTTATTTCCACTCCAATTATATCTACAACGTCGGGCTCAGTGATTCTAAAATTGCCTTTGATTGCCTCGAACGGAGTCCTATCTTCCCAAGCAGCCTCTACAGTCCGACCGATTTCATGTTGCGAGAACTCTTTGTCCATATTTTTTTCATTATATGCGCCTGGCTACATTCACAGCGAGACCAGATCCAATATCGATCATATGACACCAGGCCCGCAGTAACATATTTAAATTATTTCGCTTGAGAGAATGCGCCTCAAAGCCATGTGCTACTTCATCCTCACAGCATTGCACGAGGATATCACAAAGCTGCGCATGCTCTTTAAGCTCAGCGAGTATCGTTATCTGTGCTCCGTAGTGGCGTACTACAAACGCCTCTACCGCCTCCACTGTTGCATATGTGGATGTCGCTCCAAATAAAGCAGGTAGAGCACCTGTAATAAACCCCGCCACTTTCCACATAGGCAAGAGAGAACTTCGTTCAGACTCAGCTAGCCATCCCTCTAATAATTCTAAGTGTTTCATTTCTGTCTGAATATGGCGTTCTGCGAAATCTCGAACTTCCGCATCACGGGTTGTTGCCAAAACCCCGCGATAAATCCATATTGCACCAGTTTCCCCAGCATGATCTGAGCGTATTTCACCTACCAGCCATGGAGGAAGTTTCAAGTTACTTTCAGATATTTTATCATCTAGTTTGGTCATACCGATATTACGTAGAACGCATCAATGTAGACCAACATCATTAATGCATAAGGTCAAATTATCGTCAACTCAGTGCTTGCCTTTGATAATTGGAAGTTCTTTCGGTAGCAGCGAAATACAGCAGCTTTTGGTCTTTTCCCAGCTAACTCCTTGAGTTCAACAACCCAAGCTCAGATAGATATGCTGCGGTGCATAAGCGGTAGGGCCCAGAACATTTATTTGACCCCTTCTAATCTAAACCTCATAGAGTGACAGTGGTCCTGGCGGCGCTTATGCGCTGCCAGGTACAGACGAGCTGAGAGAATATGAAGAAAAATTAAAAAAGAAAGCGATTACTAGACAGGCAACCCTCCCACCGTCCATCAAGCCAACTCTCATAGTGTAGCTGAATTGCTCTTGGTCAAGGTTTTATGACTCATCTTAAGGGAGGTTGATAAATTCAGATGTCTGTAAAGACAATGAAAGAGTTTTCAAGCCATATTCAAGGTGCGCTCTTAATGGCATGGATTTTCACCTTGCACTATGGCGGGGTCAGGCTGTAAAACCTGCACGGACGAGATTCCTTCAGCTAGACTCTCACACCCGTGCGAATAAGCGAGCTTGTACCGCGCCTTGGAAGAATTTACAGCCTTCCCGAGATGTCATCTAGGCAGGAGGACCACCGACAAAGATGCAGGCACCTGATCACAGGCTTTGAAAGCACATGGCATAGGCCAGCTTAGGGAGTTCGCCCACCTCAGAAAAGGGATAAATCCAACTACAAGAACGGTGGCAGATAAAATGCCCGAAGCTGGAAAAATTGTTCAGATCTCGGTCGACGAAATTGAATATTACTGTGAACCTAGCGACAGTGAAGGTTTTGGTAAGAAACTGCCAAACACGCTACTCGGAATTTTATTGCCGATCGATAATATGGTTATTCAACGAAAACGTCTGCTGCGGATTTTTGATTACGATTAACAAATAAAATACTATGCGCCAAAGACTAAACTAAAGTTCGATTATTTTTGCCTGCCTATTTTTTACAATAACAAACTGGTTGCTCAAATAGATGCAAAAGCTGACCGCAAGAGTCGTGAATTTCACATATCTCACCTGCATATAGAAAAGCCGCTTCAAAATCTAAAGCAATTCAATTCCATGCTGTTGACCGAACTAAAAGGATTCACAGATTTTAATGGCTGCGATAATGTCGCGATTCATGAAGTTTCAGGAGCGTCTAGACCAGATTGATAGTACATTATCCAAACTGGGAAGGTTTACTTTTGAAGATTGACTGATGACTTCAACTCATCAAATTTTTTATCTGGAAAACGGCATCACATAGCAATCTATTTCATCTAGAAAGCTTAACCGGCTCGCTTTGAGGCACTCAACTGCTTTGCTTGAACAGATTATCTGGCGATCTTAACCGGCGACGTTAACTTGCCAAATTACGTACGAAACTGCCTACTGAATTACTTAATTGATTTTCAGATTAACTTAAAAAAACACTGGGACACTTAAAAGTGAGATTGGTTTTAGGAATATGTCTTGCGGTCATCATCCTTGGAGGGGCCACCCTAGCCTATTCAGAGCAGGATGCACTGCTAGCGTTTATTAATGAAAAAATCAGTACATTGCCTCCCTATATCTCGGCGCTAATGATTATTGCCTGGGTAAGTATTGGGACCATAATTTGTATACCCAATACGGTGCTTTTTGTAACCAGCGGAACACTATTTGGATTTTGGTGGGCATTCTCCTTCAATCTTATAGGTTTTGGAATCGGCTCTACTCTTGCCTTCCTTGTCTCCCGATATGGTTTTTACGAATTCGTGCGCAGCAAAACTCACACCATGCTGCAAGCTTTTAATCACCGGTTTAGCAGTTCAGGCTGGAAATCGGTAGCGATTGTTCGACTTACCCCGGTATTTCCCTCCTTTGCGGTCAATTACCTTTTAGGCATTACCCACGTAAAGTTTTTTGATTATGTTTGGGCGAGTATTGTATTTACAGTGCCAGCCTGCCTGATTTTCACCTATCTGGGCGGGGCTTCAGTCGCACTTCTTCTGGAGAGTGAAAACACCGATAGCTTGAAAAAACTGATACCCCTTTTTGCTGTCATCGTCGTGGTAGCTGTCGGCTATCGGATCAGGAAGAAGCACACCGCCAATGCTCAATAGAATTCGCGTAGTACTCAACCAACCTTTGATTGGATTTATTAATGGTGTAGTGATCATCTATCTCTGTTAAAAACCCTCGCTCACTGAGCATCTCTAAGCTATTAGATAGCGTTCTATGACGGGGCTTCTCTTCCGGCTTCATTGCCGCCCCTTTCGCGATCATCGAATCAATAAGCGTATCGCAGTCACTAAATATCTCTAAAGAACTAATTGGCTTTTCCTTGGCATTCAACAACACAGTGCACAAAATCGGTACTGGGATAATTGGCATAACAAAGCGAAGCTCGTTCATGAGGTGGTTAGCCAGCGCTACCACTTTAGGAATTCTCTGATCTTTCTCCAGATGTTTGAAATCCAGATCATGCTGCTCACAGTAATCTCGCATAGAGACCGGCACGCCAAAATTGACGCTGGCATAGCCATAGCGCCCCCACCTCGCTCGAGAACCAGCGAATAGGTTAAGTCTCAAGAAACCCCAGAGTTTCTTTAGGTGCTGTGATGTGGTTAGCCGGTTTTCTTTCTTGTCCCAGTTGAGTAAGTTCTGATCCTCAAGAACATGGTCATAGTTAATCCCTATTGGAACGAACACAACTTCCCTATCCAATTTTGCATCGTAGTTTCTTAGGATGTAGTCCAGAAAACCAATTTTGGGCTCACCTAATAGTCCGTCCCTGCTCAAGCCGCCCTCTAAAAACACTGCCTGACAAACGCCATTTTTTGTCGCCATATAAACATAACGCTCTAAAACCTTACGATAGAGGGGATTTTGAGATCCCCGCCGCACAAAAAAGGCCCCCATTGCACGAATAAGTGTTTCCAGAGGAAATACTTTAGCCCATTCTCCCACCGCGTACGACAATGTCACCCGCTCAGCGGCAAGATAACTAATCAGTATATAGTCCATATTGCTACGATGGTTCATAACGAAAACCACAGTGGAATCAGGATCTACTTTTTGAAGATCGCCGGGTTTTGCCGCAGCCACTCTTACCCGATAGATAAAACGCGATACTTTTTTGGCCAGCCAATAGAAAACTTGATAATACACATAGGCATTAAAAGAGGGCACTATTTCCCGAGCATAGCGGCGCACTCTTTGTTGCAACACCTCCCGCGGAATATTTTCTTCGATGGTCAGAGATTCAATGAGACTGAGAATGTCTTGATCAAATATTAGCTGATCAATCAGCACCTGCCTCTTGGTGCTCTGCAATGGGCGAATTGCTATATGTAGACTGGTATTAAGCTTGTCCACCGCTCGATTTAAGCGCCGCCGAAAAAACCAGCGCACGCTAGGGAAAAAAACACTCATCACCAACGCGTAACCTGCCGCGAGGATAAGGACGAAAAAGAACCAGGTGGGTATTGAGACTGATGAATCAAACACGTCGGTGGTCGCTCTTACTGGTTATCGTAAGTAATTGTCGTAAGCAGTTGTCGTAAGTAGTTGTCGTAAACTGCTGTAGTAAGAAGTTATCGCAAGCAGCTGCCCTAAGTGGTCATCACTAATGAGAACGGTTAAAACCATGATGAATAAGTTTTCAAAATTACCACATAGAAGCTATAGCTTTCTTAACCGTAGTGCAATACGAGTTAAGCGGTTATAGTACAAGTCAAAATCAATGATAAACGTTGCATTCAAAACGTTCGGAGAAGCTCATGAAAAAACTGATTCTCGCCCTAGTCACACTACCAGCCATCATGTCAGCAGGCTACATTTCAGCTACCTATGCCCAGACCACCGGAGCACCAGCTGCTATCTTTATGTCTGAAGCTCAAATACTGGAAACCCTAGACCGGGCTGCTGCCGAATCGGCTTCTGCCGGCGGCTGGTCGGTGACCATAGCGCCGGGCATATCAGTACGCCGCCGCAGCAGCGGCGTAAAGCAATACGCGATTATTCACCCTTACAGCATGGAGATATATCGTGTGCTAGAGGGTAGCGGCACGTTTGTAACCGGAGGTCGCCTGATCTTGCCTTTGGCTGAATCGCTAACGGAGAATATTGTTAGAACCCTCAACGGGGTTGACGGCGGACTAGAGCGGCAGGTTAAGGCAGGAGACGTTCTTGTCCTGCAGCCGGGCACGCCTCACTGGTTCAAAAGCATTGACGGCGAAACTATTAGCTATATGGAGTCCCGAGTGCGTATCAGCACTCACCCCATTCAATT
Organism: uncultured Gammaproteobacteria bacterium; assembly: GCA_913031035.1. Classification (GTDB taxonomy): domain Bacteria; phylum Pseudomonadota; class Gammaproteobacteria; order Pseudomonadales; family Pseudohongiellaceae; genus UBA9145. The sequence continues at coordinate 8,528 of CAJWGN010000099.1, forward strand.
CCAAAACTAAAGCTCTTCCTACAAAATCAGGTTCGCTGCCAGCACTAAGATTGGCAGCGTGATCATTGTTCTCATCAGAAATATTATAAAAAGCTGGCCTATATTTAACGGGATGGAGGACCTTAATATTAAGGTCCCATTTTCCGCGATAAAGATTAATTGAGTAATGGACAATCCAGCCAGCACAAACCGGGAAACCGGACTCTCTAGAGTCCCTGACATTATGGCAGGAATGAACTGATCGAAAAAACCTACTAATGTCCCTGACACAACCGCAGCGGGTTCTGGAATTTGAAGAAGTTGAACTACAGGCAACATCGGCAAGCTCAGCCAATAGAAAAAATCTGAATAGCTATATACCACCAGCGCCAAAAACTCTATGGTCATAGCGGCTGGCAATACTGTGATATAAATATCCAATATCGTGCGCGAGCCCCCGCTTACTATGCTCTTTGCGCTCGGACCGTGCTCTGCTCTTGCAAGCGCTCTGCTCCAAGCCTGCCGAATGATGAAATCCTGCTCATTGCTGGCCTCCGCCTTGCGATCGGCTCGCTCGAAAAACTTAAGTGAGACCCTGCTAAGCGGGGGCAACCTCGGGGTAATAAAAGCGGCGACAATACTTGCAAACACAACAGAGAAATAGAAAGGGAAAAACACGTGATCAATCCTTGCCATCTGACCGATTACAACGGAAAACGGCAAGGAAACAGCGGAAAAATTAGTGACTACGACCGCAGCCTCTCGGGCTGAGTAAAATCCTTCTTCATATTGGCGGACAGTCAATATGGTCCCAACACTGGAATCGCCAACCCATGATGTCAATGCATCAAGACCGGCTCTTCCAGGAAGGTTAAACAAGATTTGGAAAGGTCGAGTTAGCAACGTACCGACAAATTCTAAAAACCCGTAGTCAGTCAAAAACGGGAGCAAGAAATTGGCAACCAACATGATGCAGAAAATAATGCTGGCCATCTCTATATAGGCCACGGCACCGGTAGATTCACCAATAATCCATTCCGGGCCAACGCCGAACACCGTCAGCGAACACATAATAGCGCCGGTCACGCGCAGGCTCAGCCATACAAAACTTGTAAAAAACAAATGCTTTAGGAGCGGGCGGCCCATAATCCAAGAAGGACGAAATAAAGTGGCATAGCTGGATACGATGCCAGAGACCGAAAAAATAATGGCCAACAGGTAGGGAAGCCACTCCGCAGACCACTGCCTAAGGAGGTCTGATAATAATCCAATCGCGATAGTTTGCTTGCCGTCGATTGTAATCGGGACCAGAAATAACCCTATCCCCACCATCGAAGGTAGGAGGAACTTCAGTAGTGTTTTACCTTCTGCTCTATTCAAGATAGCTTCCTTAGAATTCTGTCACGTATAATGCCACAGCAAACAAGTCCAATCACTCGCTCTCAAGCTAGCCTCCCGCTATGCGACCCAGGAATTTTACATGTTCTCAAATGCGATAGTCCGAACACCATGCAAAAACATGGTCTCAGGCATTACCACCTCCACACTTGGTAGTCCCAACTACGATTTGGCGATAGTTCAGCACGAGCGCTATATCGCGACTTTAGAGAGCTGCGGGGTGTCGGTCACGGTGCTAGATAAAGAAGAGGACTATCCGGATAGTACTTTTGTTGAAGATACTGCATTGATCACCCCCGAATGTGCCATTCTTACCAACCCCGGCGCGCTTTCCCGAAAAGGTGAAGTAGATTCGATTCGTGACGCACTTGCTGAGCATTATTCTGAACTTGAAGAAATCAAGGCCCCCGGTACCTTAGATGCAGGCGACGTGATGATGGTCGCTAATCATTACTATATTGGGCTTTCTGCGAGAACCAACCCTGAGGGTGCAAAGCAACTTATTGCCATTCTGGAAGCTCACGGCCTTTCCGGCTCTACCGTGGCAATGGGCAGCATTTTACATTTGAAAACCGGCCTCAGCTATCTAGAGAACAATAGCCTGATCATCGCTAGCGGGTTCCTGCAAGAAGCGCAGTTTAAATCCTTCGATCAAATATCAATACCCGATGAGGAAAGTTATGCCGCCAATGCTATCTGGGTCAATAGCAAAGTCATTGTGGCTGCGGGCTTTCCGACATCACAGGCTGCAATCGAACTGGCAGGGCATGAAACTTTAGCGCTGAACATGTCCGAATTTCAAAAACTCGACGGCGGCCTTAGCTGCCTATCGCTTCGATTTTGAGATTTGAACGAGAATGCCGAGGATAAAGCCCGCGAGACCATCGGCCCGAGCGTGAAAAATAGTTCGTAGGCTTGAGCTTGAAGAAAAATGGATTCTTCAAGCCTTGTAAGAGTCTGGCTGGCTGCTTGCTTAATTACCATGACCGCCAGGAAATATATGTGCTTGCAGCCCTCGCTCTTGGCCCTAAACTCACCCACATCGCCACCATAAATATTGAAATTGAAGCTGAGGCGTTCGCTTTTGCTAGATCAGTCAACGCCCCTATTGTCTATGGCATTAGCCGACCGAACCTAAAATTTCGGGCTTTTAGGCTACCCGAAGTAGCTATCCCTGAGAATGTTCGGCCACTTACTGAGCTGTCTTTAGAGTTAGCTTAGGCCAGCGGTTGTGCCACCAAATAGTCAGTGCTGGCCCTAATCTATGGCTAGTGCTTTCGCGTATACTCTTGCAGGATCTTGTTAAGCGTCTGTAGTTTTTCGTCGTAAAATTTCTCATTGTTGAAAATCCGAGTAAACCAACACCATGACTAATCAACCAAAAATTGCCGTGATCGGTGCAGGACTTTCTGGCGTGAGCCTAGCGAAAAATCTGGCCGATGTTGCCGACATTACTCTATTCGAGAAATCACGAGGTAGCGGTGGACGCATGTCGTTCAGAAAAGCAGGACCGTTTAGTTTCGATCATGGTGCTCAGTTTTTTACTGCCAGATCAGAGCCTTTTCGATCAGCAATAAATGATGCATTAGATGCTAAGGCAATTGTGGAGTGGGCACCAAAAATTGTGAATCTAGAGATCGGTGAAAAACCGTTTAAGCGCGAGTGGTTTGAACCTCACTACTGTGGCGCGAACGGGATGAACTCGTTAGTGAAGCACATAGCAACCGACCTTAACGTTGTTCATAGGACTCAAATCAGGCGACTTGAAATGAAGCCCAGTGGCTGGTTTTTAATCGATGAGAATGAACAATCAATCGGCCCTTATGATTGGGTGGTAAGTGCCGTGCCTGCGCCCCAAGCTGTGGACCTACTTCCGGACACTTTGATTGAAAAAAATCAAATTGGAGAAGGGAAGTTCAGCGGCTGTTTCGCAATGATGCTGGGGTTTGAAAGGCCAGTTTCTCTGAACTTTCAAGCTGCCGTGATAACTCATCCAGTGCTGGCTTGGCTATCAAACCATGAGAGTTCATCACTGTTAATTCACAGCCGCAATGATTGGGCCAGCGACCACATTGATGCAGACCTCGAATGGGTTAAGTCGATGATGCATAACGCACTGAAGGAGTTATTGCCGGAAATTGCGAATGAGACTGTCCATCACGACTTGCACCGATGGCGCTATGCGAAATGTGAACAAGCACTTGGCCGAGACTACTGTTTAGATAGTCATGGCCAAATTGCGGCGATCGGGGATTGGTGCAGAGGCAACCGAGTTGAGGATGCCTATCTTTCAGGTTACGAGCTAGCCCAAGAGCTTAAAGCCCAATTGAGTTAGTCGGCCTGAAAAGAGCTTGCCTTGCTTGTGTTATTTAACTTAGCTGGCTTTTTTGGCTTACTGCCTCGCTAAAAGGGCAAACAACAGTTTGATATGAGTGTCGTCAAGACCTTCGTCGAACGCTAGCATGTTGCCAAAACCGCCCTAACGCAGGCTTGTTTGTATAGAATTAGCATCAACGCCATATAGCCAAATACTGCCTGATAGCTTCGGGGCTCCTAACAAATTGTTATCACTACCCTCTGCTCCGTGGCAGGCGACACGCAGCTGCCCTTTTACCCGGTTGACTTTTTGCGCCGCCTTCTTCGAGCAGCATTACGTAGTTAGCTCGCCCCAAAAGGCGTCTTGCTAATATTGGCAAACCGATCACCAATATTGTTAGCGCGCAGTGTGGGAAACAGCACGGGAATAGCCGAGTAAAACTGACCTAGAGCTTACCGCTAGTGGAAAACTCTGCCTATGCAGCTTCTGTTTGCTATAGACTGACCAAGAAATTTAAGACCGGTAGCGAAAAAACTTAGGGAGCAGAAACAGAAAAAGTATACATGCCCTGGTAAGCGGTCGGATCATCACCGACTACAGCAGTCCACTGAACCGTGTATTCACCAGTGGTCACTGGATCCAATATTTC
>CAJWGN010000100.1 GCA_913031035.1 uncultured Gammaproteobacteria bacterium
AGCAATCCAGCCTGCATGACGGCCCATTACTTCCATCACAAAGACTTTGGTTGAGCTCTCGCACATAGAGGCGACATCCAGCCCTGCTTCACGAATTGAGACGGCGACATATTTAGCGACGGAGCCAAAGCCCGGGCAGTTATCTGTAATGGGAAGGTCATTGTCCACTGTCTTGGGCACGCCGATACAAGTAATCGGATAGCCTTTAGCAAGACTTAATTGGGATATTTTATTCGCAGTATCTTGAGAGTCGCCGCCACCGTTGTAGAGAAAGTAGCGAATATTATGCGCCTTAAACACATTTATTAGCCGCTCATATTCCAATTTGTTTTCGTCATAGGATTTGAGTTTATAGCGGCAAGAGCCAAATGCGCCGGCGGGGGTATGTCTTAGGGCGGCGATTGCGGAGGCGGATTCTTTGCCGGTGTCTATTAGCTCTTCGTTTAGTGCCCCCATAATTCCGTTTTTACCGGCGTAGACCTTGCCGATCTTGTCTTTGTTTAGTCTCGCGGTTTCGATAACCCCGCAGGCGCTAGCGTTGATTACCGAGGTGACACCGCCGGATTGGGCGTAGAATAAATTAGCCTTGCTCATAAGATTTGGTTCTGCTGCTTTAGGGAATGATTGAGTGTTAAATTGCATCTTACTAGCTGCGCCAATGCCTTGCCAGTGGCGAGAAATTGATGACACAATCGCCCTCCACTTACGTTTATTTCTAGGTTGAACATTATGCAGTTGATTATTGGTATGTCTGGCGCTAGCGGAGTCATCTACGGCATCCGTATGTTGGAGGTGCTGAAAGATGTCCCTGACGTTGAAACCCATCTGGTTATGTCAGAATCGGCCAAGTTGAACATCGGCATAGAGACGACGTGGGCAGCGACAGATGTAAAAGCGCTGGCGGATCATGTTCACTCCAATAAAGATATTGGGGCGAATATTGCTAGTGGCTCGTTTAAAACCGCAGGCATGATTGTGGCGCCATGTGCCATAAAGACCCTGTCAGCGATTGCAAATTCCTATGCAGATTCGCTAATTGTGCGAGCTGCCGACGTCGTGCTTAAGGAACAGCGACGATTGGTGCTGATGCCCAGAGAAACCCCATTGCACGCGGGGCATTGCGAATTATTACTAAAAGCGTGCCAAATAGGCGCGATAATCGCGCCGCCCATGCCCGCTATGTACATCAAGCCGCAGACCATTGATGACTTGATTAATCATCAGGTGGGCAGAGTGCTAGACCTTTTCGACCTCGATCCCGGGATAGTGAAGCGCTGGCAGGGTTCTCGCCACATCGACTAAAAGCAAGTGGTAAATATGCGCAAATGAATTATGGTTTAAGATGGGAGGCGTTTTATACTTCCGGGAAAATTGGTATTAGCGGCGCTTGCCTTGGCCGCAGTGCTCAACACTTAACTCAATAGCTTGAGGATTATTATCATGCGTTTTTTTATTACCAGTTTTTGCTTAGTTTTTGCAGTCTCTCTTAATGCGCAAGGTGGCGGGCCAGATTGGGAATCAATTGAGGAGGAAACGCTTAAACACTTTAGAGCGTTGCTGCAATTTGACACCAGTGACCCGCCTGGCAGAGAGCTTCCCGCTGCTGAATATATACGTGACGTTTTGGAGGCTGAAGGAATTCCAGTGGAGATGCTGGCGATTGACCCTGATAGGCCAAATGTTTTGGCTAGGCTTAAGGGAAATGGCAGCAAGCGACCATTGTTATTAATGGCCCATACTGATGTAGTTAACGTAGATCCTGAGAAATGGACATTCCCTCCCTTTAGCGCAACGATCGATAATGGTTACGTGTATGGCAGAGGTGCGGTGGATGACAAAGATAACCTGGCCGCGGCCTTAGTTGTTATGCTGGAGCTGAAACGTCAAAACATTGAGCTGGATCGCGATGTTATTTTCCTTGCTGAGTCAGGCGAGGAGGGGGCTACCCAGTTTGGCATTGAGTACATGGTCAATAATCATTTTGACAAAATAGAGTCAGAATTCTGCTTAGCCGAAGGCGGCTCGGTAGCAAGAGTTAATCGCGAAGTGCAGTATGCGGGCGTGCAAACTGTGGAAAAAATCCCCTACCGAGTAGAGCTCGTTGCCACGGGTGTCGCGGGGCATGGTTCGGTGCCTTTGCAGAGCAACTCTGTAGTCAGGCTAGCAAAAGCCATTGCCGCTATTGCTGATTGGCGCTCACCAGTTAGGCTGAACGAAACCACTGCAGCATATTTTGAACGTCTAGCGTCAATCTCTCCATCTGACGCAGCCCAGCGCTACCTTAATGTCCTTGATCCGGGCATGGTAGGTGAATCAGATGAATATTTTCTCGCCAACGAGCCTCGGCATGCATCTATGCTGCGGTCCTCTTTATCGCCTACTATTTTTGATGCTGGCTATAGGATAAATGTTATTCCTTCCGAGGCCAAAGCTAGTGTCGATTTTAGGGCACTGCCTGACGAAGATATTCCTGCCTTCTTGCAGTCAATAAGGCAGCAGATAAACGACCCCTCAGTCAACGTTGGGCTAGGAGAACGAAATACCAGACCTCCCGGTCAGGCCAGCCTGCAAACACCTGCATTTTCGGCAATCGAAGCGAATATAAGTAAGCATTATGGCGTGATCACCTTGCCAACGATGAGTACTGGCGCTACTGATATGGCCTATCTGCGAAATAAGGGAATCCAGTGCTATGGCATAGGGCCGGCTATAGATAGAGAAGACGCTGCATTGGGTTTTGGCGCGCACAGTGATCAGGAGCGGATATTAATCAGTGAGCTAAACCGGTTCGTTCAATTCAATTGGGATGTTGTTATCGATTTAGCCGCTTCAAAATAGGCTGAAAAGGAGCGTTTTTCAAGGATCGTCTCGTAATGGGATAAAACCTCGCTGTATTGGGTAGAATCAATCGTTGATGCTTGACTGAGGACTTAGCGAATGGTTTTCTAGAAACCTTTCCATAACAATAAACTTAAAGAGGGTGCGATGTTTTCCAAAGGCGCTGGTTTTGCAAAATTTTCAAAAGGGCTATGCTGGGTCGTGGCATTAATTTGGTTCGCTTTGGCTGTTATTTCCTTCACCGGAGGCGGAAATAGTGCCGCAATCAATGGACTGCTTTGGCTTGCCGGCGCTATAGCTTTTGCTGTATCAGCTCTATTTCTTGGTCGAGGTGGTGAGGCCGGTAGTGAGCAGCAGACTTAAGCTTCAATTAGCTGTAGCTGCATTGATCACAAGTGAAAGTGTCGCCCTTAGTTTAGAACTCTCGGCGACCTTCATCTGCTTTATTAGCTTAAGAACGTTTCCTCTTATAGCCTTTTCTGGGCTTACCCCTGCGCCTGATTTTGACTGACTCATTACGATCTTTTCGAGCACAGATTGCTGATGTTTTTCAGCCCTTAGTTCTACGGCTTTGATCTCATCTCTTACCTCAAGGAAGCCTATCTGCTGACTTTGATCGATTGGCATATTTGATTTCATCCAGCGACGTGTTTGTCTTAAAGGTGAAACTACCTGCTCGCGCCACTGCTTTGAATAGGTTAGGGCTTGGCTTAAGGATTCTTCAGACAGTTCGCCGACACATGCGCCGGACCAGCAGCACAGAAGCAGTAAGTTAACATCAATGCCATATTGGTTTTGCAGATCCAAGCAAGCAGCCGAAATCTCGGATGAGCTATAGAGGTTCAGGGAAAATTCCCAAAAGTTTTGTGATAAGTTTGACATTGTCAGCCGATGTTAGTTGTTAACTTAGTAATCCTACTGAATTTCTGTGATATAAACATCCAAATTCACTATCAATTTTGAAGCGGAACTCACACACATGCATGTCCACATTCTAGGTATTTGCGGCACTTTTATGGGCAGTTTGGCGGTGTTAGCTAAAGCGCTTGGACATCGTGTCAGCGGCAGTGATGCAAATGTTTACCCACCCATGAGCACGCAATTGCAAGAGCAAGGTATCGAGTTAATGGAGGGGTATAGTGCTGACCATCTCCAGCCCCGACCAGATCTTGTAGTGATTGGTAATGCCTTGTCTCGAGGAAACCCCGCGGTCGAATACATTCTCAACGAAGGGATTAGCTATACTTCGGGCCCGCAGTGGCTTGCTCGGTATGTTCTGCAAGATAAGTGGGTGCTCGGAGTTGCCGGCACACATGGTAAGACCACTACGAGTGCGATGTTGGCATGGATACTAGAGTATGCCGGAATGAAACCCGGTTATCTTATCGGCGGCGTCACTAATAATTTTCCCACCTCGGCTCGTCTCGGAGAATCTGATTTTTTTGTTGTTGAGGCTGATGAATACGATACGGCTTTTTTCGATAAGCGCTCGAAGTTTGTTCACTATTCTCCTCGCACGGCCATCCTAAACAATTTGGAATTCGATCACGCCGATATCTTCGATGATCTAAGCGACATTGAAAAGCAGTTCCATCACTTGGTTCGCACCATTCCTGGCACCGGTCAAATTATTTACCCTCATGGTGAGGCTTCTTTAGAGACGGTGCTTGCGAAGGGTTGTTGGAGTGGGCGTCAGCAATTTGGGATTTCTATTTCTGAGGAAATCTGTAAAAAACTTGCTGCCAACGGAGGAATTTTTTGGAATGTCTGTCTGTTGGATGATCATGGAGGCAAATTTGAGATTGTTAAGTATGGTCAAGGGGCAACCGGTGGGATTGTTAGTCGGTCGACTGTAAAATGGGAGTTGACCGGTTTGCACAATGTAAAGAATGCTATGGCAGCGGTCGCCGCCGCGCATCATGTTGGTGTGGGTGTTTCCGCAGCTGTGGAGGCGTTGCTGGAGTTTAAAGGTGTGAAGCGGAGGATGGAGTTGCGGGGTGTTGTCGCTGGGATTAGTGTTTTTGATGACTTTGCTCATCACCCTACCGCCATTGAGTCAACGCTAGTAGGCCTTGCAGCTAAGTTGCCCAGTCAGTATGAGCACTCCCGGCTGGTCGCTATTATTGAGCCGCGATCGAATACGATGAAATTGGGAATCCACCAGCAGGCGTTGGTGGACGCAAGTCAGGCCGCCGACATGGTGATCTGGCAAAAGCCGGAGCGTTCTGGGTTGGATATGGATTCTATGGTTAGAGAGAGTAAAACCCCTGCCTATAGTTTTTCAGAAGTGGATGAGATAGTGGTATTCGTTGCAGAAAATGCACAAACTGGGGATCATATTGTCGTAATGAGTAATGGCGGGTTTGGTGGTATTCACGAAAAATTACTTAAAGCTTTAGGCGCTAGGTTTGGTGAAACGCTTTAAACCCACGGCTTAAATATTTGCGACAAGTTCTATTATAGGATGAAAAATTTCTTAATTAATTTTACACTGTCGCAATGTCTGAGAAAAAAGAAATAGCTTTGTTCCCCCTTCGTGTTGTTGCCTTTCCTGGCAGTAGAGTCGATCTGCAAATTTTCGAGCGCCGCTATATAGATTTAGTTACCCAATCTATGAAAAGCGATACTGGATTTGGCATCTGTCTGCTAAAGCAAGGTGATTCGATGGCGGATAGTGAAACCAAACAAGCCATTCACCGCACTGGCACCTGTGTAAAAATTGCCGATTGGGATCAACTGGAAAGTGGTTTACTTGGCATTACCGTTGAAGGAATTAATAAGTTTGTCATAGAAGACTGTTGGCAAGCTGACTCTGGGCTTCTTCATGCCACAGTCGAGTTTAGCGCTACTGATGCGGTTGGCAGTCAGGAAATTCCTTTGCAGGATAAATATAGTGGTTTGGTGGATTTGCTCGAGAGTTTAGAAAAGCACCCTCTTGTGGAGCAGAAAAATCTGATTATCGACTATGACAATCTCTGGGATTTGGGTTGGCGGTTAAGTGATTTAATGCCTTTGGATCTTGAGCAAAAGCAAGACCTGCTCGAGCTCGACGATCCTTGGCAGCGCATCGAAAAAATTGAAGAAATTGTGTCTCGTCTCGCTAACGAAGTTTAAGCTCGCTTATCCCTACTCAAAAACGAAACCTGGTGAGGTAAGTAAGTGCTTAGTAACCTTATAGACACCTCAACTTGGACTCATGAACAATGGCTTGCGGCAATTATATTGGCATTCATTGTGGTGACAATTTTGGTGGTCTTAAAGAGGATTGTGGGGGTGTTTAAATTTGCTAAAAAAGAGCAATACAAACCAAACTTACGTCCCCTGCGAAGAACCCGCCAACGACGGCCAAAGTGAAGGGCAAAGGTTTGTGAGGAGGGCCCCTTTATTCCGAATGACAGGCCTTTTGCGACCTCTTGTAGCTGTGTTGTTGGCTGCGTGCCTATGTCTTTCCAGTAATGCCATCATTGTTCGTCACGATGTTCGTTCCGACAGCTACGAATTCAACCCTTCAGCGTATCCAGCGGTTTTTTATCTTGAGCTGCAAGGGCGCCGGCGCGTTTGCGCGGCGACAATTATCCATCCTCGCTGGGCTATCAGTGCGGCTCATTGCTTGGCAGAAACCAGTTTAGCTAGCGCTGTTGAAAATCGGCGCCGGTTCGCGGTGGAAGTTGCAGGTAAAACCCGCGAGATTGACGCCGCGATTATCCACCCAAATTTTGATATGACCGCAAAGTCGGATGTTGATTTAGTGCTTTTGCGTTTTAGAGAGGCGTCATCATTTCCGGTGCCCTATCTGTTGCAGCAGGATTTTACTGAACTCGGTGCTACTGTTCGGTTGGTGGGTTGGGGCTACTTTGGCATAGGCACTACCGGCCGTCAGTTTGATGACGGTAAATTAAGGATGGCGAAAAACGTAGTGGAGCAGGCCGGGTCTCGTTTGCAAATAAAGTTTGATGACCCGAGGCTGCCTGGCGATATTCCCTTGGCGATGGAGGGGATGCCCAGTCTCGGTGACAGTGGCGGCCCAGCGCTCATTGAAAGTGCGGGTGGCTTGGTGCTTGCCGGGGTGGCTGTTGGCGAAATTAAAGGTCCAGATTATTCTGAGGAAACTCAGGGTAAATACGGTTCGGTCGCAGTTTACGAACGCCTGTCTCTTCATATAGATTGGATCGAATCAGTGATTGGCAGTGTGCTGCCTTTGACAGTGAGAAAAGATATAAGATGATTAAAAAAGGTTTGGTGTCGTTAGCTTTCATTGTTGTTTTATTGTTAACAGGGGCGTTCTTTTACATAGATTCAATTGTCAAAAATGGTATTGAGGTGGCGGGAAGCCAGGTCTTAGGAACGTCAATATCAGTGGCTTCAGTGTCGATCTCACCTTTAAACGGGTCGGGAACTATTCGGGGATTAACCATTGGAAACCCAGAAGGGTTTACCGCTGAAAATATGATGCAGGTGGGTGAAATCACCGTATCGCTGAATACTTCGTCACTGCTGGGTGATGTCATTGAAATTACCGAGATCACAGTTGTTGAGCCGGTAATCACATATGAAACTAAAATCACTATCGATAACATACGCGCCTTGTTAGCCAATCTGCCAAGTACTTCAGGTGAAGTCAGTGAAGATGTGGTTGTCGGTCCAGGTAAAAGGCTGATAATCAATGAATTCAATTTAAACGGTGCGCAGGTAAACCTGATAGCGTCGATTATTGAGCAATCGATAGTTCTTGGCGATATCCAGTTGCGGGACATTGGTACTGAAAATAAAGCGGCAACAGTCTCGCAAGCGCTTGAGAAAATCCTTGGAGCTGTCAGCGCAAAGATACTGAACGCTGAAATGCCTGGCTTGAACGACCTGCGAGAATCTGTCGAGGGGCGCCTTCAAGAGCGTGTTCAACAGGCGCAGGGAGCGGTCGAGCAAGGTGTTGAAGAAATCAGCAACCGCCTTCGCGGCGTCTTAAACTAGACCGAATACGGCTAGTCAACTGCTCGGTATAAAGCCAAGCAGAGTATCGCGAAAGCAGCTTCACACAGCCTCCTGCATGGCCTCTACGACTAAGCAGCCCCACAGAAGGATTTTGAGCCTGGTAGGAGCTGATTGCTGTGGCCAAGCAATCTGTACGCAACCAAACCAAGCCATTCCCGTGATGCGGATGTGAGCAAGCTTAAATTCTCCGCAAAGTCGAAATTCAGCCGCAAAAGCTCTCCAGTTTTCGAGTGATGATCCACTGGATAGGGTGTGATCTTCCAGTCTTGTTGGCAAAATACGCCAACGGCTCTGGGCATGTGGGAGGCCGAGGTAACTAATATCCAATTTTCATCTGCGCCCGGGTTTACCAATGCTTTACTGTTTTTGACATTCTCGATTGTGTTGCGTGATTCCCCTTCGAAAAGTATTGCCCTATCATTTAACCCGAGCTGTTCGAAAAACACCTTAGCTGCATTGGCTTCTTTGTGTTGCTGCTCTGTGACGGAACCATTGCCACCACTAAATACCAGCTGTGCGTCCGGATAAAGATTCGCTAAATAATAAAAATTAGTGAGTCTTTCTGCGGCCCCGTTTAATTCTGGTTGCCCCCAGATATTAGACAGAGTTGGTGAGATAGCACCCCCTAGGACGATTAACCCTTTGCTGTTGGCCGGCAGTGCGACGTTCGCAGGGAAACGATTTTCTAGCGGTGCGATAAGCCATTCGCCTAATGGCAGAAACGCGATCACGATAAGACTGAAGGCGAAAACAGAGCTAAGCTGCCGCGATAATCGAACCCTGCCAATTACAGATGCAAACCAAGCGCTTACCCCCAGCATTACGAGGAGGCTGTCCGGTGAGACAAAAGCCCAAAGCAGTTTCGATGTTATAAAGAAAAGTGTATCCATGACTGTCACTTTTGAAAAATTTCACTGAGGGTCTATTCAACCTCAGGTCTAGCTTTGGGTAAAGCGGCAATCAATCCAAACCTTGGTATTGCAGAGTTTGAGTTGGATTGCTTAAGGAGGTTTAGGCTTAGTTAGGTAGATTGTGAATGTGAATTTGGTACACTGTTGTGTTTTACTATTTATAGTTTTTATCTTAGGAGAGCGTGAAATGACGATTCAAGTAGGCGATAAAGTGCCAGCGGTGGGTTTTTCTGTGATGACAGGCGAAGGCCCAAAGCCAATAAGCAGCGAAGAGATTTTTTCTGGCAAAAAAGTCGTCTTTTTTGCAGTACCAGGTGCATTTACCCCAGGCTGTTCGATGACTCATTTGCCAGGGTTTGTGGTCGATGCCGATGCGCTCAAGGCTAAAGGCGCAGATACGATTGCCTGTATGTCGGTGAACGATGCATTTGTTATGGGGGCATGGGGAGCGGCCCAAAATGCGGAAGAGATCTTGATGTTGGCTGATGGGAATGCTGATTTCACAAAGGCGCTGGGTCTAGAACTTGACGCTTCTGGCTTTGGTATGGGAGTGCGTGCTCAGAGGTTTGGAATGATTGTCGAAGACGGAACAGTGACTTATTTAGGGGTTGAAGCACCAGGTGAGATTAAGGTTAGTTCTTCTGAGGCCATGTTGGCCCAGTTATAGTAGCTATTGCTGATTTGTGCTTGCCGAACTGACTATCTGCGGCAGGTACTTTTGATGGCTATACAATCGGTTTAAAGAACGGTTTATTCTTATATTTCCAACAAGGGCGGGGCAATTAAATGCACCATGAAACGGTGGACTACAAGGATGGGGATACCGTTCTCGAGGCCTATATAAGCTACGACGATTCTGCCGACTCTGATGAGAAGAAGCCGCTTATACTCATTGCTCACGACTGGAGTGGGCGTCGACAGTTTGCCACAGAAACTGCTGACACCATGGCTGAGCTTGGGTATGTTGGTTTTGCTGTAGATATGTATGGCAAAGGCGTTTTTGGTGAGGATGGTAATGTCGATCTTAATTCTTCATTGATGAATCCGCTGGCCAACGATAGAGCAGCACTGAGGCGGCGCATGTTGGCGGCTCTGAAAGCGGGTCTGGAGTTACCGCAAGTCGATTCAAGCAAAGTGGCAGCGATGGGGTTTTGCTTTGGCGGGATGTGTGTCTTGGAGCTGGCTCGGGCCGGGGCTAAAGTGAGGGGTGTGGTTAGCATTCATGGGTTGTTGACCGCGGGAGACGTGGCGAATGAAGAGATCAAGGCTAAGGTTCTTTGTTTGCATGGCCACGATGATCCAATGGTGCCACCTGAGCAGGTACTGGCATTTGAGACAGAAATGACAGGGGCTAACGTCGATTGGCAGTTACATGCCTACGGGCAGACATTGCATGCCTTTACTAATCCGAGAGCTAACAATCCAAAGTTTGGCGCGCAGTACAGCGACCGCGCTAAAAGGCGCGCCTATCTAAATTTAGAGAGTTTTTTTGAGGAAGTTTTGCTTTAGCAAAGAAGGCAGAGTGGAGTTTGGTTTGACTAATGTGGTCATCACGAACTAAGCGATTAAGTAAAATAAGTACACAAATAAAAATAAATAAGGCCGTTAGATGACCACTACTACAAAATTACCACCGCTGGGCAATAACTCTGACTCTTTGCGTCCGCGAATTGGCCTCTGGCTTGGGCCGCTGGTTTTTGTTTCGATTCTTCTTTTTTTGGACCTCGATCCCCAAAATCCTGCGGCGACTCGAATGGTAGCTATTGTAGCGCTTATGGCCATCTGGTGGATTACAGAGGCGATACCTTTGGCGGCTACGGCATTGCTGCCTATAGTTTTATTTCCAGTGATGGGAATAATGCGAGGGCGTGAGCTGCCGGCAGCCAATAGAATAGACCTTAGCTCAGTGTCCTTTAACGGAGACTATAGCGTCTCTGACTTTGATATCGTGTTTCCCAATGTTGCCAATCAGTACATGGATTGGATCATCTTGTTGTTTATGGGTGGGTTTATAATCGCTATCGCCGTTGAGAAATGGAATTTGCATAAGCGTATTGCATTGCATATTTTGAGAACTATTGGTGGCCAGCCTCACCGTTTAGTTTTAGGATTTATGGTAGCTACTGGATTCTTATCTATGTGGCTGTCCAATACAGCAACAGCTCTGATGATGATGCCCATGGGGATGTCATTGATTCTTTTGTATGAAGAGTTGAATGAGAAAACGATCGCAGAAGGTGGAACAGTCAGTGAAAGAGCGCCAAATTTCGCCTTAACCTTGTTATTGGGTATTGCTTATTCAGCTTCAATTGGGGGCTTCGCAACGCTTATTGGCACTCCTCCTAATGGCGTTTTAATTACCCAAATGTCGCAATTGTTTCCAGAGGCTCCGGAGATAACGTTTTCAAGTTGGATGCTATTTGCGCTACCCATGAGTGCAGTTTTTATGGTGTTGGCATGGCTAGTACTGACCCGGTTTGTGTTTCCATTACCGGCAACGACTCCTTTTAGTGGTAAGGAATTTATTCAGGGTGAGATTGAAAAGCTCGGGCCCATGTCGGCGGAAGAGAAACGAGTCGGCGGTGTTTTTGGTTTAGCCGCAATTCTCTGGATGACCAGAAAGGAAAGGCTTTTTGGGGCAGAGGTCGATGTGTTTGGCTGGAGCCATTATCTTGATCAGCTTCTGCTTAGCGCAGGTTCAAACCCTGTGGGCTATCTCATTGATGATGGCACAGTGTCTATTGCAATGGCATTGTTGCTGTTTATTCTTCCTGCGGGTAAGGCAGTTGGCGGAAGGCTGCTGGATTGGGAAGATACTAAAAAGGTTCCGTGGGGAATTTTACTTCTGTTTGGCGGCGGCCTAGCTCTCGCTAAGGGCTTCAGTACCTCGGGTCTTTCTTTTTATATAGCTTCTCAGCTGCAATCAACATTGGGAGACGCAAGCCCGCTGGCTATCGTTATTGGCACCTCTGGAGTTGTGACCGGTTTGACTGAGGTAATGTCAAATACCGCTACAATTTCTTTGGCTGTACCGATAATGGCCAGTATGGCTCAAGCCATCGGTGTGCATCCGCTATTGTTATTGATTCCTTCTACCTTGGCGGCATCCTGTGCATTTATGCTGCCGGTATCGACTCCGCCCAATGCTATTGTCTATGGATCTGGGCGAGTGCCGATTATGAAAATGGTAATCGCAGGATTTTGGCTGGATCTGCTGTCCATTGTTTTGCTCACTGGATTCGTTTATACCCTGGGGCACTTAACATTCGACGTGCTTGGGGAATTTCCCGCTTGGGCAATGCCCTAGCCCGGCTTAGGATAGTCTTGACTTTAACTATCCCAAAATATTATTTCGAACGTTTTTTCAGTGCGATGTTTTATGCTATCGTTGGGAACTATGGGCTTTCTGATTGCTGCGGAGTTCTCGGTATTCAACGATTTTAGCGTAAGATATTTGAATAGAACATGAAGACCGCGCGTATTGAGTTGATCCTCACATAAGGTATTGTTGGAAGAATATAGTGATTCAATAAAATAAAAAGAACATGACGCGTGCTTGCAATGATGTCTGTCCCCCAACAAAACCCGAGTCCAGAGACAAGGTTCTAAAAGACAGGTCAAATTGAACAATGACGTAGAATCTTTGCTCTATCATTTTTTGGAGTATTAACGATGGGAGTGTCTTGATTGTGATGCGATTACTTGCCCGGGCTTTAAGTTTTGTTTCTCGTTGCTTTAAGTTAA
>CAJWGN010000101.1 GCA_913031035.1 uncultured Gammaproteobacteria bacterium
GTTGCGGAGGAAGTGACTTTCAGCTCGGGAGTACCGACTATCTGGTTGGCGCTTCTGGACTACTTAGAGGCAAATAACAAAAAAGTTCCAAGTTTGGAGCGGGTGAGCGTGGGAGGGGCCGCTTGTCCCAGAATCATCGTTGAACGATTTAGAGAGCAGCATAATGCTACAGTCGTTCAAGGTTGGGGAATGACCGAAACTAGTCCTTTAGGCACAGTGTTTAGTTTGAAGAAAGGTATGGAAAATTTGAGTATTTCTGAAATAACTGATCTTCAGTGTCTGCAAGGTAGAGGTGTATTTGGCATCGAAATGCGCATCGTTGACGAAAATAATGAAGAATTGCCGTGGGACGGAGTGGCATTTGGTGCACTTAAAGTCCGTGGTCCATGGGTAGCTAAAGGCTATTACGGTCTATCCGAAGTGCCAGGGGCAGAGGGCTGCCCAGTGGATGAAACGGGATGGTTCGAAACCGGTGACGTGGCAACGATTAATGCCGAAGGCTATTTGCAAATTACCGATCGCACTAAAGATGTTATCAAGTCCGGTGGTGAGTGGATCAGTTCTATCGAAATTGAGAATGCGGCGGTTAACCACGCGGACATCGCGGAAGCCGCAGTTATAGGGCGAATCCATCCTAAATGGACCGAAAGGCCGCTGCTTATCGTGGTAGTACGAGAGGGTAAATCTCTTACAAGGAATGATGTATTAGAGTTTCTAAAAGACAAACTACACAAAATGGCTATGCCTGACGATGTGGTATTTGTTGATGAGCTGCCGCATACCGCGACAGGTAAGCTGAATAAGCTAGGGCTGCGGAAGACGTTTGAGGATTATCAGTTTCCTGCTGCCGGCTGATTTTTCTTAGCCTTTGAAACGAAACTGACCCGGACTTACGCACTAGATACGTAAGTGCGGGATGGTGCCGTTTAAAGAGGTTGAGAGGGGTTATAACCGTTAGATAAAGATTAAAGATAGATTGGAAAGTATGGGCGCCAGCGTCCAGTCTCAAGGTCGCAGTGTGCCCAGATAGGGGGAGAGCTTATTGCTTTGGCCGATATCTCTCTTAGGTGCTAAATTTTTAAGCTGCGTTTAAAAGCTGAATTAGAAAGAGAGAAATACTCCTATGCCCGTTGGACAAATCATTCGTGGCGACCAAGTTGACGTTGTCTTCAGTAAATGAGTCGATCCAGTGGTGGGGAAAGTCGGTAATGCCCCGCATCGAGCGAAAGCTCATGAAAAGTTTGGTTGGATAATTTAAGGCAGCGTAGGAACTGTCTATCCTCTTTGGGGTTAGGCTTATATCAAAAATCTGAGCTGACCTTTTGCCGGGTATTGAACCAGCAAAGCCCTTGTATTTTGCGATAACTTAGCTGTGAAGCCCGCTGTAGCGGGCTTTTTTATGACCAGAGTTCATTCTGAAGTGGCATCGAATCTTGCGCTCCTATTCGTGTAACTGAAATAGCGGCCATTCGGGCCGCGAAAATTACTGCGTCGCGCAAAGTCTCCTTACTGGCTAACGCGACCGCGAGTGAGCCATTAAAACAATCGCCGGCGGCTGTTGTGTCGGTAGCTTTTACTGTTGTTGCAGGAATTACCTCGCAGCCCTCGCGGTTAGCTAAAAGCACTCCCTTGCAACCCATTGTTAGTGCGACGTTTAGTACGCCCGCCTTCAATAAAAAATTAGCTGCCTCTTTAGCGGTTTCTGGAGAGTTGACTTTAATGCCTGTTAGAGTTTCAGCCTCCGATTCATTGGGGGTGATCAGATAGAGATTTTGCAGTATCTGCTCAGATAAACTTTGAGCAGGGGCAGGGTCTAGGATTGCTCGGCAATTATGTTCGCAGGCTAAATCAACGGCATGGGCTGCGACAGACAGGGGGATTTCCAGTTGCAACAATATCAAACTGTCACTCACCATCGCATCGAAAGCCAATTCCACCTGCTGCACACTCACACACCGGTTTGCCCCAGGCGCTACCGTGATTTGATTCTCTCCAGTGCAATCTACGCTAATTAGCGCAACCCCCGAAGGCTGGGTCTTACTTCTTCTGACAAGGCTGCAATCAACTTTTTCTTTCTCTAGCCGTGTGATGGCATCGTCGCCAAAAACATCTTGGCCGAGACATCCTAGCAATGAAACTTGTGCGCCAAGGCGAGCGGCTGCCACGGCCTGATTAGCCCCTTTACCACCAGAATTCATAAGGAATTCACCGCCTATAAGGGTCTGGCCTGGACCGGGTAGGGCTTTAGCCTTGACCACCATGTCGGTGTTGATACTTCCAATAACTAAAATTGGGTGCAAGGCTGATTTGCTCCTTTTATCTCTAATTTAGTCCAGCTAAGGCAAGCGTGGATTGATACAACGCTAGGACAGCGGGGGCGTTTACCTGCGTACAAATCGTGCAGCGCGCTCCATTGTCCCAAGCATCTGTTTCATAAGTTCGCAGGCCATTGCCGTGAATAGTTTGTCCCAAAGCAATGCCCTCTGTGACTACTCTCACTGGCTGGTGGATTGTTGTAAATAAGTCAGGATTGAGAAGGTAGGCGACTGCACAGGAGTCATGAAGTGGGCATTCATGTTTGCCGTTGATAGTGTGGTAAAAATCGAAGTAGTGTTTATTGGTTTTTTTTATAAACTGTCCAGCTTGGCCTGCGTTGTCAGCTAAAGACTGAATAAATAAACTGTCCATAGTGACTTCTTGGGTGACGTCCAAGCCGACGATAGTTGTCGGTATGCTGCTCGAAAAAACAATGTCTGCGGCTAAAGGATCGCTAGCAATATTTGCTTCCGCAACGGGCGATACGTTGCCGCGGTGCTGGTTGTAGCCAAAAGCGCCGCCCATAACGATGAGTTCGCCAACTCTTGAGGAAAATGTTGGATCAAGCGCTATTGCTGCAGCGATATTTGTAAGTCCACCGACTGCAATGATTGAAATTTTCTGCCCCGCTTCTTTGCTTATTTCAACGAGTGCTTGCGCCGCCGTCCACGTCTCGGCTTGAAGCTGAGGTTCATCGAATTGAATGTCCCCTAGTCCGTTTTTACCGTGCACATGTGAGGGGTAGCCTTCCCCTAATCTGATAGATATTGGCTCTGACGCGCCCCGATATACCGGTGCGTCGAGACCAAACATTTCCTTAACCAGCAAAGCATTTCGGGTGGTGTCCTCAATGCTAGCGTTTCCATATTTGGTGGTAATAGCGCGTAAGGAAATGTCTTCAGCATAATGGGCGAACAAGAGCGCCATGGCATCATCGATGCCTATGTCGGTGTCAAAGATTGCAGATTTCATTGCTATGCTTCGACGTTATGGTAAACATTTTGAACGTCATCTAAGTCGTTAAGTAAATCGATAAGCTTATCAAAAACCTCAACGTCGTCGCCTGCCAACTCGATGGTCGCCTGCGGAAGAAATTGAATAAGGTCTGTGTCAAAATCGATTTCTCCTTTATCGTCGCTAAAACTATCGCACAGTGCCTGACGAGCGGAGCCATAATCTGTATTAGGGGTAAACGCGGTAATGAACCCGCCTTCACTTTCAATATCGGTTACATCTACATCTGCATCGAGTAGCGCCTCCAATACTGCCTCTTCGTCATCGGCTTTTAATTTGAAGATAGCGCAGTGATCAAACAGATGGCTGACGTTGCCGGGAGTTCCAATTTTGGATTTAGTTTTAACGAAGCATTGCCTAACATCGCCAAACGTACGATTGGGGTTGTCAGTTAAGCAGTCGACTATCAGCATACTGCCTGCGGGGCCAAACCCTTCATAGCGGGCTAAGGAAAAATCTTCGCCTCCAACCCCGGATGCTTTTTCAAGTGCTTTGTCGATAACATGTGTAGGAACTTGATCTTTCTTGGCGCGCTCGATCAGCCCACGAAGGGAAAGGTTGCCGGCAGGGTCGGTGCCACCAGATTTAGCTGACACATAAATCTCTCGGCCATATTTACTGTAAACCTTGGTTTTAGAATCTGCCGTTTTGGCCATCGATTCTTTGCGATTCTGGTATGCTCTACCCATAGTATTAGTGATCCTGCAAAAATTGAGACGGTTAAAGTATATTCTATTATGAGCTTGTAGTCGGCAGGGGAGTGAAAACTCGCACAAGAAAAAGGCTGTTTTAGTTGGTCGTGGCCTGATTTGGATGCCGACAAGCAATGCGAACTAGCGCCGTCGCTAGCTGCCCTGTGCGGCACTGCTCTTGTGGGGGTAGGGCAAAAAATACTCTGGCTAAGGGCTAAGGGCTAAGGGATCAATGTTTGGACCGGTGCTAGAGTATAGTCAGGGAATAACGTGTGTGATTAGCGCCAAGGGCATTGTTTGGCCTGTGCTAGATCGAACATGCCTGCCGATGACTGGCATTTCTCGGTAATTTGCTAAAATTTAAAAAGTAATTTGAGGCGTAACTTAATGTTCAAGTCCCTTTTAATATTTTCAACCCTTTTAATTGCTTTGAGCGCTTTTGCTGAAGAGAAGGTTTGGCCGGATGTAAAAATGTCATGCCGGACTGCGTCCCTTGGGGATGAGAGCAATGCGCAAGAGCGCGAGCATATTGTATACATTTACCCGAGGCTCAATGAGGTGATCATTACCGACGGGGGGTTAAGGCGACTGCAGACAGAGGATCTTAAAACGACGCAAAATAGTTATACCTATACAGAGCCCGGTGGACCTCTTCAGGCGCAACCTAACCGTTTTGAAATCGATCGCACAACATTAGAATTCTCATTTTCTTACAAATACGGGGCGAGCTCGTATTATAGCGCTAGTGGCAAGTGCATTGTGGTGGCGCCCATAATATGAAGAGCTTTGCAGCTAAACGCTAAGGCTGGAATATGATGCTTGTTGTGGGCTTTGTCGATGTATAAAGCGGGCTGTGAAGCGGTCTATTTATAAGACTATTCACCTGTGTATGCTGGCTCTTGGCGTGGGCAATATTCCCGGTAATCCCAAGCTCTTTAGCGGCAATCCGCAAATCGAGTAGCTTGGCAGTTCTTTCCTGCGACAAAGCCGCAGTTCGATTGCGGGGGAGGGCTAACTATTTCGGAGAGCAGAGCTGGACCAGAGTTGTTCGCTTGCGAGCGTGATTAGAGGCTGGATTCTGCTCGCAAGTGAAGCTTTAGAAATTATATGGGATAAGTTTGAGGCTAAGGGAACGTTTGAGCGAGCATATTTTTGGCGTCCGCACTGGCGGTGTGACTTAGTTGCTCTATCACTTTAGCTAGGACTTTCGCTGATTCGGATGCTTGTGCGCTGGCTTGAATAGCCGCCATCGCGCCTTTACCTTCTTCGTTAGCGGCATGTTCAATATTGGCTACGGTGTCTGCCATGATTAAGACCGTCTGAGAAATGTCTGCGCCGCTCATTATCTCCTCTAGCGTAGTCATGTCACCATCAGAAGGAAAATGGTTGAGACCTGCAACGATGTCCGCGATTTGCTTGAGGGCTTTAGTTTCACCGTCAGTCTGCGCTAAGGCGAATTGTGAAAAAAGTCCGATGGCGGCCCCGAGTATTAGTTTCCTCAAAAGTAGCGTTGTCATAGCATTCTCCTTAATTTTGGGTTGGTATTTGCTGATCGTTATAAGTCTATCTCACGGCTATAGGAATACCTAGTCAAAGGAGCATATCTCTAAAGCGTGTATAGCTTTTCCGAGAGATTGAGTGGTGTAGCCTATGCTCTGACGATAGCCGTTGCTCCCCTCAAGGAGTCAAAATTATAAGTAGTAGTCAGGTGAGAAATGGGTGCTGGCGGTTAACGCGGGTCTAGTGCTTCAGCGTACAAAGCCCAAATGAATTCCTTTGTGTTTATCCCCTCACCAAAAGACTAGTGAGTTTGAAGTCTCATTGATACTTGCTGCTTTATTTGGCGTTACAAAAAATTACAAAATGGCGCTTAAATTTGGAGCTAAGCGATTGATATTGCTATGGGTTTTTTAAAAGCTCAAAGCTAAAGACTTGCTTGTACGCGATAGATTGCTTATTCTTCGCCCCTGCTCATTATTCCGTGAACACCACGGACACCTAGACCAACCCAACTTGGTGTTACATCAGTAGTTAGGCAGCGCGACCGACTCAGTAAAGAGTGGGCGAGAATAAAGAAATGATATCTGGAGAGTCTAAAATGATCACAACAAAACGGTTAGTTTCATCACTCATATTAAGTGCAGGCATGCTTGCTCTTGCCCCGGCGGCTATGAGCCAGTCTGGTACAGATGTGTCCGCTGGAGATTGGCCAGATTATGGTGGCAATATGGGTGCGCAGCGCTACTCGCCACTCGATCAGATAAACGCTGACAATGTCGACTCATTAGAAATTGCTTGGCGTTTTTCAACAGCCAACTTTGGCCCGACACCGGAGTCTAATGCCACGTTTACGCCGTTAGAAGTCGGTGGTGTTTTATACACAACACTGGGCGCGACAAGAAACGTAGCTGCACTGGATGCCTCTACAGGACAGATGCTTTGGCTGTGGCGACCGCAGGAAGGCGCAAGATTTGATGCGGCACCTCGTAAAGGCTCAGGTCGAGGTCTGTCATTCTGGCGTGACGGCGATGAAACACGGATTTTAATGATCACTCCGGGGTTTTTCTTGATATCACTTGACGCTAAAACAGGGATTCCAGACCCAGACTTTGGCGATAATGGCAGAGTAGATATGTTTGAGGGGCTAAGGCTTGGTGAAGGCCGCGATGATGTTGATATCGGCTCTTCGATGCCTCCCTTCGTTATGAATAACGTTGCAGTGGTTGGACCCGCGCACAAAGTGTCTATGCGACCCCCTTCAAAGTTTAATGTTAAAGGTGATGTTCGTGGCTTTGACGTTCGCACTGGCGAAAAGTTATGGACTTTCCGCACGATTCCTCAGCGCGGAGACTATGGTTATGAGTCTTGGCAAAACGGTGGAGCTGAAATTGCTGGTAATGGCGGTGTTTGGGCGCCTATGTCCGGTGACCCAGAGCTTAACCATGTGTACTTGCCTACAGAGTCAGCAACAGGCGACCGCTTTGGCGGTGACCGACCTGGAAACAACCTGTTCGCCAACAGTGTAGTGGCGTTAGATATCACTACAGGTGAGCGCAAGTGGCACTACCAGTTAATTCATCACGATATCTGGGATTGGGATAACCCCTCTGCTCCAGTGCTCGCTGATCTGCCTAACGGTCGCAAGGTGCTTATGCAAGTGACTAAGCAGTCGTGGGTGTATACCTTTGATCGTGAGACTGGTGAGCCAGTATGGCCAATAGAGGAATTGCCGGTACCTGCTGGCGATGTGCCTGGCGAGTGGTATTCACCTACACAGCCATTTCCTACCAAGCCTGCACCGTTTGATCGGCAAGGTATCAGCGAAGATGATCTAATCGATTTCACTCCGGAGCTACGCGGTCTGGCCTTGGAAGCTATACAGCGTTTCCGCCTAAGCCCCAGTGTTTACTCGCCGCCGTCAGAGGCAGATGCCGCTGATGGAACCGTTGGAACTTTGAGCCTGCCGGATGCTATTGGCGGGGCCAATTGGGAAGGATCAGCTGTCGATCCTGAAACAGGTATTCTGTATATTCCTTCACGCACGAACGTAGCCTTGTTGTCTGTTGCTAAGGACGAAAATTCTGACGTTGACTTTAGTCAGTCTTATGGCGTTCGTGTGCCACGTATCAAGGGTTTGCCTTTGGTAAAACCCCCTTATGGCCGTGTTACAGCGATCGATATGAATAGTGGCGAGCATGTTTTTCAGGTTGCTAACGCAGATACCCCTGATCGAATTGCCAATAATGCAGCATTGGCAGGTCTTGATATCCCGCGAACAGGTGTCGCTACCCGTTCTGGTTTGTTGCTGACTAAGACGCTGCTGTTTATTGGTGAGGGTGTTGGCGGAGGACCGACCTTGCGAGCCCATGATAAGTTAACAGGTGATATTGTCGCCGAGATTGACTTGCCTAATACGCAAACTGGTGTGCCTATGACGTATGAACATGATGGCAAGCAGTTTATCGTGTTGACGGTCAGCGGCAGTGGTTCTGCTGCAGAAATCATAGCCTACGCGCTACCATAATTTTTTAATAGAGAGATGTTTACTATGCGAACTTTGCTATACGGAGCGGCTTTAGCGCCGATTTTGTTGCTAACCACATTGCCTGCCCAAGCCGCTACTTGGGTGCTCGATCCTGAGCAATCTAGCGTTATTTTCGGATACACTTTTGGCGGAGACCCCTACGTGGGTGAGTTTAAAAATGTAGAAGCTATATTCAACATAGATCCGCTGAACCCAGCGGCTTGCGATTTTCAAGTTACAATTCCAATTAGCGATATCAGCATCGACTCCCCTGAGGCGTTGGATTATTTGCATGACTATGAACTATTCGACGTTGACCAGTGGCCAACTGCGAGCTTTAAGGCAGACAGTTGCAGCTTAGAGTCATTGAGTTCATTTGTATCGGAAGGCACTTTAACGATTCGAGATCAAACCAACCCGATGAGTTTTCCTTTTAACCTTGATGTGGACATGGACGGTGGCAAGTTGAGTTTTCACCTTACCAGTGAAGTGACAATTAACCGACTTGAATACGGTGTTGGACAAGGATACTGGGCCGGCACCGGTGAGATTCCTAATGAAGTGACGATCAAGGTTGATGTGCGCGCAGTTTCTCAATAATTAGTTAAGTTTACATAAGTAGGTTATTTAAATGTTTTACAGATCAGCTAAAAAAGGTTGTCAGTTTGGACTTATCCTGGCTTGCGCAGGTTTCTTGGCATCGTGCGATAGATTAATAACGCCTGATTTTAATGCCGACGTGACAGAATTACGGTCTGGTGCTTATGTGCTTGATCCTGACCATGCCACTTTGCTGTGGAAAATTAACCATCTTGGTTTCTCAACCTTTATTGGCAGATTTAATGATCTTGATGCTTCATTGGACTTTGATCCTGACAACATTGCAAATTCCAGTTTGGAAGTCGTTATTAATACAGCCGGTTTGGATATTAACAATGAGGCATTTAAAGAAGAACTGCTTGGGTCAAGCTGGTTTGATTCAGAAACGTTCCCTCAAATTGTTTATAGATCGACTTCTTTGGTTGAAACTATGGATGAAAATACTTTTTTGTTTGAAGGTGATTTAACGTTAAAAGGCGTTACAGCGCCGGTGCAACTTGAAATTAATTTTCACGGTGGTGGCCGAAATTTCTTAACTCGAAGTTACACTATGGGCTTCTCAGCAAACGGTAAGTTTATGCGCTCTGATTTTGGTTTTGATCGATTCACTTCATTTGGTGTTGGTGATGAAATCGAATTAGAAATTCACGTTGAATTTCAAGAAGCCAGCGAAGAGTCATAAATCTTGTGGTTTTTCAAAAACCCCAATCAGTTCTGCTGAATGGGGTTTTTTATTGGATGTTTAAAAGCAAAGGCTTTTTATTTGTGATCGCAAATGATAATTGTGACTGGCAAATCACTAAATAGAAACCATCCCAATGAATAGGATTTCTTTAGCTTTCTTCACCGCTTATACAAATCGTGCCTGCACGGGAGTGGCTGGGAAATCGGAGCAGGGCAGTGACAATATAATTTGAGGCGTCAACTATGTTGAGGTTTCGATAAGTGATATTAATAGTGACACCTCATTATTACGTGTCTGGCGATTGGTATGTTAAATCATAAACAGATTCACCTGACTCTTCTGAGTCAGTCTCATTTTTCCCACGAAGCTTAATTTGCATTCCCATGAGGAAATTCCGCAAAATTTGATCCTTACATTCTCGATAGTGCTTATGATCCGTTCTGCGGAAAAAAGCTGACAGTTCATGTTTGCTGATGCGAAGGTCGGACAATGCCAAAATTGACAATATTTCTTCTGCTTGAAGGTTGAAAGCAATTTTCAACTTTCTGAATACTGTGTTGTTGGTCATTCTTTTTTCTGGTTCAACTTGAGCGCCATCTTTTTTGCCGCGCTTCAAGTTGATCAGTCCATTGAGGAACAACGAAAACACAGTATCAGTGCATAGTTCATAATCTGGATCATCGTCTTTTTTAAGCCAGGCACTGATCTGTTCTCTCGTCACTGCATGGTCAGCTTCAGCAAAAACACTAATCATTTTTCTGTCATCTAGATCAAGGATATAGCGAATGCGCCGTAAACAGTCATTTCCAGTCATTATTTAGTGCCTTCTTTGCGCAGAGCCGCTATCGGTTTTCTAGATGCTTTGTTGACGTTGGCCGGTTTGATTTTCTTCGGTGCTGCCGGTTCTGGGCTTTTAGCTGTCGCTGAAAGCTTGATGAAGTACTTGTTTTCCTCAAACTCAATTGTGTCTCCAGTGGAGATTTTCTTGCGTTTTTGGGTCTCGACCTGCCCGTTGACTAAAACGAGGCCAGAGCCGATAACCATTTTGGCTTCTCCACCAGAGCTGACCGCGTTTTCAAATTTCAGCACCTTGTAAAGCTCTATGGGTTCTCTAGTCAGTTCGATCAACTCGAAGCCATCGGGTATTTCTAACTCTGTATCAACTGTGTTCTCGCTCATCAAAACGTACCGTATTTGGGTTCTAAGGCTTGTGGGGGCTAGCACTGGACTGTGTCTAATTGAGATAAGGGGAAAAGAGATAGCTTCCCAGACCACCATACTCGGTGCGCATCTGGCGCTAATTCATGCTTTTTGTCAATCAGAATCGAAATGTATAGCGAAACTCAAGGCTCAGATGGCAAAAACCAGCATTGAGCCTGTTGCCTCGAACGCAGTCTTGAGGATTACGATCTAGAACAATAACAGCTTTCTGCCTTATGAAATCCACATAGCCGCCTATTGATACCTCTATCTTCAGATGAGCTGTCTCTTTAGTCGACGTTAGCCAATCGCGAGTTGACAAAAATGCAAGCTGACTACTGAAGCGGATTAATCGACTGATGAAATCACTTTGCTGTAACTTAGCATCGATCCGATTTAGCCTCAGTGTCATGCTAAAATACTGGCATTGATTCCGGGTGAATTTCCTGTTTACGAAATCAGAATGTTCCGCGTATCTTGATAGCCAGAACTGGCCCAGCGTCAGAACAAGAATCCTCTATTTCGTCAATCTGCCCGCTAGCAATTGTGCCATTGATATAGCGAGTGCGAATACGACAGCGATCTCGTGAGTCTCGGTATTCGAAACGGTATACCAAACCACCCCATGCTTGAATTTCAGCCCAGCTAGAAATAGAACCAAACTTTTGATAGCGCTCAATCTTATCGACATCAAATACTTTGAAGTCGTTGTAGAAGTCACGACGATAGTTAAATCCCCAGTTCATATTGTTACGCGAAGGTATGTCATGGCGAAAGCCGAAACTGTATTGACTACCACCGCCGCGCATGGAGCGTTCACGATCAACGTTTAAAAATGGATCAGTAAGGTTCGACTCTTCTATATTTAATCCTGCAGTGAAAAGCATATTTGGCTGATTAAACATTAGCAGGCGTATGCTGCTATTCAGATTGATGCCGTATTGCTCGCCGGCGCCAATATTGCCCCGAGCTCCTAAAATTTGCGTGTCTGATGACACATCGACGTTTTCGATAAGGTCATCGAATTCGTTATAGAACAGGTTGCCACTCAACACACCGGCGTCGTTAGGTAGGCGGTATTCTAGGTTTGTCGAATAGCGCCAAGATTGTGTTTGGCGCAGATTGGCGTTACCTTCGAAGGCATTTTGCTCGTCGTCTGAAGAGTCGATGCTGGCGGTAAAGTCAGAAAAACTCAGCTGGGCTACATCTTTCTCTATTGTAGTTCGAAGCTGGATTGAAGGCGTAATATCAAACCGATAGTCAATTTTGGGTCTAAAAAAAGTGAAGCTACGGGACCTTGATACGTCGCCGGACTGAGAGATTTCACTTTCTTCAAACAGCAAAGTCGTCTCTAAGCTCATGCGATCATTAATTTGCCAGTTGTTGATAGCAAAGTATTCATAGCGCAGTTCCTCGACATTGCCATTAGCATCGGTCACTGGCGATAGACCACCAAACCGTGGGTCACTTGGCAGGGCATCTGCATCGGTGTCCAGCAGGCCAAGCTGTAAAGAGGTATCTAATATAGTTTGCGCTCGCTCGACACCAGCCTCGACTGAAAGAGAGTCACCAAGATTAAATACATAGGATGAGCGGATTATACGCTCTTGAGTATTCACATAATTGGCGAGGAATAAATCCTTAGTAACAGTGGCGCCATCAATCTTAAGACGATCACGCAGTTCATCGGTTTTATCTTCGTTGACAATAAACAGCGTTCGCCACCGACTGCCATTTTCGAACACGTGCATGTAGTCGCCACCGATTTCCCAAGAGTTATCCTCTGTTGGTATTTCATCACGCTCTATGTTGACAGTGGCTGGGTCTGCCCGATCAAGGACTGCGCACACACAAATTTCAAGGTAATGTCTTTATAATCTACTGCTGCGCTCCCCAACGGTGACTGCGTCTGCCC
>CAJWGN010000102.1 GCA_913031035.1 uncultured Gammaproteobacteria bacterium
CGAAAAAAAGGAAAAGTGCTTATAAAAAAACCGACTCTGCGAAGGGGGCGAAATCCTTAAAGAAGTCTAAGCATAGTAAAGGCCAAGCGAAATCAGAGTCTAAAACTGGGAAGGGTAAAGTTGCTGTCACAAAAAATTCAGCGAAGGAAAATGGCGAGTCAATAGTGAAGCCCAAAAAGAAACCGTCGGGCAGACGCAGAAAGAAACCGAATGCGAAGCCTTCAGATTAGCCGCTAGCTTAATCCTGAGTTTAACCTCGGGTTCAATCAGAACGACGATGATCACCATGAAGAATAAAAAAAGCGATCAAGAAAAAGTTATCGGCTTTCATGCGGTCTCTGAGTTACTCGCTCAGCGATCCGGTTCGGTAAGCCGGTTGTTAATCCAGGTTGGCAGAAACGATAAGCGTATTAATGAGGTTCGAGAGCTAGCAGCTGACGGGAATGTAACGGTAGAAGACGTCAGCAAGGAAGCCTTCGAGAGAGAATTCGAGGGTGTGCACCAGGGTGTCGCTGCAATCGCGGAGTTTGAAAATAGCATTCTGTCAGAAATGGGTCTGTTCGAATTGCTGAAGGGCCTCGATCATCCACCTTTTTTGCTCATATTGGATGGTGTGACCGACCCCCATAACCTGGGAGCTTGCCTGCGCAGCGCGGAAGCGGTGGGAGTTGATGCCGTGATTATCCCCAAGGATAACTCCGTGGGCCTAAATACTACAGTGCGCAAGGTGGCCTGCGGGGCAGCAGAGACAGTCAATCTCGTATCGGTGACCAACCTAGCTCGTTGTCTAGATAAGCTGAAGGAAGAGGGAGTCTGGCTCGTAGGTACCGCTGACCAGGCCGATAGCACCCTCTATGATCAAGACCTAGGTGGAGCGATAGCGTTGATAATGGGTTCAGAGGGCAGCGGTCTGCGCCGTCTGACGCGGAAGAGTTGCGATTTTTTGATATCTATCCCTATGGCGGGGGCGCTCAGCAGTTTAAACGTATCCGTGGCAACGGGAGTTTGTCTGTATGAGGCCCGTAGGCAGAGAATTAGCAGTAATGGCTAGGCAGCAAGCTAGTGAATAGGCTTGATCGGCCTAATAACGGTGATAAATTCTCTTCAAGCACTACTAAAGCTTGCATCCCCTACTCAGAATCCCTAGAATTCGAGCTCGTTTTTATCTGCGGGGCTGGTTCCCGCAGCTACATAACTCCTTGTCTTACCGCGCACAGCAGTGTTGATGGGAGGCATTAACCCAGAAGGAGTCTCTATGAGACACTATGAAGTCGTATTCCTGGTGCATCCCGACCAGTCCGAGCAGGTCCCAGGGATGATCGAACGTTATACCCAGGTAATGAACGAAGGCGGTGGCCAGATTCACCGTATGGAAGACTGGGGCAGACGCCAGCTTGCCTACCCTATTAATAAGATTCACAAAGCGCACTACGTCCTCATGAACATTGAGTGCGGCAGCGAAGCTTTGGATGAATTAACTACTTTGTTCCGCTATAACGATGCTGTGCTTCGTAACTTGGTCATCAAGACTAAAGGACTTGTCGAAGAAGAGTCTATGATTTCTAAAGGCGAACGTGAAGGCAAAGAGCGTAAGGCTCGTGCTGAAGCAAAGCGCAAGATTGAAGACGATGCAGCTGCTGCATCAGCGAAAGCCGCTGCTGCAAAAGCTGCAGCTGAGCCTGCTGCTGAAGAAGTTGTTGCAGACGACGCGCCCGCCGCTGAAGCAGAAGTCGTTGCAGAAGCAGCTCCGGCTGCAGAAGAAGCTCCGGCCGCAGAAGAAGCTCCAGCAGCTGCTGAAGAGACTCCTGCAGCTGACTCTGAAGAATCCAAAGACTAGTTCTCGCATCGAACTTATTTGAAATAGGACATTATTATGGCTCGTTATTTTCGTCGTCGTAAATTCTGCAAATTCACCGCAGAAGGCACCATACAAATAGATTACAAAGATTTAGAAACCCTGAAAGCTTACGTTTCAGAAACTGGCAAGATTGTTCCTAGCCGTATTACTGGTACAAAGGCTCGCTACCAGCGTCAGCTGGCGACTGCGGTAAAACGCGCTCGCTACTTGGCCTTGATTCCATACACGGATAGTCATCAGGTATAAAGCATCTCATGCGCGGCCTTGCTGAATTTATAATGAAAGGGCGCAAGCAAGCCATTGTTGTAGTGCTGTTACTGGGGCTTATCCCTATGTTGAACTTGCTAAGCCCAGTTATTGTGGGCTTGGTGGCATTGCGAAAAGGTTTGCAAGAAGCCGGTATGGTTCTGGTTTGGGCAGTGCTGCCATTGGCAGCGTGGGCTGTGGCCGGGGATATAGTTCCGCTGGTCATGCTGTTCGGTATTACTGGTTTGGCGTGGTTTCTTAGAGAAACAGAGTCTTGGGAACTCACGCTATTAGCATCGATATTAGTTGGAGTCTCCATTGAACTCTACATGCGAGCTCAGCCAGAGTTACTGAACGTGGTATACGCACAGTTTGAGGCTTACCTTTCTGCTCAGGATTTGCAGATGGTGAGCTTAGAGCAGTTTAGAGCAACTATACCGAGCTTTTTTGGCGCGGTTTACATGATCTTGGCCATACTGCTATTAATGCTGGCTCGCTGGATGCAAGCAGCATTATACAATCCAGGGGGTTTCCAAACGGAATTCCATGGTTTGCGAATAGAAAAGAAAGTCGCGGCAGCCTTACTGGCTGGCATGTTCATTGCGACGGTTGTTGAGTTTATTCCAGAAAGTTGGGTGTTTTATATGATGATGCCCCTAATTTTTTCTGGTGTGGCATTGGTTCACGGTTTGGTCGGGAAACGTAAAGCGTCAAGCATGTGGTTGGTCGCTTTCTACGGCGTAATGCCTTGGATGTCACAGCTAATAGTAATGTTGGCACTGATAGATAGCTGGTACGATTTTAGGTCTCGTGGCCCAAATTCTGCCTAACGAATTGAAAATGAGGAAAGAAAAATGAACGTTATCTTGCTGGAAAAGATTGGCAAGCTCGGTGAAATCGGCGATACCACTTCAGTCAAAGCCGGCTATGCGCGTAATTTCCTGTTCCCACAGGGCAAAGCAATGCCAGCGACTAAAACAAATCTCGTACATTTCGAAGAGCGTAAAACTGAATTACTTGCAGCCCACAACCAAAAAACGGGCGAAATGCAAAAGCGTGCTGACAAAGTTAAAGGCCTTGAACTTCGTATCGAAGTGAATGCCAGTGACGAAGGCAGTTTATTTGGTTCGGTTGGAACTAAAGATATTGCTGACGCGATCAACGAAAAAGTTGGCAGCGATTTAAATAAAAGTGAAGTCATGCTTCCTCACGGCGTTATCCGTGCGTTGGGCGAGTATGAGGTTGCTATCGACTTCGGATACGATGTTGGTGAAACCGTTAAATTGGTCGTCGCCGGCTTGCAGTCAGATGCAGACATTAGCGATGACGGCAGCGTGATAGAACAAATCGAAGCTGCTGAAGCAGTTGAAGCAGAAGAGCCAAGCAAATCCGAGTAAGCGGCTAGTTTTTGCCTAGGAATTGTCCTAGCCGAATTTAGTTAACTGTCTCGATGAGTTTTAGAAAGCGCCATGCTGCTATGCCAGATGGCGCTTTTTTTATGCTTTGATTTTGATATTTTGTCTC
The DNA here is from genome assembly GCA_913031035.1 of uncultured Gammaproteobacteria bacterium. Classification (GTDB taxonomy): domain Bacteria; phylum Pseudomonadota; class Gammaproteobacteria; order Pseudomonadales; family Pseudohongiellaceae; genus UBA9145. The sequence goes on from CAJWGN010000102.1 coordinate 3,629, forward strand.
TTATTTTCCCCTCATTTACGGTAATCTCTAAGCATGCCCACAGAAGCCGCCGCCAATAGCCAGACAAGCAAGCTTTCAGCACTGAAAGTGCCTCCTCACTCAGTAGAGGCGGAGCAAGCTGTGCTTGGTGGTTTGATGCTGGATAACACTCAATGGGACAACATCTCGGATGCGTTGCAGCCAGAAGATTTCTATCGCGGAGAACATCAACTTATTTTTCAGGTGATGACCCAGCAGAGTGAGGCCAATAGCCCTATTGATGTGGTGACTTTGGTTGAATCTCTCAATAGCTTAAATGAGTTAGAAAGCGCTGGCGGGCTCGATTATTTAAGCGAGCTGGCCGGCAATGCGCGTGGTACTGCTAATATTGTCGCCTATGCCGACATTATCCGCGAGCGAGCAATTCTGAGAAGACTTATTAGCGTGGCCAATGGTATTGCCGATGTGGGGTATAACACTGGTGGGAAAAAATCTGCTGAAATTTTAGATGAGGCGGAGCAGCAAGTATTTAACATAGCAGATGAACGGCCCAAGGACGCCGGGCCTGTTTACGTCAACCCCTTGCTTTCCAAGGCAGTGGATCGAATCGATGAATTGGCTGGACTGGACGGCAGTCTTACCGGCTTATCTACCGGTTACACCGATCTTGATGAAATGACCTCGGGCTGGCAGAAATCAGACCTGATCATTGTTGCTGGCCGACCCTCCATGGGTAAAACTGCTTTTGCCATGAACTTGGTCGAAAACGCGATTATGAAAACTGAAATGCCAGTGTTGGTATTCAGCTTGGAAATGCCTGCCCAAAGCTTGATATTCAGAATGCTGTCATCGATTGGCAGAATCAATCAAACCAAAATTCGCACAGGACAACTAACCGAAGAGGATTGGCCTGGTTTTAATAATGCGGTTGCCAAGCTTAAAGATAAGCCACTGTTTATAGACGATAGCTCAGGCCTCAGTCCTATGGAAATGCGGTCACGGGCTCGTCGAATCGTTCGAGAGCATGGGTCACTAGGTATGGTGGTTATTGACTACTTGCAGCTGATGCAAATTAAAGGTTATGGCGATAACCGAGTGGGGGAAATTTCCGAGATTTCCCGTTCATTGAAGATGCTCGCAAGAGAATTTGAGTGTCCAGTCATCGCCTTATCGCAGCTGAATCGCGGATTGGAGCAGCGCCCCAATAAGCGCCCGATTATGTCTGACCTTCGTGAGTCTGGAGCCATCGAGCAGGACGCCGACATCATTTCTTTCATCTACCGTGATGAAGTATATAACGAAGATTCTCCGGACAAGGGCGTTGCAGAAGTCATTATCGGCAAACAGCGTAATGGTCCAATTGGTACTGTTCGTTTAGCCTTCCAAGGGCAATTCACCCGCTTCGAAAATTATATTCAGCCTCGTTATGATGATAGCTATACTCACGAATAGTAGTAGCTGTTGAAACCCGGACCACACTCATGACAGCACCGACTCCCAGAACTTGGGCAACCATAGATCTGAACGCCCTTAACTATAATTTCGCCCGAGTTCGTGAACTCTGCCCCAGCGCTAATATTACGCCGGTTATTAAATCTAACGGCTACGGCCACGGTGTGGCGAAGATCGCAAAATCCCTCGCTGCAAGTAATACTCAATTTGACTGCTTTATTGTGGCAACCTTGCAAGAGGCCTTAGAAGTCGCCGGGCTGGGACTAGGCAAGTCAGTTGTGCTGTTGGCCGGTTTTATTGATGAGAGCGAACTGCGACTGTGCTTGGACAAAAAAATCCAACCAGTGATTCACTCGGCGTATCAGGTCGAAATTGCAATGGCACTCTTAGTGTCGGAATATCAGCAATGTCCAAAAAAGTTTTGGGTTGAATTTAACAGTGGTATGAACAGGCTTGGTCAGCGCCAAGAGGCGAGTATCGCAACCTATAAGAAACTTGCTGAACTGGCCAACACAGATCTAGTTTTTATGTCTCATCTGGCGTTTGCCGATGATATGTTGCTACCTGCTTCCCATGATTTTACTCAGCAACAGATTTCCCGATTTGCTGAGGCTAAGAATATTCTGCACAGAGACTTTGTTAAGTTAGAAACAAGTTTCGCGGCATCCGCTGGAATTTTGAGTTTGCCAGAAACGCACCATGACACCGTCCGACCGGGTGTTATGCTTTACGGTAGCTCACCGTTGACCAGTGAAAACGGTTTGGATGTTGGCCTGCGCCCAGTGATGACTTTGAGTTCTCGGCTCATAGCGATCAATGAAGTTAAAGCCGGAGAGACGTTGGGTTATGGTGCAAGCTATACATGCAGGACAGACACCCGAATTGGAGTGGTTTCGGTCGGCTACGGCGACGGCTACCCAAGATCGGCCAGCAGTGAAACCCCTGTAGTCGTTAAAACTGCAACCGGTGATTTTAAAAGCCATGTTGCAGGTCGAGTTTCTATGGACATGATCACCATCGATTTAGGAGGCAGCGATGCCAAAATTAATGACGAGGTTGTTCTGTGGGGCAAGGGCCTTTGCGCCGATGAAGTGGCAAAATCAGTAGACACCATTGCTTATGAGCTGTTTTGTAAAGTCACAGATCGCGTAAACTATCGCTATCTCGACTAAGCTGTAGTTTTGATGCTAAGAGCAACAGCGTATCAAGGCAATCAGCTTCTAAGTTAATTATCAACACCCTCACCGACAAACAACACACAGGTAAAAAGGTCTCAGATGGCAAAGGCAAAAGTAGCATTCGTCTGCACGGATTGTGGAACTGAGCATAGTCAGTGGCAGGGCCAATGTGTGTCATGTAAAGAGTGGAACACCCTCTCTCAAATTAATCTTGGCAGTAGCAGTTCACCGGCAACAAAAGCGGACTTCCGTAAACAGGGCTATGCCGGTACAAAAAGTAATGTCCAGAACCTTTCTGATATTGACCTGGAAAGTCTGCCTAGATTCGGCAGCACGATTGGTGAGCTTGACCGCGTGTTGGGCGGTGGTCTGGTGCCAGGGTCGGCAGTTTTGATTGGTGGAAATCCTGGTGCTGGTAAAAGTACCTTGTTGTTGCAAGTGATGTGTATGTTGGCAGCTAGCGGCAAAGAAGCGCTTTACGTCACCGGCGAAGAATCGCTGCAGCAGGTTGGTATGCGCGCCAAACGACTCAACTTGCCGGAGCAAAACCTGAAGATGTTGGCAGAAACCAATGTCGAGCAAATATGTAATGCAGCGCAAGAACATAAACCTGCCTTGTTGGTTGTGGATTCCATTCAAGTGATGCATAGCAGTGATGTCGCCTCTGCCCCAGGCAGTGTTTCGCAAGTACGAGAGTGTGCTGCTTATTTGATTCAATATGCGAAACAAACCAATACCGTTCTTTTCCTTGTAGGGCACGTTACCAAAGACGGAAATTTGGCTGGTCCAAAAGTCTTAGAACACATGATCGACTGTTTCATTATGTTGGAAGGGGGCAGTGACAGTAAGTACCGAATCCTGCGAGGTCAAAAAAACAGGTTTGGCGCAGTTAACGAGCTGGGCGTTTTCGCAATGACGGAGCGCGGGTTGATCGAGGTTAAAAATCCATCAGCGATATTCTTAGCCCGAACTGAAGAAGATACACCTGGCTCTATAGTTGTAGTGCTTTGGGAAGGGACTCGGCCTTTGCTGGTAGAAATTCAAGCCCTTGTCGATGGGTCTCAGCTAGGAAACCCTCGCAGAGTGGCTGTGGGTTTGGATCAAAATCGATTAGCAATGCTGCTGGCGGTTCTGCATCGCCATGGAGGCCTGTATATGGCTGACCAAGATGTATATGTTAATGTTGTGGGCGGCGTTAAAGTTACCGAAACCAGCGCTGATTTGGCGCTACTTTTAGCGATTGTATCTAGTTTCAAAGATCAGTCTTTGCCAAAAGACTTAGTCGTGTTTGGGGAAGTGGGATTGGCTGGAGAAATCAGGCCTGTTCCCGGTGGTCAGGAGCGATTGCAAGAAGCGGCTAAGCACGGCTTTACCCGTGCCATCGTGCCGAAAGCAAATATGCCTAAAGCAAAAATACCTGGGCTGACGGTAGTTCCTGTCTCTAAAATTGATCAAGCTCTAGAGGCCATTTGAACCATAGAGAAAGGCTATTTAAATTGTAAAAATGCGCCTCTAAGTATGGCTCGTCGCTTCATAAGTTGCCGGTGCGTCATTCTCAAGGCGCCTATTCTGGCGCGCGATCGAAATCTGCTCTAATGGTTTTAGCTGACCAATAATAATGTGCAGCACACCAGATGTTAACCAATACGGTTATAGACATCGCATACCTTAAGGCATCATTCCCATACTCTGGCGTTAGCCAATCACTGAACATTCCAGTCATCCATGGCCCTAACCCTAAACCAATGAGATTGAGCATAAACAACAGCACAGCTGAGCCCATGGCCCGCATTCTGATGCCCACTAAGAAGTGAGTAGACGCTAGACAAGGGGCGAGGTACCAGCCGCCGCAAAACACTGGGAAAACGTAGAAGAAGACGGCGCTATAGCCCGTTGGCATGACTAAGAAGGTGATCAAGGCTAAGGGTATCGCTAAAATTGTAGAGATAAACGGTATCCACACATACCAAGTTTTGTCTCCGGTCTTATTACTCATCCTGTCCGACATCCAACCACCAAAGAAGGTGCCGGCGAGGCCGCCAACACCTGCGATCAGGCCATAATACAATCCGATGTCCAGAATGGGCATGCCATGGACCCGGCCAAGGAAAAGCGGCATAAAATTCCCCATCCCATAGGTGACGAAAGCGTGCAGGGCACAGGCAAAAGAGAGATGTCGAAAAGATTTCCGGTCCCACAAGTATCCCATCACCTTGAGGAAGCCAGGAGGAGCGGCGTCGTTGCGCTTCTCGGCGAGTCCTCGTGGTGGCTCTTTGATAACAAATCTAACAATCAGCGCGAGAAAAATGCCTGGCAGTCCGACGACTACAAAAGCTATGCGCCAGTCAAAATACTGAACCAAATAGGCGCCACCGACTGTGCCTACTAAAATGCCGCCGTATACCCCAAAAGAATAAATCGATAGGGCCGTCGCTCGCTGATTAGCGGGAAAGATATCCGAGACGATCGAGTGCGCAGGGGGGCTTCCGCCTGCTTCGCCGATGCCCACACCAAAGCGTGCGATGAACAACTGGGTGAAATTATTAGCTAAGCCACACGCAGCGGTCATGACGCTCCATATGGTGATTGAGATTGCAATGATGTTTCGGCGGTTGCCGATGTCAGCCAAGCGTGCGATGGGAATGCCAAGGCTGGTGTAGATAAGAGCGAAGGCCAAACCTGAGAGCATGCCGAATTGGCCGTCAGAAATCTGCAGATCTTCAATAATATAGCTGGCTAGTATATTGATGACCTGACGGTCGACGAAATTAGAAATATAAACGGTGGTAAGAATACCAAGAACTAAATACCGGTAACCTGGTCGCTGATACGCTTTGGCGGCGTCGCTTAAAGGTTCCTGCGGTGTTGCATTAACTTCAGGCTCAGTCTGAATGTCAGATGCATCCTGTGTTTTGGATTCGGTCATGCGATGCCTCCAGCCCTGTTCTATTTTTTTGATAGGCTAGCGACTGATGAAAACATTTATTCAGCGGACAGTCTATGAATTAAAATCGCGCTGAGTTTTGCCCGCTCGACTAACGAGCTTATCCGAGCTTCTTCCCGGTCCGAGTGGGCGCCAGTTCCAGAAACTCCCAGTGAATCAAGTGTTGGCAAACCAGCGGCTTGAGTAAGAGAGCCATCAGTTCCTCCGCCGGAATCTGTGACCCCAAGTTTTTGGCCGAGCAGCCGCCCGATGGCGATGGTTTTCTCTAGTAAGTAGTCTGACTCGGGAGTAGGGATTTTTGGTGGCCGATGCAGGTTCGTCCAACTCGTCGTGCTGATCTCGCCGGAGTCGACTGGATAGCTGAGCACCGAATCGAAAATAGCTTCAAATTGAGCCACTGCATCGATTCCTTGCTGTGGGGCAGGATAGCGTAGATCAATAAACGCCTCCGCACAGGGGGCAATTGTATTTCTTGCCTCGCCTCCACTAACGACTCCAACATTCACCGTAACCCCTGACTCATAGTCAGTCATTTTCTCAATTTCAACTATTTTATAGGCCAACTCTTTGATCGCAGAACGCCCTAGTTGATGAGCGCCGCCGGCGTGGGAGGCTTTTCCGTTTACAACAAAGCGCGCTTGACCCAAGCCTTTCCTTTGGCGCACCATATTATTTGAGCCAGATGACTCATACACTAAGCCGTAGTCGTGTAATGGAGCCTGTTCCTCTAGGTACTTTCTTGAAGAAAGAGACCCAATTTCCTCATCGCTATTCATAAATACCGATATGGCCATGTCATCAAGCTCGCCTGCTTTTTGCAGTGCTTTAAGTGCATAAAGCATCACTACTAGCCCGCCTTGCATATCTGCGACTCCCGGACCGTACATAACATCGCCAGACCGACTAAAAGTTTGGAATGGGCTGTTAGGAGGGAATACCGTATCCATATGACCCATGAGAAGGAGTTTTTTGCCTTTTCCACCTTTATTGGCAAGGATGTGATCAGCTACATCAATTGCATAGTTGCTGCCGGGACAGTTAGGCATCTCGATAACTTCGCCGGGGAAAGTGGTTAGATCAAATCCAAGAGTTTCAAGTTCGGCACTTAATAGCCGTCCAATTTCATCCACCCCTTGCTTGTTCAGACTTCCAGAATTGACATTAGTAAGCTGCTTAAGCATCGCGACCATATTGTCTTCTTCTGTGTCTAGCCAGCTCACTAGACTCTGCTCCTGGGTAGTCAAACTAGCTTCGATTAATTCTGCGGCTTGAGATTGAGCTGCTGCTAGATTGGCTATAAAAAGTGCTGTAACGAGTGAAATATTTGATCTGACGGCAACAAAAAGTGCATTACGGCTGAATTTTTTCATGGGGTTTGCAGGTTCCATTTTCGATTCAAATTGATTCAATAGTCTATCATGAGATTAGGCGTGCATAATTTGATACTTGGCGACCTCGAATATAAATGGCCATTGATATTGTCACAATCAGGTCTCATACTTCTGTGCCTATGGAACACTCATCAGAAATAATTTTATCCGTAAAAAATCTCAGCAAAACCTATGCTGGCGGTTTTCAAGCTTTAAAGAATATCGACCTCGATATCTTTAAAGGTGAAATACTTGCATTGCTCGGGCCTAATGGCGCTGGCAAAACCACTCTCATCTCGACCGTCTGCGGTATTGTCCGTGCTAGTACTGGCACAGTGACCGTGGCAGGTTTCGACACTGTTAAAGATTTCCGCAAAACCAGATCAATAATTGGCTTGGTCCCACAAGAGCTCACCACAGACTCCTTTGAAACCGTGTTCAACACCGTTGCTTTTAGTCGAGGTTTGTTTGGCAAGGCACCAAATCCAGGCCACATTGAGAAGGTGCTAAGGTCTCTGTCGCTATGGGACAAAAAAGACAACATGATCATGACGCTTTCCGGTGGCATGAAGCGACGTGTGTTAATAGCAAAAGCGTTATCACATGAGCCAACAGTGTTGTTTCTTGATGAACCAACTGCTGGGGTAGATGTTGAACTTCGTAAGGATATGTGGAAAATCGTCGCGGAGCTAAAGCAAGCTGGGGTGACCATCATATTAACTACACACTACATTGAAGAAGCAGAGGAAATTGCTGATCGCGTTGGTGTGATTAACAACGGTGAATTGATCCTTATCGAAGAGAAAGCGAGCCTAATGAGCAAGCTTGGCAAAAAACAGTTGCTGCTTGATTTGCGAGAGGCGTTGTCTGAACTGCCTGCATCTCTGATTGGAGAAGATCTCGAGCTGAGCGGCGATGGCCATCAACTTATCTACACCTTTAATGCTCAGAGTGAGCACACCGGCATCACGTCTCTGCTAAACAGCGTTAAAGAGGCCGGCATCGGCATTCGTGACCTCAATACAACTCAGAGCTCCCTTGAAGATATTTTTGTGTCTTTAGTACACGAGTCTTCTTAATGCAGTCTTCAAACTAACAGGTTATTTTTATGCGGTTTTTTAATCTTTATGGCGTGTTGGCAATCTACAAGTTTGAAATGGCTAGGATGAAGCGAACCTTGGTGCAAAGTATTGTGGCGCCGGTGATCACTACGTCCCTTTATTTTATCGTGTTTGGAGCTGCCATTGGTTCGCGCATCGATCAAGTGGATGGAGTGAATTACGGGGCCTTTATTGTGCCCGGTTTAATCATGTTGAATTTGCTGACCACCAGTGTTTCAAATGGTTCTTTTGGAATCTATTTTCCGAAATTCGTTGGTACGGTTTATGAAATGCTGTCGGCGCCAATCTCGACTTTTGAAGTAGTGCTTGGCTACGTTGGGGCGGCTGCGACCAAATCGATATTACTGGCATTTATTATTCTGATCACCGCTTCGTTTTTCATCGACCTTGAAATTGCCCACCCTTTTGTTATGTTACTTTTTATTTTTCTAACGGCAATATCATTCAGTTTGATGGGTTTTATTATTGGGATTTGGGCAGATAATTTCGAAAAGTTGTCTGTTGTGCCAACGCTGGTAATCACACCCTTAGTTTTTTTGGGTGGCAGTTTTTATTCCACTGATATGCTGCCGCCGGTTTGGCAAACAGTAACGCTTTTAAACCCGGTTCTGTATTTGGTTAGTGGCCTGCGCTGGAGTTTTTATGAGATTTCGGAGGTGAGCGTGACAGTGAGCTTGATCAGCATCTCTGTCTTTACATTGCTTTGCTTTGCGGTTGTGTATTTGATTTTTAAGACAG
>CAJWGN010000103.1 GCA_913031035.1 uncultured Gammaproteobacteria bacterium
AAGAAATTTTCTTAAAAGATTTAGAGAATATTATTTATTCTGAGTTAGATATTTTGGGCTAGCCCTTCGACTTGGTTGCCGATGGTGATGTTAGAGTTGCCGCCAGTGGCCGCAGTATTCAAAACAAGCCTATTGTTAACAGCACTGACATTTACGTTGTTCGGAGCACTTAATGCAGCGTCTAAACGAGCTTGAACATGAGCGACTAGCGCTGCCTCGTCAGCGGCATCTGAACCACTAAGATCTATGGCTTGAAACGCGCCTCCGTTTACCGATATTGAAAAACCTTGGTTGCCCGTCGCAGTGGCGAAATCCAACCCTCCAGCGATATTGAACGCGCCCGTTGTAGCGGCGTTTGTTGTTCCAGAGAAATCAGTACCCGCAGTAGATACTGACCCTATAAGCTCTGCAGCCCGAGCAGATTGAACGCCTAAACGCTGCAGCCCGGATGCACCACCATTGGTAACAAGATTTGTCCCAACTATAGAAGAAGGTGAAGCCGATGCGTCAAGGTTTAGAACACTCTCAACCCTGGTAGTCGAAACAGGGGGTATTTCACCGGTAGTGACCACTAAATCTGTCAACGGCCCTCCGCCACTGGCATCGCCATTGACAGTAGGAGCAAATCCCTGAAGCCGCTCGCCTTGACTATTTATTATATTGCCTTCCTTATCTGTACCAAATGTTCCTGATCGCGTATAAGCCGTTCCAGCCTCGCCGTTCAGCACGAAAAACCCAGTTCCGTTAATCGCCAAATCTAAGGCGTTACCGGTGAAGCTCACGTTGCCCTGAGAGAAGTCTTGAGCAATATTTTGTAAAGACACACCACTACCCTGTTGGTTGCCGCCACCTCCAAGTACTGATGCTGCAAACACGTCGCCAAATTCTGTTCGTGACTTCTTAAAACCAACGGTGCTGGCATTAGCGATGTTATTACCGGAAACGTTGATTTCTTCTTGAGCTGCGTTTAAACCGCTAAGTCCTATATTAAAACTCATATCCTAATCCTTGGTCGTGAGACTAATTTATTTGAATGACATCAGACATTGGTGTTGGGCCAATACCCGCTAAATTTAAAGTAAGCGAGCCACCCGGCTCAATGGTTACGCTATTTACATTACTGCTTAAGTAGATTGGAGCCCGCTCGGCCACTCCGTCTTTATTAGTATTCACCTCAAACTTATAAACACCTGCTGGGTATCTTTGACCGTTGGCATCTTCGCCTGTCCAAACAAATTCATTCCTTCCTGGACTTATTGCGCCCAAATCAAAATTATCCACCAGCCCACCGCTTGTGTTGAAAACACGTAAAGTGGCTCCGTCAGCATCCGCTGGGATTTCAGCTAAAACACTAATGGCACCTTCACTTCCCAACAACGTATTATCACTTGCAACGTGTACCGGCCTGCCTACTAGCGAGGTTGCCTGTAAATGTTGAGAGGATTGAAAGTTAGCAGCAAAACCATCAAAACTCTGAGTAAGGTTTTTAGCCTCTTCAAGTGATGAAAACTGGGCCAACTGCGCCACAAAATCTCCGTTTTCTTGCGGGTTCATTGGGTCTTGATTTTCCAGTTGCGCAACGAGTAATTTTAGAAACTCATCCCTGCCGAGCTCCTTATCTTTTTGCGTATCTTTAATCGACAAATCGTCAAGAACTGAGCTGCGCCCTATCCCACTTATATCAGTCACTTCGTTATCCTCTTTTTCCACCACAGTAAGCAACTCTGATGAATAGCTCTATGAATTCTTCTACTGCCCAAGAGAGAGCACTCGCTGCAACATAGTTTTCGTTGCGTTCATAACATCTACATTGGCTTGAAATGATCGAGACGCAGAAATCATATTCGTCATTTCTTCGACCACATTTACGTTTGGGTAGTAAACATAACCTTCTTGATCTGCCAGAGGATGCTGCGGCTCGTAGCGCAGCTGGATTGGTTTTTCACTTTCCACTACACCGGTAACCTTTACCCCTTCAAATTTTTCATTGGTACCTGAGTCGCCCAGTGTCATTTGAGCTTCGTTTTGCACAGCCGAAAACAGTGGATACCTGGCTTTAAATGCCTCAGCTTCACTACCTGCTGGAGTTTCTGCATTGGCCAAATTACTTGCTGTTGCATTGAGCCTCAGCGTTTGTGCACTCATCCCGGAGCCAGCGATATCAAATATATTTCCTAAGCTCATACCACATTCCTTTTATTCATTCTTATCCAAACTGAAAATAAATTTACGCCTTTAGCGTAAACTCACCCCATGAACTTATTCGCCTCTTAAAGCCTTAATCAGTCCCGTGAACTTGCCATTAAGGAACTGGAAGCTGGCTTGATGCTCAATTGCATTCTTGGCAAAAGCAGCATTTTCTTGCTGCTCATCAACCGTGTTGCCATCTAAAGACGCCTGGGTAGGCACACGATACGAAAGGCTTACTTCAGTTGCTGGGTTTGAGCTTCCAATATGTCTAGAATTTGAGGTCATCAACCCTTTGCTCCCTTTTGCTTCTCCATGTCCGGACAGCACAGCCTTGAAATCCATATCACGAGCTTTAAAACCAGGGGTATCCGCATTCGCAATATTGTTAGCAATAACTGCGGTGCGCTTATTTCTCAGAGTCAGTGCCTTCTCATGTATTCCTAATGCATTTTCGAAACTGATAGCCATTTCTAAGCTCCAACGCGTCGCTAGTTTTTATTCGGTTTCTTAGATTTAGCAAAGCTTGTGCCAAGTACCAGACACCCCATATTCCCTACTATGCAGGGTTAGTGACCTCCTTATACGGCAATGGTTTACCGGCAATGGTTTACCGCTATGCGTCAGATGATAGGCAGCCCCATTGCCGCTCGCTTCGCTCAGGATAAAAAAATCAGCGTAATTTCGGAATCAGTCCTACACTGTCAAAATGAGGAAACAAACCAACAGAGAGATTAGAAAACTGAGCAAAAACACTTGTCAGCTAGGACGGGTTTTGAAAAATCTCCTACTTGCGGCTGCTTTAGGAAGCAACACCTATTTGTTTGCCGAACAAAACGCTATTACTCAAATTAGCAGTGAGATAGAGCAATATCTCAAAGATTTCCATGCCGGCCGATTGCAACCCAATCACCGTATCGAGGTGTCGGTTGGCTATATTGACCCACGGCTTAACCTACCCAAATGCTCCGGCGGCCTGCAGCTTGCTTTAAACGGCAATCAGCAAGGCATCGGGAGGCTTCAAGTTAAAGCAAGCTGCGCAGGAGACCGACCGTGGACCAAATATGTGGCCGCCGAGGTTAATTTGTTTGGTGAGGTATTGGTTGCGACAGAAAATATTCGACGCGGCACTAAAATTGAAGAAAGACATATGCGCCCGCTGGAAACAAATATAGCCACACTTCGAAGAACACCTGTGACCGATAAGAGTTTAGTAATCGGCATGGAACAGAAGTATTCGCTTACTTCCGGCGCACCATTTTCTCTGGAAGGTTTAAGTAAACCGCTACTAATTGAGCGTGGTGACTTGGTGCAATTGGTCGCAGAATCACAAAATTTAAGAATCAGACAACAAGGGGAAGCGCTCCAAGATGGTGCTCTTGGTAAAGTGATTAACGTGAGGAATAATAGCTCCGAGATAATCATTCAGGCCGAGGTTGTTGGCTCAGGAAAAGTTAAAGTTCAATTATAACAATGGCTTAAATAATAATTTTACGATTATTTACGTTATAACTCTAACTTCTAAAGCTCGATCAAAGATGGTGTCAAATCGACTTAAAGATATTTTTACACCAGTCGTTATAATTGAGACCCGCTACAAACAGCCTGAAGAAATTTGTTGCGAAAATCAGGAATAGGGAAATGATACTTTTAATAATGGATATAGAAGCGTTGTCGTTGTGAATAAAATCGGACCTAATATTACTCAAACCGCGCCTGAAAACCGCGGTACCAAAGCAGCTGTAATTACCCAGTTCAAGGGCGATCGGCGCGCCGTTAGCGATGTAAGTTCGCAGAAAAAAAGTGCTACGGTGGCTCTCAGCTCACAAGCTGTAGACATGAGCGCCCTGGAATCACGGATCAAAAATCTACCAGAAATCGACACTGCGCGCATTGTAGAACTTCATAGCCGCATCACCTCTGGAGATTACACTATTGATTCGGGAAGCATTGCTGGCAAAATCCTTTCACTTGAAAGTTCAATAGAAAGTTAGTGCTTCAATTATCAGAGCTTTACACCCTTTTAGACAGTGAACTTGATCACTGCCTTCTATTAACCAACATTCTTCTTGCCGAACGCCGACTCATAGAAACTAGGCGGCTTGATGAACTTCCCAACATATTAAGACAAAAAGCCGATTTACTGGCAGTTATCGAATCAGGCCACAACCAGCGACAAAGCTGGTTATCTTCAGTGGATCTGCCAACATCCTATACAGAGTTTCTAAAAAAAGTTCAAAATAGTGAGATAGACGAGACAGAGGCATCCACTTTCGGCTCCCCAAATGTGGCGCTGTGTTTAGACAAATGGCAAGACCTCAATGCCGCCAAAGAGTCCTGTAACGAGCAAAACACCGTTAATGGCATTGTCATCACCAGAGCAAAAAAACGTAATGGCGAGCAATTAGACATACTGAAAGGAATCAGCCCGGGCAAAGAACTCTACGATTCGAAAGGAAAGTCTATTAACAACAGGGGCTGTCAGAGCAGTCATACGGCCTGATAACGGGCAGTATTTACTGAAAATTCCAGCAAGGCGATGTCGTTTTTCACTTTTGATGGTAACGCTGGCAGTTACTGCAAAAGGAAACGACCCGATGGCCCACTCAAGCGTGGCAACGCGCTGGGTGAGAACCGCGGCACGTACTTGCTTCACCTGCTGAACTAGCCTCAGATAAGACTTGATCATCTATCAGTACAGTTATCAGTCCCGTAGAATGCGGGCGTAGTATCAGAAAATGAATTGCTTTGCTGATCTTGTAATATAGAAACTATTGGTTTCTAATATGCGGCCGTTATAGCCTTATAATATCGCGCCGTTACCATACCAATACAGAACAAGTTGCTTCGGAGAAGTTATACTCCACCAACTGGAAATAATGTGAATTCGAAAAACTTTTATATAGTGGCTTCTGCACCTAACGAGCCAACTCTGCAAGTAAAGATCTCCGGACCCTACCTAACAGAGCAAGCGGCCCACGCTGACTTAGCAGCGGCTATAGATGAAGCTATGGACATCGACCCTAGCGCAAAATCGTACAGCTACAGCATATCCCATGTAGAAAGCCGTAAGCCCGGCGTGATCCAGCACATGGCAGCTCACGCTTAAATGAGCTAGAAAGTCAAAAAAGCCTCTGAGAAACTCAGCAACCGCAAGAAAGCGATAAAAAACAAATTCTTTTACAGACTTAGTTCTCACCTCCTTCAAATGATACCAGCTGAATAACCTGCTATCCCAGTGCTAGGCTCTTGCTCATAAGTAATATTAAGCACCTAAATGGCCTGCTTTTCAGTTTTTATGAAATAAAACCAAGGCACACTCTTTCTGCCCAAGTAATGGCAATAGCTCTGCGAGCCTATCCTTATTTTGCCTGTGTCATAGACGAAGAGGGAGAAAGCTAGTCTTAAAGAAACTGAGCGCACTGCACCATATAAACATAATCGAGTCTCGCGGAACCGACCCTGCTTGAATGAGAATTAAGTACGATGGCAAAAGTTTTCAGCAATCATCTCCATTTAGAAAATTTGGCAACAGCGCCACAGCCATATCGACAGCGAGAGCGAAGGTTGCCAAAGATGAGCAAGGACAGAAAATTTACGGGGAAAACTAGCCCGTTGCAAAATACAGCCTCAAAAAAGTCTCGCCACTCAATTTCTCGGGTGAAATTAATGTCAGCTATTCAGAAAAAGATAACTCCTGGGTTGCCCATGGCAGCAAGGCAAAGACAGCAAACGCAGGCAGCGTAATGCTTAGCTCTCAATAAAAAAGCGAGGCAAAACCAAGGCGAAACAACTCATCACTTAAATTCGAAGGGATTCGATAACAAAAATAGAGTCAGTTGAGGGCCTGCCAGCGAACTTATTCTACCGCAATCCTTACAGTTTGCTCTGCTGTGACCAAATGGCAGACGCATCTAGTGAATTCGCATACACCAAATTTGCTTCAAAGTTCAGCCTATCTAGGCCATAGACTTCAAACAAGGCCTCAAAAGACGCAACTGCCTCGTCTGTATCATCGTCAATTGCGACAACCAGATCATCCAAACTTTGGGTTTCGGACAAGGCTTTCGCAGTATGCATCAAACCGGCATCACGCATGCCGGCAATCATCAGCACTTGGGTTTCACTACTTGCCGGATAGGTTGAAAACATCCCGTAATCTCTGAATTGCTCTCCCTCCTCGGGCAAACCCGCATCGCTTGTAAAAAAGCGTAATGATTCTTTATCAATCAACTCATCATAGCTTCGACCAATTTGCAGCCCTGAGCTTGCAAACGTCATTTGCTTGAGCTTTTCCAGCGCACTGATGTATCCAATATAAACGATATGGTTATCTCTGATATCCGCTGTTGATAAGTCAGACATCATCGTTATGTTTACTGTTTTATTACTGGCCTGCAGTATCGGTACAATTCGCGCAAGCGCATAGGCACTGCCTTCAGGCATATAAGATAAATCGAGATCGAGATAATTTTCAGCCTGCTCAATGTCCTGGAACTGAAGGTCCTCTAAATCACTACTGGAGTTAACGTTAAACTCTCTGACCATTCTCGCTATATTGCCATTGGCATTCAGTTCGCCAAAAATATAGTAGTCCCCCATCACCAGCATAATGGGATGCTGGTCTTCAAGAACAGACTTCCAAATTGCATGTGACGCCACGGAATTCAAGCGGTCTGGCTCAGTCCTTGAATTCGACTTTACTAAATAAATCAAATTGGCTGCCAGTAAAATAACAGCTGCAATAAGCAGCCCCTTAATTTGAAAAGGCTCAGCAATTGACCAAGTTTTCCCGCCACCTGTCTTGTGGAGGCTGCTGTGGGAAGTAGCAGCTACTGTGTATTGGCCTTTAGGAATGATAATTCGATGGGCTGAGGTTTTATCAAAATCTCGGTAGTAATTGTCCAGCTTCTTTCGAAGCTGATGCACATAAACTCGAACACTGGAGTCTGAAGAGACATCAAAGCTCTCATTTTTACCAAGCACACTGACCGCCAGTTCTATCTCTTTTGGCGATTTAGATTCTATTGAGCACTCAACTAAAAATTCTAACAACGCCCCGTATTTTTTTGACCGCCCCAATACTCCGCTCGCCACGATTTCTCTAGCCAGCGCGCGCAGCTGAACCGGCGTAAAAACACTGGAAGCTGGGGTTTCTGAAGCTTGAGATGCGGGATTTTGATTCATAAAGACTCGATGTTGTTGGTTTTATTATACAGCTGTCAGAGCCTCTCCGCTTCTTTAACCTTCTTTAACTTTCTCAAACCTCCTCTAAACCCCTTATGCGCTCCTCTAAACGAATATAAAAAGGCACTCTCAGATATCAACGAAATACTTCGCGGCTTACACCTCACCCTTGACCCTCATTAACCTCTCCTAATCCCCATGCGCCGTCTGAGTAATGTTCTGCGCATTTTCGGATATCAGCGGGCCAAAGTTTTATGCACTCGGCAAATCCATCAGGGTTATTACCATAAAGCGCGAACACGGCTCCCTCAAAATTGCTGAGAGTGCTGGCAATTACACAGATAAGCCGGTTAGTCCTGCTCTTAGCTCGCCCAATCTTGTCCTGACCAGTTTTTTCTGTCCAATATTGATCTATCAATCATCCCAGTCTCGCAGAGGTACCCCCGCGTTCGCCGTCTGACCGTTCCCAATGCCCGTGCAAAAATCTTATCTCCCTGCCCACGACCCCAACTTAGCTCTGCCGGGTTTATTCTTAACTGATGTACTGCCTTCGAAGCTACTGCTCAACTCTGAGGCTGGCTCTTGATCAATGATCAAGCTTATCTGCCCACCACTACCCTGATCGAAGACCACTACATTTTACCTATCAACAAGTTTTGCATTTTCCCTTTAACCTCAACTGTCAAACCTTCTGCGATTAGTTTCTCACCTGCAAATGCGAAGATTGACCCGCTCACTACTATCTCTGAAAGTCGGTAAACGAGTAAATAGTGTTACCAAGGCAATAACAATAAAATCGAGCTTATAATAGTAACGCCATGGTAAAAAAGATTAAAACTACCCCAGCTTACACGCCACTCCCCCTCCCAGAATCAGAAACTTTAATATCTAGAAAGTTTTCAGGACTGATTTTTGGCGAAGTCATTAAACATTTTTCATCGATAACAGATTCATTCAACTATTACTTTTTACATTAAGTAATAGTTATATATTATTGTTTTATATGTTTTTTTGTTTTCTATATATCGCCGGCCACCCCAAAATAATTTAAAATCCGAGTTATCCCTTAAAAATATTCTAGCAATAGCGCTTGAAATATCCTTTTGCCAGTCCTATATCTATGGCAAGCAAGCGCTCTTATGAGGCTTGCGTAACCGCCCGATCAATAGATGGGCAAATCACATATTGCTAGATCATTGTCGGCAAATGCCGGCGCAAAGGATATGAACATGAGAAATTTTGACTTTTCACCACTTTACAGAACCACCGTTGGATTCGACCACCTTTCCACTTTACTCGACACCGTTAACCGAGCAGACGCTAGCGCGAACGGCTATCCCCCCTACAATATTGAACTTCTGGATACCGACCAATATCAAATCACTATGGCGGTGGCTGGGTTTGCTGAAGCCGAATTAAACATCCAGACCGAGAAGAATACCCTACTCGTGAAAGGCCAGCACAGCGCCGAACCTGGCAGCAAAAACTTTCTCCACAGAGGCATTGCAGCAAGGAACTTCGAACGTCGATTCCAGCTCGCAGATCACGTAGAAATCACATCAGCTAGGCTTACTAATGGTCTGCTTTATATAGAATTAGTAAGAAAAATTCCTGATGCAATGCTGCCAAAAAATATTCCCATAGGCACGCAAAAAGCGACCTTGCTGAATACCGAGAAACAAAACGTCGCTTAGTCGACCTTTCTTAAATAGTCAGTAAAAAGCCGCACACCCGATAGGTGATGCGGCTTTTTCTGGTTTGTCGACGCTTGGTTCTGATAAGCAGACGTTCGGCTCTGGGAGGCTGTCGTTTTATTCTGAGAGAGCGGTTCTGTTAGCCGGAAGATCTGCTAGATGCGGACTCTGCTCCATAAAGGCTTTGAACTGAATCAGTCCAGCCACCTAAGACACTCGATTTCTTATAAAAACTCATATCCAGGGACAAACCTTGTAAACCTTTTTGAACCTGCTGACGTTAAATAAGTAGTGAGACAGGATCTATTATTAACGCTTTGCAAAACCCGAGACAGAAATGCATTTACTAAACGATACGAAACGAAATCTACGCAAAGTCATTTGCCACTATATGGGCATACGCCTGAAATTTCGTGGAACTGTATTTACTGAATCAACGCTTTCGGGTGCACCTGCTTTGGAGGAAATTGACTCCTTAGCCAATCCTCAGCCGACTATCTTAAAACACTAGCCCAGAACCCTTAAACACTAACCAAGAATCCTAAAACACGAGCTCAAAACCCTTAAATACTAGCCCAGCGCCCTTAAACACTAGCCAAAAATCCCAAAACACTAGCTCAGAACCCTTAAACACTAGCCAAGAATGTGAACAACCAGCCCACTTTTTAATTTTGGTTCGAACCAGGTTGATTTTGGCGGCATAACCTCTCCTGCATCCGCTATATCCATCAGACTCTCAATGGAAGTAGCGTGTAATGCAAATGCTGCCTGACACTCGCCGCTATTTACCCGCTTTTCCAATTCAGCGAGGCCGCGAATACCACCGACAAAATCGACTCGCTTATCTGTGCGCTGGTCAAGAATGTTAAGGTGTGGCGTGAATATCGCGTCTTGCAACAGGCAGACATCGAGCCTCTTGACCGGGTCATTGACATCAATAGTCTCCATCAACGCAGAGCTCGGCACCAAGGAATACCATTGACCCGAGAGATAAAGCGCAAACTCTTTTTCATGACGAGGCTTCGCCTCTACCGCATCAGCCACTGATTTCACCAAGAATGATTGCCCAAGCGCAGCCAAAAAGTCTACATCCGAATGCCCGTTAAGGTCTTTAACAAGGCGGTTGTAGTCGAGAATCTGCATCTGGTCATGAGGGAACAAAACTACTAAGAAGAAATTATAAGGCTCATCTCCCACATGCTCATCATTTCGCTTAGCATGTAGATGCCTAACCCTTGATGCCGCAGCAGAACGATGGTGACCATCAGCAACGTAAAGACAATCCACTTGGGCAAACTGCGATTCTATGTCGGCAGACAAAGCTATATCTTCGATAACCCAAAAAACATGGTGGGTTCCATCCTCAGCATCGAACTCATACTCTGGAGTGGTCAGCATTACTTTATCAATCAATAAATCAATTCCCGCCCTTGACTTATAAGTAAGGAAAACGGGCCCTACTTGCGCGTTCAGAGAGTCCATATGCGCCACACGATCATCTTCTTTCTCGGGCCTAGTGTATTCGTGCTTCTTAATCAGACCCTTCTCATAGGCATCGATTGACGCCACAGCCACAAGCCCAACTTGCTCGTGGCTTCCCATTACTTGTTTGTAGACATACAACTTATCTTCGCTGTCTTGTACCAAAGTCCCCTCAGCGACAAACCGCTTGAGGTTTTCTAAGCCCTTATCGTAAACGGCCTGATCGTGAAGCCCCACATCAGCGGCAACATCAATCTCAGGCTTGTTGATATGCAAAAAGCTATAGGGATTATCTTTTGCTATTTCAGCTGCTTCTTGTTCACCCATACCTCCAGTATGAGCAAGATTTCTAACACTTTGCATTAAATCATTCATTACAGCATTAGAAAATTTATCTTCATTTTCATTTAATCTATCAGTAGCATCAATCATGTATTCTTTTTTTGTTTTTGCTAATTCAAGAGCTTTATGACGAGGTAATTCTTTTGCAACTATTTTATCGTTATTACTTTTATCGATTACATTATATGCTCTAACAGAAGGTCTATAGTCTTCATTCATATCATAATCATTAATTTGCTTTGTAACCCTATATAATTTATTTTCTAACTTATCCAATTCATCAGCATATTGATCTGCTATAGGACCTCCTTCTGGCTCAGCATCTTGCTCCATTTCTCTATATAATTGAGCAATTCTATCTTCTAAATCTTTTTTATTATCTCTTAAATATAGAACATCATCTAAATCTAATCCACCTCTAGATGGTTCTGGTTGTTTATCTCTTGCTGCTCTTGCTCTCATTAAAACAGGATCATTTATATTTTCAAATTGAGATGATTGTGTTCCTCCTTTTGGTGACGAATAGTCTTCTGCTAAACCATTAAACATTACCCATAAGTAAACATTACCATAAACTCCTCCTGGAGATGAATCTGATATTTCAAAATCATCTATATACGTTTGAAATCTCTGTTTTGTTTTAATTGCTGCTAATTTTGCTTTTGCTTTTGATCTTTCTATTCGATCTACTGTTTCTTTACCAAACATACCTGGTCCACCATTAAAGTGTGGAAATTTAAAATATGTCCCACCTGTTCTTTTGTCTAAATATGATGAAACCTCATCATACCCCCCAACAAGTTCATTATGTTGTATATCGGCAACTAGTAACATTTCTCTAACTAAATTAATAGTGTCTGGGTCAAATGATTTTGGTTGTTGGAATCCACCTATTTTATTACCACCTCTATCAAATTTTTTAGATTTAATAAATTGATCTTTAGGTACTTTACCTACTGCTTGGTCATATGTAAGTGGTGTTTTTTTAGGTTTTAATGCTCTTATTTCGTCTTCTAATTTTGTAATTTCATCTGCATATTGATCTGCTATAGGACCTCCTTCGGGTTCAGCATCTTGCTCCATTTCTCTGTATAATTGGTCTAAACGAGCTTGTAAGTCTGCTATTTCTTCTTTATTTTCCCAAATTCCTGGAGCTCTATGAATAGATTGCCCTTGAGAAGTTAAAGTAGCACTACCATAAGCGTCTGATTTAACTTCTTGTACTATTTCTTGTACTAATTGTATAAGTTCTTTCTTTTTCATTTATTTTTTTGCTCCTGGTTTTCCTGCGTTAAAATTATTTTTACTAAATTCTAATCTGTCTACTAACTTAATACCATTTTCAGTGTGGTCAACTGCTACAAATCCTTCTGCTTTAGTTACCTTTAAGGTACCATCACCATTATCAATAAAATGTTTAGTAGCTACAGCTTTATCGTATTTGGCAATAAATATAGCCTTTGCTTCAGAAAGTAATTTACTTACTTTAAATATATTTATTATATCTTGTTTTTGAGA